>CALVRU010000005.1 GCA_944358775.1 uncultured Bacilli bacterium | reverse complement strand
AACATAAGATATATTATACTATAAACAAATTTAATTCCGTTATTTTTAAAAAACGGAATTCCAAATGAAAATCTACGTATACGCGAGATAGATGTAAAAACATCTTTCTTTTTTTTTGATAATTTATTATAATGGATCTTAGAGTAGGTGAGAATATGAAAAAAACAAAACTAACATCATGGCGAATCGGAGTCATCGTTATTTTATCTATTTTAATCGTTGCTTTTATTGTCATTATATTAACGCAAATTATTAAACCGGATGAAGAAAAAAAACAAGAAAACAACGATTATGAAATCGAGCATCAATACGACGATATGTATTATCAGTCTTATACGAAAGACGAAGTGATGGAAGCGTATCAAAATGTCGTAAACCAAGTAGATATTAATGATCGAACGAGTTTATCGGAACATACCGAACTGATCTCGATGTTGGTAATTAAAACGATGAATTTAAATCAAGAGGACATCGAGCATATTGACGAAGAAACTCAAAAAAGTATTATGAACTACTGTATTTTGGGATATCAGGCAAGGGGTATTGACTTAGAACCCTTGACATTGTTATTCATGGGAAAATATGAAACCATGGTAAGAGAGGCTGCTATAGACGGAATTATTTTACCGACCCCTGATCAGGAAGATCAAATGGGAACCCAAGAATAAAAGAAAAAGAATAGGAGAGGGTTGTATGAAAAGCAAAAAGGGATTTACATTGACGGAATTACTTGCCGTCATTGTAATTCTAGGAATTCTAACAAGTCTTGCCATTTTAGGCTATAATTCCTATATTTCGTCGACTAGAAAAAAAGCATTTGAAATTGCCGAAAACAGTATGAAAGAAGCTGCCGAAGGGATGTATGTCGATTGTGGTATATCGCCTCAGGCCAATTTTTTATGTAATATTTATCAACCGCCAGAACCAGATGAATCTCGCATTGTTACGCTACAGGATTTGATTGAAGGTGGCTATATTCGCCCGATCAGTGATCCTTATAAAGAAAATGCTTATTGCGATGCAACGAAATCCTATGTTTTAACCTATGGTCAAGAACCAGTCGAAGGATCCAATAATATTAATTTAACTTATAAAAGCTGTTTATATTGTTCACGATATCAAACCGAAGGTTGTGAATTTGATCTTGATCCAGGAAAAGATTTTAATATCAACATCAATATGAAATTAGAAAATAGTAGCGGATCAGCATATCATTCGGAATGGACTGACAAGAACATCTGGATTGAAATCACCAGTGGTGATCCATATCAATTTGGAATCAAACGAATCGAATATGCAACGAATGATCAAGAAAACTGGACGACTTATAATGGTCCGATTACTTGGTCGACAGAAGGAGTAACGAAATTACAAGTAAGAGCGATTGATAATGCCGATAATATGAGTCAGGTGGAAAATACTTATTTAAAAATCGATCGGACGGAACCAACTGCTACGATCACTGCTAAAAAAGCAAATGGTGATAGTATTGCCAGTGGTGAGTGGAGTAGTAGTGCCGTGACAATGACGGCCAATACCAATAATGTACCGAGCGGAGTTACTTATCAGTGGCAAGAATGTGCGACCGCCGACAATAATAGTTGCTATAATATGACAAATGCTTCTGAGCAAAATTATACCGCCGATATCGAAGGGGAAAAACGCTATCGAGTTATGGTTACAACCGGATCTGGCATCTCTTCTTTCAGTGAACAATTTATCGTTCGGATCGATAAAAAAGATTATAGTGTTCAAGTATCCGGTGGCATCGGTGGCTCGATTACTTTGAAAAATGAGAGTCAAAACAAAGAGATTACCGTCGCTTCTAATGAACAACCGCGAACGATGGCAGTAAAATTAGATGATAAATTAACGGTAAAGGCAACTACGAATGATGGTTATATGGGGCCTACAATTACGAAAGACGGAGCGCCAATTGAAAATAATAGTAGTTTTACGACTGGCCAAAAAAACAGTACGATAACAGCGTCTTGGGAATATGCTATCTTCAATGTAACGTATAATTATCAACAAAATGGTGGAAGCTCTGTCACTAAGCCAAACGCTCAAGTCGCGTATCAGACGAATGTGGATTTAAGTGTGACAGCGAGTAAAAATGGCTACGAATTTGTCGGCTGGAACACAGATCCGAATGCGACGACCGGTTTATCGAGTTATCAAATGCCAGCGAATGATGTTACCTTATACGCTATTTATCGTAAAGTGATTACAATTACTTATATTGATACAACTACTCGGACGAATAGTTGTACCGTATATAATAATACGAGTAATTGCAATATTACATTGTATGGCGTAAATGGAAAAAGTGGCTATAATGTCTCTGGCTGGAGAACAGATACGCAAGCGGCGGCAGCAACCTATGGAAGCAGTAGTACTCAGACGTTTAGTAATAGTACGACTTTGTATGCAATCTGGTCAAAAACCGTTCACTTATATAGTTATGATGGAAGTACTTTAGTAAAAGATTCAGCCGGTACTGTATATTCCAGTGCAAGTGGCAATCACAGTAGTTTTACCGCTAGCTTTGGTCCGAGTCGATCTCTTGCCGGTTTTGTCTTCAAAGGATACCGTATCAATGGAACGGGAACGGTATATGGTGCCAATGCGACCTATTCGATTCAAGACAACGTAAATGCTTATGTCTACTGGGAACAAACAACGGTTACTTTAAGCGTCAATTGTCATGTGGGAGGTTCACTCACTTCGGCGGACTACCAACCATCGAACTATCGCGATGCTGTTTGCTATAACTCCTACGACATTACCAACTTTAGAACTGCTGTTTTCACCTTTCATGCCACAGGACACTATTTACCAGTACCGGGATTCTATGGAAATGTATTTTTCTATGCATATGTCGGGAATAACAATAATCGAGTATTATTGACAAGTAGTGGAGACTATCCATCCTCAACCTTGACCGTTTATTTGTCAAATAAGTCGACAAGTGCGCAATTTAAAATTCGCCAGTGGAATGATGCCCATGCCGGTCCTGAATATTTTAATACCATGTATGTCGATAAAATCGTTTTAAATCGATAATTTAAAAAGGATTTACTTTGAAGTAGATCCTTTTTTTAAAACAGAAAATACTTGTTTTACCTTGCTTCCATATCAAATCCATGTTAAAATAAAGTCAAGATATTATAGTGAGGTGATAGATTGGAAGCGAGTAAAACAACATTATATTCTCTAGAAGATCTAAACCGTGAATTAATCAGTCAAACATTGAAAGAAGTGTATATGTCTTTACAAGAGAGAGGATATCAACCGATTAATCAGTTAGTGGGCTATCTGATCAGCGGTGATCCAGGTTACATTTCTTCTCATAATGGTGCGCGTCAAAAGATTAGCAAATTAGATCGTAATCAAATTTTGGAAGTATTGTTAAAGGAATATCTCGAAAAATAATGCGTTACTTAGGACTAGATTTAGGATCCAAAACTTTAGGAATGGCTTTATCGGATGCTTCCGGTTTGATTGCTAGCCCATATCAAGTAATTCGTCACAATGAAAATTATGAACAATTGCTATCCGAAGTCAAACGCGTCGTCGAAGAAAAAAACGTTCAGGAAATCGTATTAGGACTTCCGAAAAATATGAATAATACCATTGGCGAAAAAGGAAACCTAAGTCTTTTATTTAAAAGCCAGTTAGAGGATCTTTTAAAAATACCAGTACATCTTCAAGATGAACGTTTGACTACAGTCGAAGCGCAAAATATTTTATTAAAACAGGATGCTTCGCGCAAAAAAAGAAAACAAGTGATCGATGAAGTAGCAGCAACTATAATATTACAAAGCTATTTAGATAGGAAAGGAAATTGAATATGGATAAAAATACATTTAAAGTAATCAATGATGAAGGAAAAGAAATTACCTGTAATGTTCTATTTACATTTGATAGTGAGGAAACCGGTAAAAGCTATATTTGTTATACCGATAATTCAAAAGATGCCGAAGGCAATACACAAGTATTTGCATCGATCTTTGATCCTACCAAAGAAACGACAAAATTGGAACCAATCGAAACCGAAAAAGAGTGGAAGATTATTGAAATTGTCCTAAAAGAACTTCAAGATGAAGCAAAACGACAATTAGCTGCTGTTCAAGACGGAAATAAAGAAGGCGACAATCAAACGCCACAAGAGCAGTAAGAAAGCTCTTTTCTTTTGCAGAAGGAAGGAACGCAGTATGAAGATGAAAAAATTTCGTAACATCGCTTTAGTGATATTAATTTTAACTGCTATCTTTTTAATTACCTTATGTTGTATTTATAATTATCAAATGGGACCAGTTAGCAACAGCGATGAAAAAATAACAGTTGAAGTATCACAAGGTGCAACGAGTAAGGAAATTGCCAAAACACTAAAAGAAAAAGGATTAATTCGGAGTGAAACGTTTTTCTTACTTTATTTAAAAATATATGATGTCAACAACTTAAAAGCAACCACTTATGAATTGAGCCCTAATATGGGTGTTGCTAACATCGTTGAACAGTTACAAAAAGGAAACGATTATAACCCAGACACCGTCACGATCACCTTTAAAGAGGGTATCAATATGCGTAAAGTGGCAAAGCAAATTGCTGCTAATACCAATCATACCGAACAAGAAGTATTGACACTGGTCAATGACGACAGCTATCTTGATTCTTTAATTAGTAAATATTGGTTTTTGAGCGAAGACATCAAAGACAAAGATATCTATTATAAGTTAGAAGGATATTTATTCCCAGATACGTACCAATTTGAAAATAAAGAGGTCCGTATTGAGACAATTTTTGAAAAAATGTTGAATCAGATGGATAAAATATTGACAAAGTATAAAACACAAGTGGAGAGTAGTCGTTACTCTGTTCACGAAATTTTAACGTATGCATCGATTGTCGAGTTAGAAGGCGCTAGTTTAGAAGACCGTGAGAATATTGTTGGAGTATTTGAAAATCGCCTTCAAAATAACATGAGTTTGGGTAGTGATGTCACTACTTATTATGGTGCGAAAGTCGATATGAGTGAACGGGACTTGACGAAAGCCGAATTACAAGAAAACAATGGTTATAATACACGAGCAAATGTCGGCATGGAAGGAAAATTACCGATAGGACCAATTGCATTGCCAAGTGAACAAAGTATTCAAGCTGTATTGAATGCGAAAAAGAACGATTATTTCTATTTTGTCGCGGACAAATACAAGAAAGTATATTTTACCAAAACTTATCAAGAACATCAAAAAATGATTCAAGAGATTAAAGATCGAGGCGACTGGATTACATGGGAATAGATCAATTTCGTTATATCAAAGAAATAAAGGAATATGCCAAAGAACACAAAGTGCCAATCATGCAAGACGATGGGATTAATTTTCTGACGAATTTCATCATAAAGCACCAAATTACCTCTGTTCTAGAAGTTGGAACGGCGATTGGTTATTCCGCCATTCAAATGGTTCTTACATCGCCAACGGTAAAAGTGACTAGCATCGAACGAGATCACGAACGATATTTGCAAGCTTTAAAAAATATCAAACAGTTAAACTTAGAAGATCGGATTACACTGATTTTTCGTGATGCCAAAGAAGTCCATTTGGACGAGAAATTCGATCTCATTTTTTTGGATGCCGCCAAGGCACAAAACATTGCATTTTTCGAACAATTCGAAAAAAACTTAAATCCGCGTGGATTTATTCTTACCGACAATATTAGTTTCCACGGATTAGTAGAGCAAGAGGAAAGCAAAATCGAAAGTCGTAATGTTCGTGGACTGGTTCGTAAAATAAAAAATTATATTCAATTTCTAAAAGAAAATGAACATTATGAAGTGACCTTTTATAAAGTAGGAGATGGTATCGCCGTCGCCCGTCAAAAAGAAGAATGAAAAAGCATGCCTTTTTCATTTTTTTTATGGGACAGTCATAGGATGAGTTAGGTGAGGGTGTGTGAAGAAAAAAAGAATCCTAATATTGTTTTTAATCTTATGGCTGATTCCGTTTCCAGCCAAGGCCATCAGTGCCCACAGTGCAGTCTTAATGGATCTGGATAGTGGCCGTATTTTATTCGAAAAAAAGAAAGACGAAGAACGTCTCATCGCCTCGATTACGAAGATTATGACCTGCATTGTCGCCATTGAGGCCAACAAGTTAGAAGATATTGTAACAGTTGATGAAGAAGTATTGAAAATGTATGGCAGTAATATCTACTTAGAGCTTCATGAAAAGATGAAATTAAAAGATCTTTTGTACGGACTCATGTTACGAAGCGGTAATGATGCAGCCGTTGTAATTGCAAATTATATCGGTGGTAGCGAAGAAAACTTTGTTGCAATGATGAACCAAAAAGCCAAAGAAATTGGAATGACCCATACGATCTATCGAAATCCTCATGGCCTTGACGAAGAAACCGAAAATTATTCGACTGCTTACGATATGGCGTTACTATCTCAATATGCGATGAAAAATCCGGTATATCGAGAAATTGTCGGGACCAAAAAATACAATGTTCAAAGTGAAAAAAAGGCTTATTCTTGGACTAATCGGAATCAGTTCTTATTTCAATATAAATATGCAACTGGTGGCAAGACAGGATATACGCCCCGTGCCGGAAAAACTTTGGTGACGACAGCATCCTCTGGAAACTTAAATTTGACCGCAGTCACTTTAAATGACGGCAATCAATATCAAACCCATCAAGATCTCTATGAAGAAGCGTTTCAAACATATCAAAATTATATTATTCTAGACCCAGAACATTTCAAAATAGACAACAATTTTTATTCCGATAAAATCGTCATCAAAAATAGATTTCAATATCCGTTATCAGAACCAGAAAAAGAAGAAATAAAAGTGCTAGTCGAGTTAAATAAATTAGATCATTATCAAGACGGAGACGAAGTAGGAGTTGCCAAAGTATTTTTAAAAGATGATGTCATTCACGAAGAAAAATTATATGTGGAAGTACCAAAAAAGAAAGGTTTTTGGGAATGGCTTCGTTCCCTTGCGTGGTGGTAATATATGATGAATCTATTGTGGGGAGTTTTCTTTGTAATCGGTATTATCTATTCGATTGTTACTGGCAATATGGAAGCGATTAATAATGAAATTATCGAAGGTCCCAAATTGATATTAGATCTTTTTCTAGGCATGTTTCCATTGATGGTATTGTGGTCGGGAATTATGAATATTGCAAAAGAAGCAGGCTTATTAGATAAAATGGCAAAATGGATGCGTCCACTTTTTCGCGTGTTATTCCCAGAGTTAGATGAAAATGACGAAGCGCTAGGCTATATTGCCAGTAATATTACGATCAATATGTTAGGGATTCACAATGCTTCGACTCCATTCGGCTTAAAAGCGATGAAATGTTTACAAGAAAAAAATAAAGATAAAAAAACAGCAACTCGTAGTATGATAACATTTTTAGTATTGAATACGGGTGGTGTCACTCTAATTGCTACGGACATTTTAGCAATGCGAAGTCTATATGGTAGTGCGAATCCAACGGAAATTGTACCGATCACCATTTTAGCAACGCTATCTAGTACTATTTTTGGATTATGTATGGATCGGATTTTCTATTACCGAGATCGGAGGAAACATGGCACTCATTAAAATTAGCAGTTATTTTATTCCGATTATTGTATTAGGGATAATTTTATATGGATTTTATAAAAAAGTACCATTATATGATAGTTTCACCAAGGGGGCCAAAGAGGGAATGGAACTTGCATTTTCTATTTTTCCCTGTTTCATCGGCATGATTTTCGGGGTGAATATCTTATTGAAAAGTGGTATTTTAGATCAATTATTTCTCTTTTTAAAACCGGTGTTTCAATTTTTGAAAATACCGATTGAAGTATTGCCGATGGCTCTTGTTCGACCGATTTCTGGAAATGCTTCTTTTGCCGTAATGATCGATCTGATCAAAAAGCATGGAGTCGATACCTTTTTAGGGCGGCTTGCCTCAGTATTGCAAGGAAGTACCGATACGACAATCTATGTACTGACATTATATTTTGGAAGCATTGGCATTAAAAATAGCAAATACGCTTTAAAAGCAGGCTTAATGGCGGATGCAATGGCGATTATTGCTAGTATCTTACTTACTTCTATTTTCTTCTGATCTTGACAAAAATGGGGAAAAACAATAAAATAAAAATCCAGAAAAACAAATAGGAGAGATCATATGAACGAAGAAAATATTCGTCACCAAATAATGGAACGAAATCGGCAAATCACACAGTTACAAACGAAATTACAACAGGAATTACAAGAAGCTCAAAAAGAATACCAAGAATGGCAAAAAAGGTACGTTCAACAAGAAAAAATACAACAGCAGCATCCTATTCCAACCCAAGAAGATCGAGAAAGAAGATACAATCGCCAAATTCGTAAAACGATGATCTTCTGGTTGATATCAATCGTTTTTGTGATTTATACCTTATTTCGAATGGAAACATTTTCATTACTAGAAAGGATTGGGAATATTGCCATCTCTTCTATCTCGCTCTATTTTGCCAATCGAAATTCACATAGGATAGATCAATTACGAAATGAATTAGAACAAGAAAATTATGTAATACCATTATATGAAAAAACGGAAGAAGAAAAAGAATTGGAATACGCTCGCAAAAGAACCATCGAATTAGAAGTATTAATCGACGAAATAAAAAAACAATTAGAAGAATTGTCGAAGTTACAAGACAAATTGATGGAAAGTACGAAAACAGAAATCTTGGAAGAAATAAAAGAACCAAAAGAAATAACAACGACGTTAGAAAAAGGATATCAATTAGTGAAAGCCCGAAGAGAAAACCAGGATTCGTTTCATGGGCAAGAAAAGAAGAAATAAATATCTTTTAGGACAGAAAAGGCAAAGAAAAAATTTGTCTTTTTCTGTTCTTTTCGATATAATAACAAAAGGTGAAGTGAAATGGAACGTTTACAAAAAATCATTGCCCAAAGTGGGATTGCTTCAAGAAGACATGCGGAGGAATTAATAAAAAGTGGGCGCGTGAAAGTGAATGGCACCGTAGTGACAGAGCTCGGAACAAAAGTAGAAAAAAATCAACCGATCGAAGTAGATGGAGTTCGTCTTAGCAAAGAAGAACCGGTTTATTTTTTACTTTATAAACCGCGTGGGGTAGTGACGACTGCGAGTGATGATAAAAAGCGGAAGACCGTAGTTGATTTGATTCCGACGGATATGCGCATTTATCCGGTCGGTCGACTTGACTACGACACAACAGGGGTTTTATTGTTGACAAACGATGGCACTTTGACAAATTTACTGACTCATCCAAAAAACAAGATTGATAAAGTATATCGCGTTAAAGTAAAAGGAATTGCCAAAGCAGAGCAGATCATTCCATTACAAGAAGGGGTCGTGATCGATGGTGTGAAAACCGCTCCGGCCAAGGTAAAATTACGCAAAACCGATCCGTCGAAAAATACTTCGATGATCGAAATTACAATTCATGAAGGACGAAATCATCAAGTCAAAAAAATGATGCAAGCAGTCGGACTGGATGTTTTAAAATTGACGAGAATTCGTTTTGCCTTTTTGACATTAGATGGCTTAACTTCCGGAAATTACCGCAAATTAAATCCGAAAGAAGTAAAAAGACTATATGAACTGGCGCAGTCGAAAAAGCACAAAACAAACAAAAAACACTTGTAGCAAGTACAAGTGTTTTTCGAAAAAGTTATTCACCATCTTCTTGTGTTTCGATTGCGCTTACAGGACAACTTTCAAGAGCATCTTGAACATCATCTTGCAAGTTTTCAGGGATATCTCCTTGCATTTCCTCTTTTACATGAGCAAATCCATCGTCTCCAATTTCGAATACTTCCTCACAAATCGATTGGCAGGCACCACAGCCGATACAATTACTATTTACTTTAACTTTCATTTTCTCAACTCCTAATATCATTATATAAAAAACACTTCAAAATAACAATCTTTTTTTACTTTCATATTTTGTTTTTTGACATTATATGATATGATGTTAATGATAATAAGAGGTGATAACATGACGAGTCGTATGGATCGCTATCAAGATACCAAAGAGAAACCACGGGTGACATCACGTCGTGAGAAAAACCAAAATCTCTATCAAGATTTTTATAACAAAACACGTTTTACGGAAGTTAAGGAATTAGATGAACGACCAGTAATCGATTTATCGCAGCTAGAAATGAAGAAACAGACTCGTGAGAATTATCACAAATTAAAAGAGTTTGAAGACTTAATTGTTCGCGAACCCCAAAAAAAGAAAGATGATTTATCTGTTTTTTTTCAAGAAGATGAAAATAAAGTATACGATATTAATAGCATTTTATTAGAAGCAAAAAAAAATCGCGAAGAAATTGACGAATTAGAAAAAAAACGACGCCTTCGTAATACCGAGTACAATATTTTAGCAAATTTAAAACCAAACGAAGTAGAAGAATATAAACAAAAAATCATGGGAAAGAAACAAGAGTTGGAAGAGGAAACAGACTCTTTACAGGAACTAATTAATACGATTACTTCGAAATCTATGCGCAAAGACATTGACAAATTGCAATCGTCGGATGATAATAATGAACTATTAAGTGATTTGTTGCCAAAAGATCAAAACGAAACAATTATCACCGAATCGATTAGTAAAGAAATTTTGGCCCGCGAACAAGAAAAAACCAAGACGATGTCTCTTGAACAACCAAAAGAAGACGAAATTGACCGTTCATTTTACACGAAATCGATGGATCTCAGTGATAAAGATTTCGAGATGGATGACGAGTTTGTCGAAAAAGAAAAAAATGGTTCTGTTATCGTCTTTTTCAAAATCTTAATTGCGATCATTCTAGTGGTCGGAATTGCAATTTTAGTTTTTTATCTCATGAATAAATTATAATAGGGAGGATTTATGCAAACGAGAAATATTGTTACCAATTTATTATTGACGATCATCACATGTGGTCTATATGGGCTTTACTGGATGGTCACGATTACCGATGATACGGCTTATCAAACCGAAGATCATAGTATTACAGGTGGAACGGCCTTACTCTTAACGATTGTCACTTGTGGTATTTATGGAATCTATTGGAACTATAAAATGGCTAAAAGCATTTATCAAGAGATGCAAGAACGTGGAATTTATGCAAGTGATAATGCCGTAGTTTGTCTTATTTTATCGATTTTTCGACTTGATATTGTATCTTATTGTATTTTGCAAGGAGATCTCAACCGCTTAATTGAAAGCGATAAATAAGTATGAGAAAACGTGTCGTCTCTATTATTTTGTTATGGACGGTATTCCTAATAATGATATTAGGAATCTTTCTTTTTTTGCAAAAGACAACTTTAGGAGTTCCATGTTTGTTTCATCTGTCGACCAATCTTTATTGTCCAGGTTGTGGAATGACAAGAGCGATCCAATCCATTTTACAGTTTGATTTTAAAATGGCCTTTCAACAAAATGCTTTAATTTATCTATTTGGACCATTGTTGCTGATCTATTTTTTGATAAATTCTTATCGATATATAAAAAAACAACCACTATGGAAAGTACCCAATCGAGTTGTTTTTACATTATTAATCATTACGATTTTATTTGGTGTCATTCGCAATCTTCCGGGAGTTGAATTTTTACATCCTTAAATTCATATACTGAAACAAGAGGGATGAAAAGTGAAGGCACGAATTCATTTAAAACATCATCGCAAAAAATCAAAGCGTACGGTTTTTCTATCGGCGCTGTTTTTTGTATTTCTCCTAACGATCGCTTTTCTCTACCTATTAAGTAGTAAAATATGGCCCGTGTTGATGAGTTATGCAGAATTAGAAGCGGAAAAAATCACGATGGAAATAATCAATCAGACAATCGATACTAAAATTACCAATCAATTGGATACCGATCAGCTGTTTTTAACGACGAAAAATACATCCGGAGAAATTCAGACAATCGATTATAATCCGGTTACGGTAAACAAGGTGTTATCGATGACGAATCAATCACTTCAAGAAATCTTAAAAGCCTTAGAGAATAAAGATGTGGAAACTTTAAAAAATTCAGGAATCACTTTGGACGATGTTTTTTTAGAAAAAGTAAAAAAGGGAATCATCGGTGAATTGCCAATTGGCTTAGTTACTCAAAATGCACTGTTATCAAATCTTGGGCCATCCATTCCGATTGCTATTCACTTTGTCGGCAGTGTTAATAGTAATTTATATAGTGAAATGAATCATTATGGAATTAATAATGTAATGGTGCAAACATTTATGAAAGTAGAAGTAAAGGTGCAAGTTTTATTGCCGTTAGCGATCCAAGAAGTGCCAATCACCGTTGAAATTCCAATCGCGATTAAAATGATTCAAGGAAAAGTACCAACTTATTATCAAAATGGTTTTGGAACAAATTCGAATTTGCTATCTTTACCGATTCAAGAGTAGAAATACTCTTTTTATATTCTTGCTATTTTATGGTATACTAAAATAGTAGGTGAAGGATATGCGAAAAGTAAAATGGAAAAATGTTTTTCTATTGTTAGGAAGTGGCTTTTTACTTGGGTTTTGCTGCTATTTTGTTGGGCAATCTTTTCCCCGTACAGAAGTTGGTTATCTAAAGGCTGACACCCCACAAGTTAGTGTTTATGATGAAAATGGCAATGAACAACAAACATTAGTACGTGGTCGAAAAGTGGCATACGATAAAAAAGATCCAATTCAAAAAGACGATGAACCCTGTTATCGAGCAATGATTGATGATAAAACTGTGTATATCAAAGAAAGCAATCTAGCATCCCGTATCGAAGATACTGTGCTAGAAAAAGAAGTCTATGTTCGGACAGCCAATCATTTAATGGATAAAAATTTAGATGGATCGATTTTAACGCTAGTGGAAAAAGGAACCAAGATCCCTGTAACAGGATATCATTTGTTGCAAGAAGATGGAACAGTAGATTACTACGAGACGAACATAGATGGACAAACCGGTTATTTTGCAAGCAAATATACGGTTATGACAGAATCCGATGCTATAAAAAACTATGACGAAGAAAATACATATCAGATTCATGCCAACCGCGGTAATGTTTATGGCGGTGGAAGTGCTTCTAATTTAGACTATTATCCCGTTACGAAACCCAAATTCGCAAACAACGTCATGCCGGACGAAGTAAGAGCGCTATATTTAAATGGGAGTAAAAGCGTCATGGCCAATGTCGATGAATATATTGCATTTGCCAAAGAGACGAACATCAATGCTTTTGTTGTCGATATCAAAGATGAAGGAGCTCCGTGTTTTCAATCCGAAGTGATGAAAGAAGTATCGCCGACGAACTACAGTCATGCTTTTCAAAGTAAAGAAGAATACAAAAATGCGGTACAAAAACTAAAGGATGCTGGTTTCTATGTAATCGGTCGGATTACGACTTTTAAAGATAGCTATTATGCTCAAGATCATCCGGAAGATGCCATCTTAGATACGCGAAGTAACCAACCGTATTATCTTGCGAACAGTTATTGGCCATCGGCCTATTCAAGAGACGTTTGGAAATTTAATGTCGATTTGGCCAAAGAAACCGTCACGGATATTGGATTCAATGAAATTCAATTCGATTACGTTCGTTTTCCTGATCGGACCATAACCATTGAAAAAAATGGCTGGATGGATTTTCGAAATATGTATCATGAAGAAAAAGCCCAAGCGGTACAACGCTTTTTAATGTATGCGACCGACGAACTACATAAATTGAATGTCTATGTATCGGCAGATGTCTTTGGTGAAAGCGCGCATACTTATGTCACTGCCTACGGTCAGTATTTTCCAGCAATCAGTAACGTCGTCGATGTTATCAGTGCAATGCCATATCCCGATCATTTCGGTACTTACGAATACGGGTTTAAAGTACCAGTATGGACGGTTCCTTACGATATCATGAATTACTGGGGAAAGAATTATGTGATGAAACGCCAAAGTGAAATTCCAACTCCTGCTATTACGAGAACGTGGATTCAAGCGTACGATAGTATTAAAAAGCCAAAAGTTACGTATGGCAGTAACGAAGTTATGAAAGAAATCCAAGGACTATATGATGCCGGTTTAACAGGTGGCTATATGACTTGGAATTCAGGATCGAATCTTAACAAATACAAAGAACAAAAAGCAGCATATCAAAAGGAGTATTAAAATGAAAAAAATAGAAGTCAATGGAATTACTTACGAAGTAGAAAAAGATTATAAAAACGCATTTGACATAGAGACTGTCCAATCAAAATTGACGGAGCATTTTTGCGATTACGACTATATTCTAGGAGACATCGCATATAACAAATTACGTTTAAAAGGCTTTTACAATACGAACTCTTCGAAAAAAGAAAAATGGAATGATATTGCTTATTTAGAGGAGTATATTAAAAACTATTGTGCCTATGATTGTGCCTACTTTTTACTAAAAAAGATGAAATAAGTGTTGAAATATATAGAATTTGTGTTAAAATTAATATATAAGAAAATAAAAGGAGGACTAGTGTATGGACAACGAGAAAAAAATTATGTCGATCACATTACCAGATGGTTCCATCGATGAAGTGGAAGTACTATTAGTATTTGAATTTAAAGATAATCACAAAGAATATATGGTTTATACGAAAAACGAAACAGACGATAAAGGAAATGTTACTATCTACGTTGCCTCTGTTCAACGCGGTGAAAATGATAAGTTAAGTTTAAGTGGCGTTGATTCGGATGAAGAGTGGACTCGTATTAAAGATGTATTAAGAGAATTATCTAAAGATGAAGAAGAACAGTAAGGAGGTATGAAATATGCCAACTGATACAGCATATACAATAAAGGATCTTGGCCCAGTTACTCAGGCTATTTTGAATAGTCCGTCTAGACCAGCTTTACTTACGGCGAGACGTTATAAGGTGTTAAAAAGAAGATTGAGGGAATACGAAAAGACGTTGAAACAAATGACGAAAGCTTTGGATTCCTATGATAAAAAGAACGAAGAGTGGGATAGACGAACTGCAAAAATTCAAGATAGAATGTCAGAAGCCCAAGAAAGAATTATGAACAACGAAAACTTGGATGAAGAGGATATTCAAGAACGGAGCGAAAGATTAGTTGAGAAGACGACCAAAAAATTGGAGAAAGTCGAAAACAGTCGAGCTACTTCCAATGTGGCA
Source organism: uncultured Bacilli bacterium (assembly GCA_944358775.1). Classification (GTDB taxonomy): domain Bacteria; phylum Bacillota_I; class Bacilli_A; order RF39; family UBA660; genus Faecenecus. Next base: position 43,658 of record CALVRU010000005.1, on the reverse strand, counting down.
GTGGATAGAGCATATCGCAAATTAGAAGAATTAATTGAAATTCGGGCTGATATCGATCGCTTGTTAGATTTGCCAGTGAATCGCTATGTTCCATTAGATAATAGGAAAACGTTGGTGCGTCCATTAAAAGCAGCAAGTAGTAAAATTGCAAGATGGAGTGCATTCTGGAAGGCTAAATTATCGCGAAATTCACAGAAGAAAAAAGCATATAAAGAAGAATATAAAATGCGGAAAGCCTTTAAAGATTTAGACGAGGAAGAATTAGAACAGGCAGATCAAAAAATAAGAGAGAAAAATGAGATGTCACAAAATGCCAAAATGGCAAGACTCGATCAATTTTTCCATGAGAATGCCCAAGATAATCTTCGAGATATTGTCGATGCCAGCCTTAGAGCTTCTGGTAAGAAGAGAAAATTAATGGCGAAAGCAGAGGAGATTGATCAACAAAATCTTGAAGCTCAAGAAAGTCTTGAAAATTTAAGAGAAAGAAAAGAAGAAGTCGCTTCAAATGCTTTTAGCAATGCAGAATTAGATCACGATGAGTTCCCAGATATCCCAGAAGAACCAGTAATGGACCACGAACCAGTCGAGAATGATCCACTACAAAGTTTCACACTTCCAAATCATTCTTCATCTGGGGCAGAACCAGTTTCAACTTCACAACCGGAAACGAATCCTTCGGAACCAGTTGACGAAACACAAAGAGAACTTCAAAAGAAAGAAGCAGAAGTAAGACAATTGCTTAGCCAAGTAAACGAAGAAACCGTTTCGAATTCTGGAATTAAGAAAGAAAATGAAGATTTAAAACAAAAGTCGGATAGTTTAAAACAAGAAGAAGATAACTTGAAGAAAGAAATTGCCGAGAAACAAGCGGAAGAAGCGAAAATTCGCGAAGAGGCAGAAAGATATCGTAAAGCAGCGGATGCCCAAATGAAAAATCTCAGCCAAATGCAAGAGATATTACAAATGAGAATTCATGATCTTCACGAAGAAAAGAAAGCTTTAACAACTGAAAATGAACAACTAGCCGGTTTGATCAATAGCCGTCAACAAGATGTCGAAGTGGCGAAACAAGAACGTCAAGCAGCACAACAATCTGTTGTTGCAGCAACTGGCGATCGTGATAAAGAACGCTTGAGAAATGAACAGGCAACAGCAAGTTATCAACAGCTTCTTGCCGAATTCAAAAAATATAATATTTCACTTCCTACTAGTCCACTAGAAGTAACACCTACACCGATGGAGAATGATCCATTAGCAGGATTCACTCTTCCAGGTCATTCTTCTACTGAAGTAGACGAACAAGGAAAAGGAAGAACAAGATAGAGAAAAATGTAAATCGTAATGATTTACATTTTTTTTAGCTTTAAAAGATAACGCAGATACTGGCAACAGAACTCTTGTTCCTACGTATAATCCTACCTTGTTTCTCATAAACTGTTAATGGGGTGGGATAATGAAAAATGCCATCAACTACTATTACAATCTACCAGTCGATGAAGTTCATTTTTCTGCTCAACAATACTATTTTAAAATAGAGAATCAACTCTATATTTTAATGACATATTATCGTCCCTTTGACGAAATCGATGCCATTGTTGCCTTGGATTTCGAGATTATAAAATATAATTCTAATTTCCACCAAATTATCTTAAATAAAGATCGTCAAGCGATCACGATCATCGAAAATATCCCATATGTTTTATTAAAAATAAATGTTCCGATCGATCGACCTATTACAAGCGAAAATCTTGTCAAAATGCCGGTTACGCTTTCCAAACAACTATCTTTATTGGATCGGTCCAACTGGGTCCAACTATGGTCCAATAAATTGGATTACTTTGAAGAACAAATGGGGCACATGGAACTAGAATTTCCATTACTACGTGAAAATGTAATCTATTTTATAGGACTTGGTGAAAATGCAATCAGTTATATTCGAAATACGTTTCTCGAAGAAAGACCAAGTTGGGAAGATCGAATTACGATTTGTCACCGCCGCATATCGATAAAAGATACGACATTTACTTTCTATAATCCGTTGAATCTTGTCCTTGATTATCCGGTAAGAGATGTCAGTGAATATCTAAAAAGTTTATTTTGGTTCGATCAATACAAAATAGAAGAGATCGAACCGTGGCTACGAACGAATCCATTATCCAACTTTGAAGCTCGTCTGTTATTCGGCCGATTATTATTTCCAAGTTTTTTCTTTGATCAATACGAAAAGATTATCGATCACCAAATCGAAGAAAAACGAATATTAGAAATTACTACGAGAACAGACGAATACGAGCAATTTTTAATGATGATATACCGTATTTTAAAAGAAGATCATTCGCTACCAGAAATAGAGTGGCTAAATAAAAAAATGTAACCGTTAATCGGTTACATTTCTTACTTCGACTACCTCTGGAACTTCGCTTGTAATTGCTAATTCGACGCCATCTTTCAAGGTGAATTCTAATAAATCACATCCCGCACAAGCGCCCAACATGCGAACATAAGCGATTCCATCTTCGTATTTGACGAATTCGATCATTCCACCATCACTCATCAAAAACGGTTTTAATCGATCGATTACGGCCCGAATTCTAGTTTCGATTTCTTCCATTTTTATCACCTGCCGATATTATACAATAAAATGAGTAGAAAGAAAATGATTTTGTAAATGAATTTTCTGTGTTATAATAAAACGGAAGGTGTATGCAAATGTCAAAATATGAAAAAGGAAAAATAGTGACAGGTTGCGTTACAGGAATCGAAAAATATGGTATTTTTGTAGGATTGGATGAATATTATAGCGGTTTGATTCACATATCGGAAATATCGAATAGTTTTGTAAAAAATATTAATGACTATGTCAATGTCGGAGAAACCATTCGAGTTAAGGTAGTGGAGAGTGACGATGAGGCCTGCCAAGTAAAATTAAGCATTAAAGATATTGATTATCGAATTGGCAAACGAAAAAGAACGAAAATTGAAGAGACAGAACATGGATTTTTACCATTACAAGAACATCTTGAAGAATGGATCCAAGAAAAAAAGAAAGAGATTGTAAAGAAAAGTATAGAGGATCCAGGAAAAAACTAGAAAAAAAGGATTTCAGTATTGACAAACCTGGGAAGAAGATGGTATATTTAATATCGTCCAAACACAAATTATATTTTGGGCGATTAGCTCAGTTGGTTAGAGCACCTGCCTTACAAGCAGGGGGTCATAGGTTCGAGTCCTATATCGCCCACCATGTGCCGAAATAGCTCAATTGGTAGAGCAATTGATTTGTAATCAATAGGTTACGGGTTCGATTCCTGTTTTCGGCACCATTTTTTGGAGAGATAGCGAAGAGGCTAAACGCGGCAGACTGTAAATCTGCTCCCTATGGGTTCGATGGTTCGAAACCATCTCTCTCCACCACGTTGCCTCGTAGCCAAGTGGTAAGGCATCAGACTTTGACTCTGACATGCGCTAGTTCGAATCTAGCCGAGGCAGCCACTTATATGTTCTGTTAGCTCAGTCGGTAGAGCATCTGACTTTTAATCAGAGGGTCTGGAGTTCGAATCTCCAACAGGACACCATGTTGCCTGAGTGGCGGAACAGGTAGACGCACAGGACTTAAAATCCTGCGGGTGTTAAAACCCGTGCCGGTTCAAGTCCGGCCTTAGGCACCAACTTTGAAAAGAATCCTTGTAAAAGGATTTTTTTGTAAAAAAATGGCGAAAATCGGAAAGAAAATGATAATTCCACGGAAGTCACATATAATATAATTAGATTATTAGAAAAAACCTCGATTATGGGGTTGACTTTGCTAAAAAGGTGATGATATAATCAATATGTCGTCGCAAGATGGCAATAATAATCAACGTGATGGAGGAATACCCAAGTCGGTTGAAGGGATCAGTCTTGAAAACTGAGAGGTCGTGTAAGCGGCGCAGGGGTTCGAATCCCTTTTCCTCCGCCATTTAATTTTAAATTATATCGCGGGATAGAGCAGCTCGGTAGCTCGTTGGGCTCATAACCCAGAGGTCGGAGGTTCAAATCCTCCTCCCGCAACCAAAATTGGTCTCATGGTGCAGTTGGTTAACACGTCTGCCTGTCACGCAGAAGATCGCGAGTTCGAGCCTCGTTGAGACCGCCATATTTGGCTTCGTAGCTCAGTCGGTAGAGCAGAGGACTGAAAATCCTTGTGTCGCTGGTTCGATTCCCGCCGGAGCCACCATATATTTTTTTAATATTATATTGATAGTGAACGGTCTAGTTATGACGATGCTATCTTTGAGACAATAAAAGTTGACCCAAAAGTGTAATAGCCTAATAACTGCGTCCGTAGCTCAGCTGGATAGAGTGTTTGGCTACGAACCAAAAGGTCAGGGGTTCGAATCCCTTCGGACGCACCATTTTTTCGGGAAGTGGCTCAACTTGGTAGAGCACCTGGTTTGGGACCAGGTGGTTGCAGGTTCAAATCCTGTCTTCCCGACCATCGATTAATTACCCCCCCTTTTTATGGGGGTTATTTTTTTGGATAAAAAAGGAGAAGTAGTATGCTAAATAAAAACGGAATAAAAGAAGGGCTTTCACAAGGAATCTATGTCGATTCGAGTCAAGACAAAATAGGCGAAAACTATATTACAGTTACCCTAAGTAACATGTTAAAAACATATGAAACACCGTTGTTAGAGACGACCAGTCCCAATCCCAGTCAAACTATTTTAATTCCCGAAACAGGCTTCATTTTGGAACCCAATAAATTATATTTAGGTAGTACGAATGAATATACCAAAACAGATGGATATGTACCAGTTTTATCGGGTCTATTAGAACTCGCCACCCTCGGAATGGAAATTCATATTACTGCCGGTTTTGGAGATAACGGTTTTGAAGGAACATGGACTCTCGAAATTATTTGCTCAAATCCGACGGTCATCTATCCAAATATGGAAATCGGCCGTGTTTATTATTATCCATTGATCGGCGATGATAAGATCAAATATCGCGGTAAATACTTTGGTCAGATCGATCCAACCGAATCACGTCTTGCCAAAGAATACGTCAAAAGGAAGGAGAAATAATATGCTTACACTTCACGAAATTCAAAGACAAATCAAAGAGGGAACTATTTTAATCGATCCCTGTAATGAAAATACCCTAACAAAACCCAATAGTGCCACCGTAAGCATTGGCAGCGATCTTTATACCTTTGACTATACGATTGTCGATACCAAACACAAAAATGCTTATTTACGTGAATTGACTTCAGATAAATTACAAACATTACATAAAGTTTCGATTCCATCTTCCGGATTGTTACTCGAGCCCAGAAAAGTATACCTTGCCAAGACAAAAGAACATATCATGACAGACGGTTATGTGCCAGTGATCAATGGTCGCACTTCCTTATCTTTATTAGGCATCAGTATCGAATTGACGAGTGGATACTTGGAAGATCATTTTGAAGGGAATTTATTATTAAGTATTGTCGCTACCAAACCGACGATTATTTACCCCAATATCGAAATCGGAAATCTCACTTTTTTTCGTAGCCTCGATACCAAAAGCGATACGATCGGTATGTTAAGTGGCGAAGAAATCAAACGACGAATTCAACAAAAGGACATTTCGATTACCCCACTGGATCAAGTGGTAATCAATCCAAACTCTGTAAATCTCACGTTATACAAAGAGATTAGTTATTACAAAGAACCGATTTTGGATTTAAAGCGAAAGAACCCAATGGAGACAATGACCATCTCAGATCAAGGTACCATCTTATATCCAGATAAAATGTATGTTGCCAGAACCAATGAATGGACTACTACCCAAAATTTGATTCCGATGTTAAGTGGTCGTAGTTCGTTAGGACGCTTAGGATATCATGTTCACTGTTCTGGAGGAATGGGATCTATCGGCTACGAAGGATATTGGCATATGGGAATTCGTACTAGTATTCCAATTCGCATCTTTCCCAACATGAAATGCTGTCAAATTTATTATTTTACTCCGGAAGGTGAGATTACTACGACTTATGAAGGATCAATGCAACGACAAACCGAAGAAGTAGGTAGTCAATTTTATAAAAAAATGAAATAATGAAAAAAGTTTACTTTTCAAAGTAAACTTTTTTAAACTAATTTTTGAACGGTAAATTGATGATCTAGTATCCAATATCCTTGTGGAAAATAATTCATGATCGTCCAGAAACTAATCCCACCGAGTTTATATTTGTCGACTAGATTAAGCTTTGCCTGAATACTTCTGGCATCTTCAAACCAGACAACGTGCAAATTCTGGTCGTTGTCTTTATAATAAAAATAAGGAGATTGACTGACGGAATCAAATTGAATTTCGGCGCCTTTTTGAATTGCTAGTTCCAAAGCTTGGGTATTGGAGATCGAATTCGCGGCCGTTCCTTCTTGATAAGGGAGTGTCCAATCGTATCCATAGTTTGGAATGCCCATTAAAATTTTTTCACTTGGAATAACAGTAAGGGCATAATTTAAAACTCGCTCGACTTGGTTGATAGGGGCTACTGCCATCGGTGGTCCATATCGATATCCCCATTCATAAGTCATTAATATTACATGATCGGCATATTTACCATGGGCATAGTAATCATGTGCTTCATATAAAATGCCAGGCTGATCATAGCGAACTTTGGGTGCTAAAGCAGTCGTTAAAGTGTAACCGAGGGGATGAAGGGTATCAGCCATGCGTTTCAGAAACCGATTGTATAAAGCTCGATCCATCGGATAGACATATTCGAAATCCAAGTCCACGCCATAATAATTTTTTTCTTGTAGAACCTTTAAAATCGACTCAACTAATTGATCTTGAACCGCCATATCATTAAAAATAAGATGTGCCAAATCACTTTCAAAACGACCACTCTCACCGATATTCGTGACTACTAACATCGGTGCAACTTGCTGATTTAAAGCTTCTTCGATCAAGGCTTCATCATTAATCGGACGTAACGTTCCACGGGGTGTCACTTGATAACTAAAGATACTAAGATAAGTTAAATAGGGTAAAGTATTACGAAGAGTAGTACGATTGATATTGGGATAAGTATAGCCATTTACTAAAATATCAGGCTGTCTACGTACAGGGATAATTAATGATTGCCCGACTATCAACCGATCCGGATTAGACAGTTGATTAATTTCGATCAACTGATTGACTGAAAGCCCGAATTCCCGTGCGATTCGATAAAGAGTATCTCCTTTTTTCACGACATAAATATCCATAATGTTCCTCCCGTATATATCAGTACAATTTATTATATGAAAGGAAAAAGAAAAAAGACGAAAATATGACACTTCTCGAAAGGTCCGAACATAACCTATTGTAGAAATTTGTAAATAAAGGTATAATAGGATTATCAAACTAAAAATGGGAGTATGTAGTATGAAAAAGAAAAATACCAAAGTATTTGCCCAAGGTATTTGTTTTTATAAATTATTTTGGATTTTCGTAATTGGGTGTGTCTTCGGAGCATATTATGAGGAAATTTTAAATTGTGTCAAAGTGTTTTTAAAAACGGGAACATTTATTTGGGAGCTTCGACGTGGTGTAGTATATGGGCCATTTAGTCCAATTTATGGGGCAGGAGCAGTTCTTTTAACCGCTTTATTAGCAAGAAAGTCGAGACCGTGGTCAAAAACATTTTTGTATGGTGCTTTATTAGGAGGAGGTTTTGAATATTTAATTAGTTTCTTACAAGAAACATTTATCGGAACGATTTCATGGGATTATTCGAAACAATTTTTAAATATTAATGGTCGTACGACGATTCCCATTATGATTTTTTGGGGAATTTTGACCCTTGTATTTATTCAATGGATTTATCCGTGGTTATCGAAATGGATCGAAAAAACACCATATCATATTGGGGTGACCGTGACAATCATTTGTGCTATTTTATTGAGTTTCGATATGTTGATTTCATGGTCGGCTCTCATTCGTCAAAATTTAAGACGAAATAATGTGCCTGCTTATACCGTTGTCGGTGAATTTTTCGATCGTCATTATCCGGATGAATTCTTAGAAAAGTTTTATCCGAATATGGTTGCTAAATAGGAGGAGAAAGTATGTTGTTTTTCATTGCTAGTAGTATTAGTCTCTTATTTTTAATCAGTGGTTTTATTGTGTTTTTGTTTGGAATTCATTATACGAAGAAAAACAATAATCCAACAATTCCCATTTCGAACGACCATCCTCGTTTTGCGGTATTGATTCCAGCTCGGGATGAGTCGCGGGTCATTTCCGGATTATTAGAAAGCATCGCTGGACAAACCCGTTCGGTATCGATGCAAGACGTCTATGTAATTGTCGAACAAGAAAACGATCCGACGATTGCTATTGCAAAGAAATATCAGGCACAAGTAATCGTGCGCAGGCACCTCGATCAGAAAGGAAAAGGATATGCATTACAAGAAGCACTTACAGCCATTTTTGCCAATCATCAAAAGTATGATGCGTATTTCATTTTTGATGCCGATAATATCTTAGATAAAAATTTTATAATGGAAATGGAAAAAACATATCGTCAAGGGTACGATATCGGTATCGGTTATCGCAACTGTAAAAATGGAAATAGCAATTGGATTGCCAGTTGTTCTACGTTGACTTTTTCTTTATTAAATACGATTATGAATCGGAAAAGAATCAAATATCAAGCGAATGTAATTATTTCGGGAACGGGTTATTTTATTAAAGGTGATATCGTATCGAAATGGCAAGGCTTTCCTTTCCATACGTTGACCGAAGACTATGAATTGACGCTCTATTCTATTTTAAATGGTTATAAAACCTATTATAATGAAGAAGCCTGTTATTACGATGAACAGCCGACGACCTATCATCAATCGCGTGTTCAACGAACCCGTTGGATTCGAGGATACTTCGATGCCAGGAAAATTTACGTTCCTCAAATCCGGCACTCGATTCACCAAAACGATCGAAATATCGGTTCGAAGAAAGCAGAAGTGTTAGGAGTAATTCCTTATATTTTGATGGTAATAGGTCTTATTCTATGGTTACTAATCAATGTCATCGAAGTATTCGTAAATCCTTCGACCCAATTAAAATGGTTATTTGTAATCAACCTAATCGGAATGTGTTTATTCGCTTATGTGATTCTATATTTGGTAACATTGGTGATTATCATCAAAGAGAAAAAACTGAATTTAAAAGATTATGCCAAATGGAAAGCATTACTATTACATCCCTTTTTCTTAGTAACTTATATTTCTTGTGCAATTCGGGCATTATTCATGAAAGAACGAGTTTGGGAAAAAATTGAGCATAAAGAAGTGGAAATTAAATAAAAACGTGATATAATAATTTCAGCTTTTATTTTTGCTTCGGAAGGTAGCTTAACTTGGTAGAGCACTTGGTTCGGGTCCAAGAGGTTGCGAGTTCAAATCTCGTCCTTCCGACCATTGATAAGTAAAATCCTTGCAAAAGGATTTTTCATTTTAGAAAAGAACAGTCTATGTTATAATAAAAAAGTGGTGATAAAATGAAAAAATTGGTCTTTATTTTAAGTGTAGCATTATTGTTATTTATTCCACTTCATGCCAAAGCCGAAGAAGTAGTCGATATCTATTTTTTTCATGGTGATGGATGTCCTCATTGTAGTGAAGAGATGGAGTTTTTAGAAGAAATAAAAACGAAATATAGCGTCAATATTCATATGTATGAAGTATGGTATAATACGGAAAATAATCGTAAGATGGAAATTGTTAAAGAACATTTCAACAGTAAAGGAGGAGTTCCTTTTACGGTCGTCGGAGATCAAGCATTTTTAGGTTTTAGTACGTCGATTCAAGAAGATATCGAAGCGGCTATTCAAAATCCGGGACCAGATGTAACATCTACTTTGATCGATATCAATCAAAGTGAAACGCCAGTCTCAACGTCAAGTCCAACCCCAACTGCGACGATGGATCCCACTACGGAAGAAGAAAATGCCTATACTGCTGGTGGTGCGGGTGAGAGTGCTTCCAATCAAGATCAAAAACAAGTAATCACTTATACGTTGTTAGGAATCTTAGTGGTGATTATTGGAATTATTATTTTCTTATCAGTAAAGGAAAGAAAAAAAACCTATGCAAAATAAAGAGATAGAACACGATTTAATTACCCGTTTTCGTAAAAGAATTTGGTCTCCCTTTGCCAAGGCGGTTCGCGATTATGAATTGATTCAAGAAAACGATAAGATTGCCGTCTGTATTTCCGGCGGAAAAGATTCCTTTTTAATGGCAAAATGCATGCAAGAAATTCAAAAGCATGGCAAAGTAAAATTCGATTTAGTTTTTTTGACGATGGATCCTGGCTATAAAGAAGAAAATTATCAATTGATTTTAGAAAATGCTAAGAAACTAGAGATTCCTTTAGAAGTCTTTCAGACTAATATTTTCGCTTCCGTTACCCAAGTAAAAGATTCGCCATGTTACTTGTGTGCCCGCATGCGAAGAGGCCATTTATATCATCGCGCGAAAGATTTAGGTTGTAATAAAATTGCTCTAGGCCATCACTTCAATGATGTCATTGAAACCATTTTGATGAGTACGTTGTATGGTGGTGAATTCCGAACGATGATGCCGAAACTACATAGTGAAAATTTTGAAGGTATGGAGCTGATTCGCCCGATGTATTTAGTTCACGAAGAAGACATTATATCTTGGCAAAAAGCATACGATTTGAAATTTTTAAATTGCGCCTGTCGTTTTACCGAAGCAGTGGATAAGAATCAAATAGAATCGAAACGTGCGGAGATCAAGCAATTAATTAAGGATTTAAAAAAGAAAAGTTCCTATATTGAAATGAATATTTTCCGCAGTGTCGAAAATGTCAATTTAGATACGTTAATCTCTTATCATAAAAAAGAGAAGTACCATCACTTTTTAGAGGACTACGATCAAAATGACGGAGAATGAAAAAATAAAAGTTTTTCAAGATTATTATCGACAAGCGAAAAAGATTGTCTTTTTTGGAGGCGCCGGTGTTTCGACCGAAAGTGGCATCAAAGATTTTCGGAGTAAAGATGGAATTTATCAAGAAAAGGGAAATTTTCCCCCAGAACGAATCTTATCGCATTCCTTTTTTCAGTTACATCCGTATCAATTTTTTCAGTTTTATAAGGAAAAGATGGATAGCCGTAATGCCTCTTGTAATGAAACACATCGGAAATTGAAAGAATGGGAAAAAGAAAAAGACGTAACGATTATTACGCAAAACATCGATGGCCTGCATCAGAAAGCAGGAAGTACTATGGTATTGGAGCTACACGGAAGCATTTATCAAAATAATTGTGGAAAATGTCAACGAACTTATCCCTGTGAAAAAGTGTTTGATTGTGCCGAGAGGATTCCTACTTGCTCCTGTGGTGGAATCATCAAGCCAAATGTCGTTCTTTATGAAGAAGCACTGGATGAAAAAGTAGTCGCATTAGCGATTCAAAAAATGCAAGAAGCAGATCTACTTATCATTGCGGGAACATCTTTAAGTGTATATCCTGCCTGTACTTTGATTGATTTTTTTCAAGGTGACCATATCGTATTAATCAATCAAGAGAAGACACCTTATGATAAGAAAGCCGATTTAGTTTTTCATAGTCGACTAGGTAGAATTATGAATAAGATGTAAAATGTTGTCGATGTTCTTTCCATTATCATCATTCTTTGATATACTTTAAGAGAGCCTAAGAAGTTCTCTTGGAGCTTTTTTATTTGCTACGAAAGGAATAAGAGTATGAAAAAAATATTATTATTTGGGTTGTTACTATTGTGTATTACAGGGTGTTCTTTATCTTTCAAATCATCGGAAGATAAAGAGAATAACGAGAGTAGTTTAAGCGAAGAGGAACGAATTACCAAAAAAGTCAATGAAACGTTCGAAAAGATGACCATCGATGAAAAAATAGGTCAGATGTTGATGATTTCTTATCGTTATCCGAATTTTGATCAAACGATTCAAAACAACTTAGAAGCAGTAAAACCAGGTGGATTTATTTTATTTAAAGAGAATGTGACAACTTTTGAAAAAACAAAAGCATTTGTCGATCAAGTGAAAAAAACTGCTGATATTCCAATGCTAATTGGAATCGATCAAGAGGGTGGAAAAGTCCAGCGAATCAAGAATTTAGAAGATGCCAACGTATTAGAAATTCCTCCAATGTATGAAGTCGGAAAGACAAATGATGAAGAATTATCGTATCAAGTGGGCAAAGTAGTAGCCGAAGAACTAACGCCATTTGGTATTAATTTAGATTTTGCACCAAGCGTCGATATATTTTCCAATCCCGAAAATACAGTCATTGGAAATCGTGCTTTTGGAAGTGATGCGGCAACCGTTGTTAAGATGGCACTTCCGTTTGCGCGCGGCTTAAAGGAAAATCACGTGATTCCAGTTGTCAAACATTTTCCAGGACATGGAGATACGATGACGGATTCTCATTACGATCTTCCCGTTGTAACAAAAACGAAAGAAGAGTTATGGCAACAAGAAATTCTACCATTTCAAGCGGCGATTGATGATGGAATCGAAATGGTAATGGTAGCTCATATTGCTCTTCCAAATGTAACAGGTAATATGATTCCGGCATCTCTTTCCAAAGAAATAGTAACCGACTTTCTTAGAAAAGAATTAAATTATCAAAATATCGTTATCACCGATGCCATTGATATGAAAGCCTTAAGTGAACGTTATAGTCTAAAAGAAATTTGTACAATGGCAATCAATGCTGGAGTCGATATCATTCTAATGCCACCGGAATCAAAAGATGCGTTAAAGGTAATCAAAGAAGCCCTTTCCGAAGGAACTATTCAGGAAGAACAAATTAACACATCGGTAAAACGAATTTTAACTTTGAAATATAAAAATAAATTAGATCAAGAACAAGTTTTTTCAAAGGAGAACATTGGGACAGAAGAACATCAAGAAATAATAAATAAGCTAAAATAAAAATTCCCGTGCCTGACTATTTGATAAATAATAAATTAATTTTATTAGATTCGATGAAAATGACATCATATTGAAAAATGGAAATAACTTCTAGTGAAGGAAGTAATTTATCTGTGCTAAAATGGAAAGAGAATAGAACCTCTTTCCGTTTTTCGTTTGCAACTTATCGAATGGAGAGTTATTTACGGAATACGAAAGAGAACAAATGAAGGAAGCGGAAGAGCGAGCGATCAAACGGTATGAATTAAAGATGGCGCGAGAGGAAGGCTTACAACAAGGAAAAGAAGAAGGTCTGGAACAAGGAAAATTAGAGACGGCGAAAAAGATGAAAGAAGATGGATTTCCTTTTCAATTAATTACCAAATATACGGGTCTATCGGAAACAGATTTAAACGGCATATAAACAATGCCGTTTTTTTTGATAAATTGTCGAAATTTGTGTAAATTAATCGAATTTTCTTTTAGAATGATCCAAAAAAGTGGTATACTTATTTCATAATAGGAGGATTAGATAGATGAGTGTACAAAGAATGATTTTAAATGAGACAAGCTACTTTGGACCAAATGCCCGTGAAGTAATTAGTCAAGAATTTGAAATACGAAAGTACAAGAAAGCTTTTGTTGTAACAGATCGTTCTTTAATCGAAGCACAAGTTGCGACAAAAGTAATCGAAGAATTAGAAAAGCACCAAATTCCTTATGAGATCTTTTCCAATGTTAAACCAAATCCGGTTGTTCAAGAAGTAAAAGAAGGAATCATGAAATGTCAGGAATCATTGGCGGATTGTATTATTGCGGTCGGTGGCGGCAGTGTAATCGATACTGCAAAGGCGATCGGAATAATCATGACGAATCCGGAACATAGTGATGTCGTTTCACTAGATGGAGTCGTTGCGACCAAGAATAAATCACTTCCCATTATTGCCTTACCGACAACGGCCGGTACTGCTGCAGAAGTAACAATCAACTATGTGATAACAGATCCAGAACGTACGAAAAAAATGGTATGTGTGGATCCTCATGATATCCCGGTACTTGCGATTATCGATACGGATCTTATGAAGGGAATGCCCAAAAACATTGCTGCGTGGACGGGTATGGATGCACTAACTCATGCAATGGAAGGATACATTACGAAAGCAGCATGGTCGATGAGTGACATGTTTCACTTAGAAGCGATGCGTTTAATTTACCATAATATTACCAAAGCAGTTCTTTTAAAAGACGATGAAGCGATCAATAATATGGGAATTGCCCAATATACGGCCGGAATGGGATTTTCCAATGTAGGACTTGGAATCGTTCATTCGATGGCTCACCAATTAGGGGCGGTTTATGATACCCCACATGGTTTAGCCAATGCCGTACTATTACCATATGTATTAAAATACAATGGTCAAGTATGTACCGAAAAGTTTGCTAAAATGGGTGAGGCATTTGGACTTGATATGAATGCCTTAACAATCGAAGAAACGATTGCAAAAATCGTAAATGCTGTTTTCGAATTAAATGATCAACTAGGAATTCCTCGTCATTTAAAAGAAATTGGAGTCAAAGAAGAAGACTTAATGTTATTAAGTGAAAAAGCATTGCAAGATGTCTGCACGGGCGGCAATCCACGGGAGACTTCCCAAGAAGACATTTTAAAAATATATCAAGAGGCAATGTAAAAAAAAGAAAAGAAGAAAAAGGAGTGAAAAATATGTTTCAAACAAAAGTTGGATATAGTACCAATCAAGATGCAAAATTATCAGGGGTAGAGACAGCTCGGATGGCAACTACTGCCAATACGAAGTTAGGATTATTATTTACATCATGTGTTCAGGATCAACATGCAATTATAGAAGGAGTGAAAGAAGTAAGCGGTAACATGCCATTTATCGGTTGTACTTCTTCTGCAGCAATTGTTGTAAGTGGGGCAGGTTATTTAGGAAACGAAACTGGTTATTCTGGTATGATGAGTTTCGAAGGAAATGACCTAATTGTTGGTACTGCTGCTTCCGAAAGAGTAGATAACCCACGTGAAGTAGGTAAAAAACTTGCTCGGGAAGCAATTAAAAATGCTGGTGTGAAAAAAGTTCCAAATTATTTTTGCATGATTGCAAGTCCAAAAGAGGAAGAAGAATATTTAAAAGGAATTCAAGATGTCATTGGTCGCGTTCCGATGTTTGGTGGAAGCTGTGCCGATAATACTGTTGAAGGTAAGTGGTCGATCATTACCAATGACAAAGTATTTAGTGATGGTTGTGCAGTCGCTTTCTTCTATGCCAACAACGAATGTAAGACAAATTACACCGGCGAATATCGAGAAACCGAAAACTTTGGAACAATTACAGAAGTAAGAGATCATAGAACTTTAGTAAAAATCGACGGTGTTTCTGCTTTAAAGAAATATGCAGAATGGATTCATAGTACTCCAGAAGAATTAAAGGGGTCAAATCTACTAACAGCATCGATTACAAAACCCTTAGGAATGAAAGATCCAATCGGTAATTTAACGGTAATTCGTCATCCTATGTTCGGTGATGACATGAATACGATTGTTACAGATGATGATGTAATGAATTTAGGAAACAATCTAGTTACCAAAACGACCGTCATTCAAATGGAAGCTACTGTCGATGAACTAATTGCCTCAAACAGCAAAGCATTGAGTGATTTAAATAACATGATGAAAAAAGAACCAGTTGGCTATTTCTTAGTTCATTGTGGTGGTAGACGTTTGGGAATTGCTATGGAACATAGAGAAAATGAAATTTACAATGAAATCTGTAAAGTGGCGAAAGATAAACCGTTCCTTGTTGCCTTTACATTTGGAGAATATGGTTATAAAGAACATTCTGCTAATACATGCGGTGGTTTGATGTTATCCTTTACAGGATTCTCAGAATAGGAGGAAATTCATGAAAAATTTAATCGGAAATAAATGGCTTAACGCTTCAGATGGAAAAACGATTGATGTCATCAATCCGGCTACAGGTGTATTGATCGATACCATTCCTAATTCGACATTAGAAGATGTCGATGCAGCAGTAATTGCTGCTCGTGAAGGCCAAAAAGAATGGGCCAAAAAACCAATTCATGAACGAGGCAAGATTTTAATGAATTTTGCTAAGTTAGTTGAAGAAGAAAAAGATAGTCTTGCTCAACTTTTATGCCAAGAAACGGGAAAACCAATTACCGAAGCAATTGCGGAAATTGCCAATTTACAAATCAGTGTTCCAGCCTTTGTCGAAAGAGCAAAGCATTTATATGGCGAAGCGATCCCAGCCGGTCAAGAAATAGGACAGGAAAAAACGATTCAAATAACAGTCCAAGAACCACTTGGCGTCGTCGCTGCAATTATTCCATTTAATTTCCCATGTGATCTATTTGGTCAAAAAGTACCAAGTGCACTTATGATGGGAAATGCGGTCATTGTAAAACCGTCGACATATAATCCATTGACTTTGACCAAACTAGTGTATTTGTTGATTAAAGCCGGCGTGTCAATTGGTGCTGCCGAAGTTCTTCATGGCGATGGTAAAACGGTCGGTCAAGGACTTGCTGCTCATGAAGGAGTAGATCTTGTCAGTTTAACGGGATCGACTGCTGCGGGTATGGAAACGATGGCAACCTGCAGTAAAAACTTAACGCATGTTATGCTCGAGTTAGGGGGAAATGATGCATTCATTTTCTTAGAAGATGGCGATATGGATCTTGCGGTAGAAGAAACCGTATGGGGTAGACTTTACAATACAGGACAAGTATGTTGTGCTAGCAAACGTTTCTTAATTCACAATTCGAGAAAACAAGAGTTTATCGATCGAATGGTCGAAAAAATAAAAACGCTAAAACAAGGAAATCCGATGGACCCAACGACGAAAATCGGTTGTTTGATTAATGAAAATGCAGCGATTCGAGTCGAAGAACAAGTAAACCAAACCGTTTCAGAAGGTGCTAAGATCATTATTGGTGGTAAACGAAATGGTGCATTTTATGAACCGACTATTTTAGATGATGTCAATGAAACGATGGAAGTAGCGAAAGATATGGAAATCTTCGGTCCAGTTATTTCCGTAATTGGTTTTGATGATGTCGAAGATGCGATTCGAATTGCCAACCAATCTCATTATGGTTTATGTGGAAACGTGATTACGAAGGATATGAAAAAGGCATTTGAAGTTGCTCGGAAATTAGAAGTAGGAGGAGCAGTAATCAATGGTTCTAGTTTCTATCGTTCATTTGAGATGCCATTCGGTGGCTGGAAACATTCCGGTATCGGAAATGAAGGCGTCTTGACGACATTAAAAGAAATGTCGCACACGAAGACAATCGTATTGAAAAATATTTTATAAAAAAGGAGAATTCTCCTTTTTTTGTCAAAAAATGGTAAATTTTGGTAATTTATGTTAAAATGGATTTAACAAAAGGGCTTGTATCAGACTTTCGTTTTTGATGCAAGCCCTTTTTGGAGGTATTTATGAAGTACAGTTATTTACTAGGAAGTATTTTGATTCTTTTTTTTGCACCGATGAATGTTTTGGCCGCAAAAGGATGTTGTTCTGGTCACGGTGGGGTAGACTGCACTAGAATTCAGCAAGATGGGAGAGTCGTCTGTAATGATGGTTGGTTGGGATCATCTTGTACTTATCAATCGATGGATAAATGTCGTGGTTATAACCCAACTGGAAATAATCAAGGAACATCACCAACCAAAAAGCCAGTCGTTCCATCGACACCAGCCCCAACTCCAACACCGACGCCTACACCAACACCAACGAAGACTCCGCAAGTTACACCAACCCCTAACATCATATATGGATGCACGGATAAGCAAGCGATCAATTATAACAAACTTGCTACTGTGGATAATAATAGTTGTAGATACGAAGAAGAAAATGGAAATCTATTAGGCACCATCGTTCTATTAGGAGGCGGTGGGGCGGCAGCATATTATTTTATAAAGAAGAAAAAGAAGACCACACAATCGTGATTTCTGTACAGCTTTACTCAAATACGTGATATAATAAAGTAATAAAAAATAAAAAAATGAGTGATAGGTATGAAGTGGAAAAAAGAGATTACGATCATAATGATTGTTCGGTGAATCCATATGTTCTCCATAAATTAGTTTTTAATTAAATACTTTTTCTATCAATAATTCATCCTAAATAAAGATATAAAACAAAAAAATCGCAAGTAGATAAAATACAAAAGGGAGCTTATAAACTAACTAAAATGCCATACTTGAATAAAAAATGGTGATTTCTTGGGTAAAATTATAAAGAATTTGAAAATATTAACTTGTGGTGATAGCATATAAAATAGTATTTTAAATAATGGGAGAATTATGTTATGGAAAATAGTTTTAAAAGTAAAACATATTATACTGTTCAGCCGATATCTTTAACTTCTGATTTGCTAGATATTGCTGATATGTTAAAAGATTTAAAAAAACCTAGAATATCACAATTAACAGATAGCAATATTAGCGATCTACTATATAAAGGTAAACTCCCATTTTTAGACAATTCTTTTAATTTGACCCCAATCCCATTTATCAATTATGATCTATTACAAAAACTTGAGTTTATAAGTAAAATTCAAGAATTAGATTTAAATTCATTTATAAATTTAGTTAAAAAATATATAGATAATATTAAACCATTTAATGTTCCCATATTGTTTGATAATAAGTTGGATTTTGAGGGAGGTTATTGCAACCCGATTTTTTTAGGAAATGCCGAAGAAATAAAAGAAATCGTTTTTACTGAGTTTGTATTGACTAGTAAATTGTCTATATTAACACCTGGTATATATGCTCATGAAATAGTTCATTTGCAGTTAGAGTATAATAATGGAGTAAATAATTATATTCACAGCGAAGTATTACCCATATTTTTTGATAAATTAACTGCTTTATATATGAATGATAATTACGAAACTCTAAAAACTAATGAGAAATTAAGATTTATAAGACTATTTAAAGCAATAAACAATTATAAAGATAAAACATTATCTTTATACAATAAAACTAAATTATCAATGGGGATTATTTCTATTTTAGAGGCCGAAAAATTATTTGATAGATATCTATGTGGATCTAGTAATGATAAAAATAATATTATTTCAAGAAGTAACGAAGTATTATTAGGTAAGATACAAATTGAAAATTTATTAAGAGAAACTGAAATAACTATGGATAATTGTCAAGATAGACAATTAATCAAAAGGAAAATAACCAGTATGCTTTAATAACAAATCAATATATAATTAAAATAGAAGGAGATGTTTATATGTACAGGTTTAAATTTTATTATAAAGACGGGACAAATGTTTTAAGTGGTGGACATGCTGTTCGTCCAACAGCACTTTATAATGATTTTGATGGTTTATTAGACTGGGATGAATTTGATAAATTAAGCGAGAAAAACATGACAACAAAAAAAATATTAGAATTAGCAGTTCGAGCTTACAAAGGTTTTATACCTGAATTTTATCGAATTGAAATAATCGATGATACTTCAAACAATGTCATTGATTATATAGATGTAAGGGAGGTGAAATAGAATGGCAAAAAGTTTTTGGTTTAGTGCAGATGATGAAACTGGAGAAGTAGTAGCAAAAACAGAAATTAAAGATGACGGTACTGTTAGACGTTATGAATATACTAAGCCTGATGACATTAAAGCTGGACATGGTGACAAGGCTTATGATAGTTACGAAGATTTTTTAAACGATAATCCATCTTATGAGAGAGATAAAGATGATCCAAAGAGTATTAATCGTCGTTGGTATGGAAACGGATATGATTTAACATTAGCAGCATTAGACGGTTTAGCTTTAGAAGAGTTAAAAAAACTTTTAGAATTTTCATCAGAAAATTATGTTCATACTTCTGAAGAAATGCTTGTAAGAGATACATACAAACAACTTGTATTAAAATAAATTTAACAAAAGGGCTTGTATCAGACTTTCGTTTTTGATGCAAGCCCTTTTTGGAGGTATTTATGAAGTACAGTTATTTACTAGGAAGTATTTTGATTCTTTTTTTTGCACCGATGAATGTTTTGGCCGCAAAAGGATGTTGTTCTGGTCACGGTGGGGTAGACTGCACTAGAATTCAGCAAGATGGGAGAGTCGTCTGTAATGATGGTTGGTTGGGATCATCTTGTACTTATCAATCGATGGATAAATGTCGTGGTTATAACCCAACTGGAAATAATCAAGGAACATCACCAACCAAAAAGCCAGTCGTTCCATCGACACCAGCCCCAACTCCAACACCGACGCCTACACCAACACCAACGAAGACTCCGCAAGTTACACCAACCCCTAACATCATATATGGATGCACGGATAAGCAAGCGATCAATTATAACAAACTTGCTACTGTGGATAATAATAGTTGTAGATACGAAGAAGAAAATGGAAATCTATTAGGCACCATCGTTCTATTAGGAGGCGGTGGGGCGGCAGCATATTATTTTATAAAGAAGAAAAAGAAGACCACACAATCGTGATTTCTGTACAGCTTTACTCAAATACGTGATATAATAAAATAATAAAAAATAAAAGAATGAGTGATAGGTATGAAGCGGAAAAAAGAGATTATGATCATAATGATTGTTGCAATATTGATCTTATTCTTAAAAGCAATCAATGTTTTACAACCAGAAAATAATCTCGGTCGTCCACTTGTGTTAATATGTCTCATTATAATATTCAGTTTCTTTGCCATCTTTATTCAAAACAAAATAGATAAAAATCACCAAAATCAGCAACTTAATTATAAAAATATCGATATTTTAAAATATATCTGTGCCATATTAATTATCGCATTACACTTAAGACCATTTCAAAATTTTTCGAATGAATTAGATCTTGCTTTTAATAACATTATTACTCGGATATGCGTACCGATGTTTTTTTTGATAACTGGATACTTTGTCGCCAAAAAAGAAAAAGATCATGAGAATTATATAAAAGAATATATAAAAAAAACAATACCATTGTATTTAACATGGAGTGCTCTTTATCTGCCGGTCTTATTGGGAACAGTACTTCAAAATGTAGAACTGATCAATAGTTATCTCGTCAATGTCAACATTCCTTTTTATTTCTTGATTCCTATTATCGTGCTGCTAATTCCAATTGCCCTTGTGATCGCTCTTGTTTATACAGGCGTGTATTATCATCTATGGTATTTTCCAGCCTTGATTTTGTCACTTGTCGTGTTAGCAAAATGGAAGAAGAAATGGAATGTAAAATATCTTCTCGTAATTTCTTTTGTTTTACTATTATTTGGTGCGACTGAGACTTATTATGGAGTATTACCGGTCAGTATAAAACAATTATTATCGCTCTATTATCATTTCTTTTTCACAACCCGAAACTTTTTGTTTTTCGGCTTATTCTATGTTGTATTAGGTTATCAGATGGGCAAAAAGAAAGATTTATATTCGAAATATTGTTTTGAAAAACTAGTCATCTGTATTTTTCTATTAGTATTTGAAGCGATTTTATTACATGACACAAATCGTTTAAACAGCAATATATTGTTATCTTGTGTCCCACTTACATATTATTTGTTCATCTCTGTTGTCTATTTTAGTAAGAAACAAGATTATCATTTTCCATTCCGTAATTTATCCAAATATTATTATTTAGTTCATCCGATGATAATATTTATTGTTGCATCATTATTTCCAACTATTAGTAATCATCCGTATATCAATATTTTAATGGTATTAATCATAACACATCTAGTTTCTTGGATGATAATAAAAATAAAGAAGTGTTTCCACTTTAAATATTTAACTTTATAAAAGCAAAAAATCAACCATTAGGTTGATTTTTCTTTATTGTAATTTCAACCGCACCACTTTAATTATATTTTAATTCTATATCATAAGCACATTTATAGTCAAATAATTTTCTCGGCATACTATTTATTTCAAAACAGATATTATCAAGATAATATTGACTAACATACTTCATTGAACTTCCTTTTGGTATGAATCTTCTTACCAATGCGTTTGTTCTTTCATTCGTTCCTCGTTGAAAGGAACAATATGGATCGCATTTATAAAGTTTTACTCCTAACTTCTTGGCTGTAATTCCTAGTGCACTAAATTCGATTCCATTATCCACCGTAATCGATTTTACTAAAATTTCATTTCTTATCATAAAATCATAAATTGTTTTATTGATATAATATTCATTTTTGTACTCTGCTTTAATTAACCATACTTTTCTGGAACATCGATCCACTATAGAGAGAATGGATCCATACTCATTTCTTTTGCCCAGAATAGAGTCGATCTCTAAATGCCCAATTTCATCTCGTTTGTTGATATACTTGGGTCTAAGACGGATAGGAAGGACTGTTTTGTTATCTAAATTCCACTTCGTATGACTCATCATATTACTTCTACTACTTCTATGTTTTTTATAACATAAGTCTTTTTTCAAAAGTTTTACTTTGACTTCATTGATCCAATTATACACTTGTTTTACAGAGGGACACTTTGCATTCCAATAATTTCTTTTAAACTTAAATACGCATATTTCTATTGAGCATACTTTATAGTCATAATGGGAATATAAATATCTTAGAAAGATATCATATTTTTCTTCTATGTTTATTTTTCTTTTTTTATAGATGCCCGCTTTATATCTAGAAATAGTAGAATGGCTAATTGAGAGAATAGAAGCAACTTTTCTCATCGACAATCCTTGTTCTAGTAAAATATCAATTTGTGCTTTCTTTTCTTTCGTTAATTGGGTATAATTCATATAGAGCCTCCTTGCCGGGTTGGCTCTTTTATTGTATCAAAAAAGCCGCACCATGTGGTGCGGTTGAAATTTCAATTTAGGAAATCAACCATTAGGTTGATTTTTATTAAGTTCAAGCGAACGAATTGCAATTTGGTGCCGTTGAGGAAGTTATCTACAACTTTTACCAAAGGTAATTGACATATAAATCAATCACTATATACATTTTAACACAAATATGCTTTAAAATAAATCATTATAAATTTTATTGTAATTAGTTAGTTTCTTTCAATTTTCCTAATACAATGATTAGTCTTTAGCCTCTGTTTCATTTAATACTTTTTCAACTTCACTAATTAATTGTTCTTTATTAGGAATATAATAAGTATAAGTAGAAGCAAAAATATGATTAGATAAACCACCTAAAGCATATTCCATAGCTACTTCTTTTTTACTCTTACAAAGAATAATTCCTATTGGTTTATTATCATATTCATCATTTACTTCAGCATTATAGTAGTTTAAATACATATTCATTTGCCCCGCATATTCTGGTTTCATAGTACCAATTTTCAAATCTATCAAAACATAACATTTTAATATTTTATTATAGAAAACCATATCTACATAATAATGAATATTTCCTAAAGTTATTCTTTGCTGTGTCCCCACAAACATAAATCCTTTACCTAATTCAAGTAAAAATTCTTCCATATGATGAACTAATTTTCTTTCTAAATCTTTCTCCAAAATAGGTTTTGGTTCTTTAATATCTAAAAATTCAAAAACATATGGCTCTTTCAAAATGTCATCAGGTTTGGCTAATGTTTGCCCAACTTTTGATAATTCATATACTTTTTCTTTATTATTTTGTCCATCAGATAACAATAATCTTTCATATAATGAAGTTTCTAATTGTCTTTTTAACTCTCTAACACTCCAATTTGAATTAACACATTCTTTTTCGTAAAAACTTCTTTCATCATCATTTTCAATACTTAATAATTCACAATAATGTGACCAGCTCAATTTAACAGACAGTGTCTGTTGTTTTGGGTATAAAACCAGAGCCTAAAATTTTTCTTAATTCTTTTGAAAGCTCCTTTAAGACTTGTTTACCATATTCAGCTTTAATATTTCCATTTTGCTCGTTCTCAACAATAATTCTACCAACATTCCAATAAGCTAGTAACATTGTATTATTTACTTCATAAGCAATTTTATTTCTACTACTAATAATTATATCTTTAATTTCTTTAATCATTTGTATATTATTTTTTTCTAACATAATGGCTCCTTTCCAAATTCTTCAGCCACATCTGAAAATCTTAAAACCTTAATATTATTTTACCATATAATTTACTAATAAACAGATGTTATTTATATTTATAAATTAAAATTATCAATGTATTCAGACACTTTTCGACCACACAATTTAAACTCATAAAAAAACGAACTATTTCTAGTTCGAGTAATGATCAATCTGGTGCGATAGTTAAGATACCATCACAACAAATAAATAAACAATTTATTTCTATAACCATTATAACAATTTTTATAAATTATTTTTATAAAAATGAAAAAGGCCTAGGGCTTCAAAAGTTTCCTAGGCACGTCTCGATAAATAATATACATTATTTATTGATAAAATGAAATACTTTTGATAAAACGCTATCTTCTTATTATTACATAAAAAATGATGGGATACCCCAGGCGAATGAATGCTCACATATAAAATATGCTTACTGGCATTGCCAACACATCATTAATCCTCCACAAGTATCCCATCTACAAATGTATTATGTCATATCAAATAATTAAAAAATATCATTATTTTATATTGAATATTTTTATTTCTTTGTTTTCTAATTCTTTTAAAGCAACCTTTTCATCACTAAATTTCCAATCAATTCGATAATCAGGTAGCAATTTAGATTTGATAGGGTAAATTCTAGGAATTAAAATAACTGATTCAAAATTATTTAATAATTTTAAATCTTCGACAGTAATTAGTGGCTCAATTCCTTTTTCAGTTTGTTGATTTCCACATAGTTTAGATATATCTTCTAATGTTTCAGTATCATTTGCTAACAAATAAACAATATTTCCAAACACCATTATTAATATTTCAGTTCCTTCTGGACCATAAATGTTTCTTAATTCTAATATACTTCTTATGAATATAGTAAATTTAATATTAAAGCCTCTTGCAAGTGTAAGCATATTATTGAAATCTTTAATAGGAATTAAGTTTTCGAAATCATCAATTACAACATTTAATCTACGAGTTTTATCATTAGTATTAATTGCTGCATAATAACATTCTTCAATTATTAAAGGAATTAATCTCCTAGAAATTGACTTGTTATTACTTATAATAAATAGTGCAGTTTTATCTTTTTGAATATTTGTCATATCAAAGTTAGATGAAGATAACATTTTTAATAATGTTTCTCTTGATACAAATAATCTCATATTTTGAATAAACACTGATAGAATACTACCTTTTGTTTCATTTGGTGCTAATATAATGTTTGAAAGATTAATGTATGTAGGAGAAGTCTTATCATATTTTTTTACTTCCTCTGATAATTTATCAAATTCAGATACTAAATTTAATAAACTGCTAATAGTAATTTCTTCTTCTTTTGCATTATCAAATAGATATAGTGAAAGTCCTATGAACAATGATGTGGCAGAATTATTCCAAAACGGATCAATACTAGTATTAAATGTTTCATTACAGCAAAAATAGTAACCAATATTCTCTAATAATTCTATTGCCTTATCTTTTTGACCATTTTTATATAATTCATAAGGTAAACTTAATGGATTGAAATTATTACCTACTGTAGGATTATCTAAATTAATTACAATAGTGTTATAATTTTGTTTTTTTAATTCTCCTGATAGGACATCATAAATTTCTCCTTTTACATCGTGAACTATAAATGATTCTTGCGCTTTAATTGCAAGTCTTAATTGTGGTAACAGTGTTGATTGAGTTTTACCACTTCCTGTAGAGCCAATAACCAAAGTGTGAGCTTCATCATCTTTAATATAAAGATTATTATCATCATACATCATTGGTATTCCTGATTTTTTAATTTCAGAATCATAACTGACTGGGGTTAGTTTAGATTTTAATTCTTCAACTGTTGCCCATCTTGAATATGCCATGCATATCACTTCCTTTCAATAGCATTATAACATTTATAATTTCCGTGGGCTTAAACAAAAATGACTTTTCTATAAAATTATGATATAATACTAAATATGTAGGTGATACTATGTTTTCTAACGATTTAGTTTGCAACATAATTGAGTATTTAAACAATAATATAAATAAGGAAATAACCATTGATGAATTAAGTTTGTTATTTTGCTTTGATAAAGCATATATAATGAGGAGATTTAAAAAAGAACTAAATATATCAATACATGAATATATAAACACAATGAGAATATATAATAGTTTGACATACTTTAAAGATGATAATTATATATTAAGTATTGCTCTTAAAAATGGTTTTAATTCATTAGAATATTTCTCGGAGGTATTTAAAAAGAACATGGGAGTTAGTCCAAATGTATATAAAAAATATTCAAATTATAAAAACATTACTGATAAAGAAGAAGAAAAAATTCTAAACAATTTGTCCAGAATTATTAACATCAAAACTAATGTTTCAAACTATTTAAATCATAGAAAGCCTATTATCAGCAACTATGTTAAAAAATTTGAACTTAAATGATATATTTTTTCTTTAAGTGTTCCATTAACATCTCTTGCTAATTTAATTCCAACTGTTTTTTCAAGATATGGAATAACCCAAGTTTTGCAGTTGTTAAGTAAAAAATCGTCATTTATCCTATTGTTTATAAAGGGTTATGCTGATTTTTTTATATAATCATATACCCATATTATTTATTAACTGTCTTTAAATTTTTATTTCTTGACATACCCAAATCATCAAAATATTTAGACACTTTTCGGACACTTAAAAACATATAAAAACGAACTATTTCTAGTTCGAACAGATTTCCCAATGGTGGAGAATAGGAGAATCGAACTCCCGACCTTTTGCATGCGAAGCAAACGCTCTCCCAACTGAGCTAATTCCCCATAGAAACAATGAATCAAAAGAAAAACCCTTAATCAATAAGGGTTATATTTTAAATGGTGGAGAATAGGAGGATCGAACTCCTGACCTCCTGCGTGCAAAGCAGGCGCTCTCCCAGCTGAGCTAATTCCCCACGAATACTTATACAGTCGAAAGCGACATAGGCAAATCACTTCTTCTGCATCAGCGAATTAATCATATCATTAAAGGAGAAAGAAAGTCAATACTAAAAAGAGAAAAATTGACAAAATTTCAAAAAAGTGTTATAATATGCCAATATTAAAAGGGGGGAGATAGGGGATGACTAGTACTTACGTATTGCACTTACATAACAATAATACTTATGAAGTGACACAATATATCAAAAGAAAAGATCAAACTACTTATATGCGAAAAATTCAAAATATTCAAGAAGCATACTTGAAAGCTGTAGAATTAGCCAATCGAATTGCTACTACACCGATTGTCTCATCAAAGTACGATCATGAAAAAGATCGTTTGTTTTTGAATTTAGCTTCTACTAGAATTGTGCTCGACCACTATACCGAAATAAGAAATCAACCACTTTTTGATTCGTTACCGAATCGACTTCACGCAAATTATTTGCACTCGTTAGAACAACGCCGTCAACAACAAAGAAAAAAGAAAATTCGGTTACGTTTTATTTCATTTGCCTTAGTTGGAATTTGTATGACGACTGGTATCACTTTGATAAACAGAAAACAAACAGAACAAACAGCTAAAATAGTTGGCACACTAGTTCATCAATTTCAACAAGAAGAAATCGATTCTTTTGAAAATACAGTGATTGATCAGTCGTCTCCACAAGAAGTTCAAATAGAGTCTTCTGAGACGGAAATACCGGATCAAGCAGAAGTAATAAACGACCAAGAATTAAATCCGATTGCTGAAATTGCTTCCTTTTTCCAAATGAACGAACAAGAAGCGAGGGCGATTATTGAAAACAATCAAGATCAATTGGCGAATTATACAAATGAAAATTATGCATATACGCGAATTCTTGCACAATATTATTGGTCGCATCCTGAAAAAGCACCAGCTATTACAGCTACTACTGCGGAAGAATGGGATAAAGCGATTGTAAAGGTCTGCCTATTGTATGGAATCGAAGATCCGGAGCTGATTGCTACTTTCATCGGTATTTTTCGAACCGAAAGTATCGGGCCTTTAGGTAGTGGTACGACACTCCAAAAAAACTGCCTTTTAAAAAACAATCCTGGTAATGTATTAGGGTACACATTTCCAACACCAGAAGCCGGAATTGACTCGATGATTCGCAGTGTCTTCAATATCGCTACGAAAATGAAAAAAGGCTATCCTTATCAAAAAGGAGATGTAAACATGGTTCTTTATTATGATGATAGTAAGACCCTCGCCCAAAATATCGATCCGATTTATTGCTATGAACCAACTCCTGGAGCAGTATGGCATCAACAAGTAGATGAATATAAAAACTATTATATGGAAACCAATTATGTAGAACAATTAATTCAAGAACTATCATCGGATCAACATTACACGAAATAAAACAAAAAGCGGAATTTTCCGCTTTTTTCTATGCGTTTTTCCTTTTTATGATATAATCAAAATATAGGTGATCGTTATGTCGAAAATTTTCCATTGGTTATTTCATCGAATGGTGATTACGGGTATCGCTATTGCGATCCAAGTAATATTCCTTATTTTAGTACTATGGAAGTTAAGTGATCAGTTTATTTATATCTACGGTTCCTTAATGGTGTTAAGCTTGTTGATGATTATGTATATTGTCAACAAAAATGAAAGTCCATCTTTTAAGTTGCCGTGGATCGTTCTTATTTTAATCGTTCCATTGTTGGGCGGAATCTTATATTTATTCTTCAGTCATCATCATATTAGTAAAAAAGAATCACAAAAATGGAAACGTTTATATAAGAAAAGTTACTTGATTCAAATTCAAGATAGACAAGTGGAAGAAAAGCTTCAAAAAGAAGATTATGAAATGTATCAACAGGCCAGTTACATCCAAAAATTTTCTAGAAGTCCGATCTATCAACATACTAAAACAAAATATTATCCGTTTGGAGACGATGTCCTAGAAGACATGTTACGAGATTTAAAAAATGCCAAAAAATTCATTTTTATCGAATATTTCATCATTCAAGAAGGATATTTCTGGGATCATATCTTAGAAATATTGAAAGAAAAAGTTCAAGAAGGTGTCGATGTTCGGGTTATGTATGACGATATTGGTTCGATTGCTTTGCTACCAAGTGACTATTATAAACAACTCGACAAGATGGGCATAAAATGTATTCCGTTTAATCGTTTTATTCCTGTTGTCTCTTTGTTTCATAATAATCGTGATCACCGTAAGATCATGGTTATCGATGGAGAAGTCGGATACACCGGTGGAATCAATTTAGCCGATGAATATATCAATAAAATCGAAAAACACGGTCATTGGAAAGATACCGCCATCCGTCTAGAAGGGGAGGCTGTTCAAAGTTTGACTATCTTATTTTTAGAGTCGTGGGATTTCTATCGAGAGGAAGATAGTAATTTTGCTGACTTCTTAGCCAAAGGCAATCGTGTAGCAAACGACGGGTTTGTTCAACCATTTGGAGATAGTCCCCTCGACGACGAACAAGTAGGAAATACCGTATATCTAAATATGATCAACCAAGCGCAACACTATCTTTATATTAATACCCCTTATTTAATTATCGATTACGATATGTTAGATGCATTAGCGCGAGCAAGCAAAAGAGGTGTCGATGTTCGTTTGATGCTCCCTCATATTCCAGATAAATGGTACGTACACTTAATTAGCCGTTCTTTTTATGCGACATTGATTAAAGCTGGTGTCAAAATATATGAGTATTACTGTGGTTTTAATCACGCGAAAAGTTTTGTCTGTGATGATAAAGTCGCCGTGATCGGTTCCATTAACTTGGATTATCGCAGTCTCGTCCATCATTTCGAGTGTGGAGTATGGATGTACAAGACAAAAACGGTTGCTTCATTAAAAGAAGATTTTATAAAAACGCAAGAAGAAGACGGAATCTTAATCTCTTTAAAAGAAGCAGAAAAAATAAAATGGTATCAACGTTGGGCACGCGGAATTATTAAATTTTTTGCCCCATTAATGTAGGAGGAATCAAATGAAAGTATTACTTTATACCGAAGGCTATAAAAGTATTAGTAAAAGTGGTTTAGGAAAGGCGATCGAACATCAAAAACAAGCGCTTACATCAAGAGGAATCGAATACACAACGGATCCGAAAGATGATTATGATTTGGCGCACATTAATTTTTATTTATTAAAATCCTATCGGTTAGCCCGTAAATTAAAAAAGAAGGGGATTCCGATTTGTTATCATGCCCATTCTACCGAAGAAGATTTTCGAAACAGTTTTATCTTCTCCAATCAGATTGCCCCGCTTTTTAAGAAATGGATTTGCACCTGCTATCGTCTTGGGGATCATATCGTTACACCGACGCCATATTCAAAAAAGTTATTAGAAAGCTATCATCTTGATCGTCCCATTACGGCGATCAGCAATGGAATTGAACTCGATTTTTGGCATCGTCGCGAAAAAGATGGTGAGAAATTTCGAAAAGAGTATCAATACAAAAAAGATGATAAAGTAATTGTGGGAATCGGCTTATATTTGGAAAGAAAAGGTATTTTAGATTTCGTCGAATTAGCCAAACGTTTGAAAGAATACCAATTTATTTGGTTCGGGTATACGAATCCTTCCGTGATTCCCAAAAAAATACGCGATGCTGTCAATACCAAATTGCCAAATTTAACATTTGCAGGATACGTTCCGAAAGAAACAATTAAAGCTGCGTTGACGGGCTGTGACTTATATCTTTTTCCAACTTTAGAAGAAACCGAAGGAATTCCCATTGTCGAAGCCTGTGCCATGAAAACGCCTGCGTTAATTCGGGATATTCCAGTGTTTGAAGAGTGGCTAGAAGATGGCAAAAATGTCTACAAAGCAAAAGATGTCGACGAATTTGAAATAAAAATCAAAAAGATATTGAATCATGAATTACCTGATTTAACCCAAGCGGCTTATCAAGTAGCAAAAGATCGAGATATCAAAGAAATCGGCAGACAATTAGAACAAG
Organism: uncultured Bacilli bacterium; assembly: GCA_944358775.1. Taxonomy (GTDB): domain Bacteria; phylum Bacillota_I; class Bacilli_A; order RF39; family UBA660; genus Faecenecus. The sequence goes on along the minus strand of CALVRU010000005.1, from coordinate 12,669 downwards.
TTTATCGTGAGATACTAAGAAAAAAAGGCGAGTAGTCGCCTTTTTAATTGATTGTTTTTTCGCGTGTGATATTAAAGATGATGCCCAACATGATCATATAAGAAATCAAACTACTACCACCATAGCTGATAAAAGGAAGGGTGATTCCCGTAATCGGTAACAAGCCTAAAGTCATCCCGATATTTTGAATTTGCTGATAAAGTAACATTCCCAAAATACCAGCGATGAGATATTGATTCACCGGTTTCTTTTTCTGACCCTTGGCAATATGAAGTAGATAAAGATCGAAGCCGAAAATAAGACCAAGAAATAATAAGGATCCGACCAGGCCAAAATTAGAAGCAAAGACAGCAAAGATAAAATCGGTTCCGGATTCTGGAAAATAAATAGGAGTCCGATTAAATCCGTGTCCAAAAAGGCCACTGGATCCGATCGCAGCGAGTGCATTTTCAAGTTGCATTCCACTTCCTTGTTGCCAGTCTAAAATTCGATCGATGCGATAAAATAGATTGCTGCCAAAAAGCTGAATTAACATCTCTTGGTGAAAAAAATAAAAATAGAAAAATAAAACTCCGATAGCGAAAATACCTCCAAAAAGGATGACAAACCATCGCCAATGAATACCAGAAACGAATAACATGACAATCGTAATAATCGTATAAATAAAAATGGCACCAGTATCCGGTTCTAGAAAAGTAAGAACGGTTGGAATGAGATAAATAAGAGCGACTTTGATTAAAAAGAAAAATTCCTCTTTCCATCCGATTTTTTCTTTTGACTCTTGAAAATCATGAATAGAACGAGCCAACGTAACGATCAATATAATTTTCATAAATTCACTAGGTTGAAAAGTCCCAATTCCCGGTAGACTAAACCAACAACGACTCCCATTATAAGGTTTTCCTAAAAAAAGAACTAAAACCAATAAAAAAACACCGATGATATAAAGATACCAAGCCCAACTTAAAATTCGATCATTTCCAACCTTTAACATCACCAAAATAACGATACAACCAATCGCATACCAAATAGCCTGTTTTAATGGCAAATTTCCTAAGTAATCTGGTAAATACGTTGAAGCACTATAAATCGTAACGAGGCTAATTCCAAAGAATAGTAATAAGAAAATACATAAACCGATATCGAGTGATCCTATTTTTTTCTTCATCTCACTTCACCCAATATTATTATGGTATTTTTTAGCAAGTTTTATTTGCTCAAATCATAAAATGAGATAGGAGGTAATCACAGTGAGAAAAAAATTACCAGGAATCTATCAGGCACCCTTAAATAAAAAAGTGGATCATAACAAAGATGTATTTTATTCTTTTCGATCTTCAAAAGAACAAAATCAAAATTTAGCACCAACTAGGGAAGTCTTCGGCAAAGAAGAAAACAGTGTCCAAGAGGAAATCGATCGTGTGTTTCATTCCACGAGACATAGTTTTAATATTCCCGTAACCTTTACGACAAAAGAGAAAACATATCATACAAAACTAATTGGCAAAGCCGGAAATTATATTTTGACAAGAGACGAAGAAGAAGTGAATATCGATGATATTCTTACATTTCACATTGAAAAGTAACCGTTAGATATAGTATAATAACATTGGTGATAGAAAGTGAACAATTATCAATATATTATAATTTTAGTAGTTTTCCTAATTGTCGTACTAGCAATTTTGAAAGCAAATAAAAAAGATGCCCATTTACAGATGAACAAATTAGTAGAATATCTAGGAGGCAAAGAAAACATTCTTAGTACAGAAGTAAACTTGTCACGTTTCAAAGTAACTTTAAAAGATGTCAGTATTGTCAATAAAGATGCCATTCAAAAACTAGGCGCAAAAGGGATTGTCGAAATCGATAATCAATTGAAGATTATTTTAGGACCAGAAAGTAAACAGTTGAAAAAATATATCAACGACTTAAAGTGATGAATTTCATCACTTTTTTTCTTTTTTCGACAATTTATGACAGAAAAACGACATATAATGAAAGTGAAAATTGTAGAAGGAAGGGATTATATGTCGTTTTTAGATTCAGTTATCATTAATTCGATTCTCGTCGCTTCACCATTATTGATTTATTTGGTGTATGTGGCATATCGAGAAAATATAAATGAAAAGGAAAATAATTTGTTTTTGAGTTTAGCACTCATTTCGTCACTTTATATTACGATGCGCTATGGAATGCTAAATGAGGAAAATGTTTACATTACAGTATTATTTAATATTCCATTATTGATCAGTTACTATAAAAAAAGAAATTTTACTTCGATTTTCTTATCGATTTTATTAGTACTTTATAGCACATTTGCTTTAAAATACAATTTTTATGGCGTGTTATTAGAATATACGTTATATTATATTTTATTCGCTTTAGTCGATCATCAGAAATTAACAAGAAATTTTGTCATCCACACGTTCGTCATTATTAAAGCGTTTTTATTATCTCTTCAAACCTATTATTTTACGAATGTTATGGATCCGTTCTGGATTAATTTCCGCAATATATTGATCGGTGTACTATTACTATACTTTATCTCATATGCGGCATTCTATCTATTGGAAAAAGGTGAAGAGATCATGGATTTAAACCAAGCAATGCGCAGTTTAGAAAAAGAAAAAAGTCTTCGCTCTGCTTTGTTCAAGATCACTCATGAAATAAAAAATCCGATTGCCGTATGCAAAGGCTATTTAGATATGTTAGATCTGAATGATTCTCCAAAAGTACATCAGTATATTCCGATTATTCAAAAAGAAATTGCGCGCACCTTAACTTTAATGGACGATTTTCTAGATTATACGAAAGTAAAAGTAGAAAAAGAACCGATGGATCTATATTATTTACTAGAAGATACTGTCTCACAGTTAAAACCATTATTGGAACAACGTGGAATTAAAACAGATTTTAAAATCCCAGATGATGAATTGTACTGTTATGGCGATTATAATCGATTAAAGCAAGTCTTCATCAATCTATTTAAGAACGCAAAAGAAGCGAAAAAAGAGAAAAAAACATTGCATTTAAAACTACGGGCGGAACAAAAAGATGGAATGTGTACGATTACTTTAGAAGATGATGGAATCGGAATGGATGAAGAGACATTGGAAAGAATCGGGGAAATGTTTTATACGACCAAAAAACAAGGAACAGGGTTAGGAGTAACGTTATCGAAAGAAATTATCGAACTTCATCAAGGAGAATTGAAGTATCAATCGATTTTAGGACAAGGAACGAAAGTAACGATTCAATTACCGGTTATGAAGGAAGAAGTATAATAGTTTAAAAAGTAGTTTTTGGAAAAATATGGGAATAACAAAATGTGTCATAAAATTTCTTCGATTGCAAATTTTATCCTTTTTGATCTAATATTATTAGAATAGAGGGTGAGATCCAATGAAGAAAAGTGGAAAATGGAAAGTACAGTTTTTGGTTATGGCATTTTGTGTATTCGGACTAGTCGCTGTATTGGTAGGAAGTAGTTATGCTATTTTCTCGGATGTCAGTGATCAGGGAGATTATAACACGGTGACAGCGGGAACTCTTCAGTTGTCGTATGAAGATACGCAGTCACTTAGTTTGAGTAATTTATATCCTGTATCGGATGTGGAAGGAATGACCGGAGACGGGTATACCTTTACGGTTCGTAATATTGGAACACTACCGAGTGATTATAAAGTAATGATCCAGGACGATGAAGCGATGATCCAAGCGGATGGTTGTAGTGATCATTTAATGCCGAAAGCAAATATTAAAATCAGTGTCGATGGAGGAACGCCATTTTTACTAAGTAGTATCGAAGAAAGTAATTATATGATTACGACGGGCAATTTACAACCAGGGGATAGTGTAACGCATGTTGTGAAGGTGTGGATCGATGAAGCAAGTGGAAACGAGATCCTAGGAACGCACTTTCATGGAAAAGTAGTAGTAGAAGGAATCCAGGGAGAGTTTGTGTATCGAGATGAAAGTGGAGCGAATCCACCAGAATTAGTCGACGGGATGATTCCCGTAACCCATAATGGAACGAACTGGGTCAAAGCGGATACTTCTAGTAAGTGGTACGATTATAACAATCAAGAATGGGCGAATGCAGTGACGGTAACGGAGGAGAATCGGGCTACGTACATGAGTGCGGAAGCAGGCACCGTAATCCCGATGGATGATATTAACACGATGTGGGTGTGGATTCCAAGATATGAATACATGTATACCAATTTAGGAGATCAATATGCGGGTGGAACCAAAGAACAACCAGGAGAGATCGAGATCAATTTTATAACAAAAGAGACGACAAGTCCAAGTAGTGGGGAATATAAAGTACATCCTGCTTTCAACTTTGGAGGAACAGAGTTAAGTGGAATCTGGGTTGGCAAATTTGAAACTGGTGGAACTTTAGCAAGTGCTTGTACGAATGAAAGTTGTGATATTTCAAATATAGTAATTAAACCAAATGTGAGTTCCTTAAGAAATCAAAATGTAAGTAGTTTCTTTTATACTGCGCGAAGTATGCAAATGAATAGTAGTAATCCATATGGATTTCGTAGTACTTCAGGAAATGTTCACATGAGCAAAAATAGTGAATGGAGTTCCGTTGCCTATTTATCCCAAAGTAAATATGGAAAATATGGAAATCCGAATTATACTGGTGCGAATAAAGAAATTTATCAAAATAAATCGAGTGAATATATAACAGGAATGAGTAATGGAACACCGAGTACAGATACTGTGAATACCCAAGTTACATATGACACGCCTAATACTGGATATGGAGCATCCACTACTGGAACAATCTATGGAATCTATGATACGAGTGGCGGTTCTTGGGAATACGTTATGGGAGTTTTAATGGATCCAAATGGAAATCCACGAAGTGGTGGTAGTACTACTTTTAATTCGGGATTTAATGGTGCGCTAAGTGAAGGTACTTACTCCTCTGGAATACCATTTCCGGCTGCACAATATTATAATTTGTATACAACAGAGGATGCTACTACAGCATGTAGTGGTGGAGTTTGTTATGGACATGCTTTAAGTGAGATGGCAGGATGGTATCAAGATTATCAGTCTTTTGTTAATCAAAATGGTCCTTGGGTTGTCCGCGGTGGTTACTGGGGTAGTACTGCGAATGCTGGCGTCTTCCACTTTGCCACCGGACGTGGTAACGCGGATACCTACAGTGCGTCACGTGCAACACTTGTATTGTTCTAGATAAAAATTGCTCGTTGAATCGTAGATTGATAGATAAAAATAGGGTTTACTTTTCCGATTAAGTGCGTTATAATTTAAAAAAGAAAAGCGATGAGACTGAGGAGTACTTTTTACTTTGTCATAGAGAACTCGTGGTTGGTGGAAACGAGCACAAAAGAAAAAGGAAGGTCGCAGTTGAGCTGGACTTTTGAATTCAGTAGAAAGTCACGTTTACCTTGACGTTACAAGAATGAAGAGCACAGAGTTTATTTGTGAATTAAGGTGGTACCGCGGAAAAAATTCGTCCTTATGATATGAAGGAGGAATTTTTTTATGGAACAAAAAGATTTAAAACAAGCATATCTAGCTTTTGATTCTTATGTGAATCAATACGATTTAAAAGATACATTGATCAAAATGAAATATCGTCATAGTTATCGAGTGGCCGAATTAGCGCGTAAATTAGCACTTGAATTGTATTATACGACCGAACAAGTTTTATTAGCTGAACTCATCGGATTATTACATGATATTGGTCGCTTTGAACAAATCAAGAAGACTTCCTCTTTTTTAGATGAAAAATTCGATCACGCTTCTTATGGTGTCGATTACTTGTTTGAACAAGGACATATCCGTGATTTTATAACAGATACGAAGTATGATGAGATGATTCGTCAAGCGATACTGTATCATAACAAATTGGAGCTTCCGGATCATATCGAAAAAGATAGTCTAGAGTTGGTTTACTTAATTCGGGATGCGAATAAAATTGGTATCTATGAACAAATGGCCTTTTCGTTTGCGCAAACGTTTGATGGAAATGTCTCACCAAAAGTAAGAAAGGATTTCTTGGAAGAAAAACCGATTCGTTTCGAAGATGTGCAAACCAAAGCCGATACGGTGATCTATTATTTTGGATATTTATTTGACTTATATTACGAAGAAAGTTTTGATTTACTATTTGAAGAAGATTCCTTTAATTTATATCTTTCGTGTATTGAGGTGCCAAAAGAGGCAGAAGAAAGTTTCAAAGAATATAAAAAGATTTGTCTTGATAAAATAGAAAGAGGTGTTTTAGATGTTAGATAAAAAATACAACCATTTAGAAGTAGAGAAGGACCGTTATTCCTACTGGTTAGAAAGAGATTTTTTTAAAGCTGGTCAAGATTTATCCAAGAAACCGTTCTGTGTTGTAATTCCACCTCCGAATGTAACCGGAAAATTACATATCGGACATGCGTGGGATACGACTTTACAAGATATTATCATTCGTTATAAAAGAATGGATGGATACGACGCTCTATGGCTTCCAGGAATGGATCATGCTGGTATTGCAACTCAGGCAAAAGTAGATAAAAAATTAAAAGAAATGGGAATCGAACCACGTAAAATGGATCGGGAAGAGTGGCTAGAACACGCGTGGGCTTGGAAAAAAGAATATGCGGAAAATATTCACAAGCAATGGGCGAAACTTGGTCTTAGTCTCGATTACTCGAAAGAGCGTTTTACATTAGATGATGGTTTATCAAAAGCAGTCCGGACAGTATTTGTAAAATTGTACGAAAAAGGCTGGATTTATCGAGGAGAGAGAATCATCAACTGGGATCCAGTAGCGATGACTGCCTTATCGAATGAAGAAGTTATTTATAAGGATGTAGAAGGAGCTTTTTATCATTTGAAATATTTTATCGAAGATAGCGATGAATATTTGGAAGTGGCCACTACTCGTCCTGAAACATTGTTCGGCGATACGGCAGTAGCAGTCAATCCAGACGATCCACGGTACGCCAAATACATTGGAAAAAAAGTTGTTTTGCCAGTGGTTCATAAATTGATCCCAATTGTCGGTGATCCTCATGCCGATCCAGAATTTGGAACCGGTGTCGTTAAAATCACGCCCGCGCATGATCCAAACGATTTTGAAGTAGGACTTCGTCATAACCTAGAGCGTGTTATTGTCATGAATCCTAACGGAACAATGAATGAAAATGCTGGAAAATATTGTGGAATGGATCGATTTGAATGTCGCAAACAGTTAGTCGAAGATTTACAAAAAGAAGGAATCTTAATTAAAATTGTTCCGATGGTCCATTCTGTCGGTCATTCGGAACGAACGAATGTAATGGTAGAACCTTATCTATCGAAACAATGGTTTGTGAAAATGGATGAACTAGCAAAACAAGTATTGGAAAATCAGAAAAGTAAAGAAACAAAAATTCATTTTGTTCCTAAACGTTTTGAAAAAATTCTTCTTCATTGGATGGAAATTGCCCATGATTGGTGTATTTCAAGACAGCTCTGGTGGGGTCACCGTATTCCCGCATGGTATCGAAATGATGAAGTGTATGTTGGAATGGAAGCCCCAAAAGGAGATGGCTGGGTACAAGATGAAGATGTTTTAGATACGTGGTTTTCAAGTGCGCTATGGCCATTTAGTACCCTTGGCTGGCCAGAGGATCAAAAATTATTAGATCGTTATTTTCCAAACGATGTGCTAGTAACCGGTTATGATATTATCTTCTTCTGGGTTTGTCGAATGGCAATTCAAAGCGTCGAATTTATGGGCAAACGACCATTTAAAGATTGCTTGATTCATGGCTTAGTTCGGGATAGTCAAGGTCGAAAGATGAGTAAATCGCTTGGTAATGGTGTCGATCCAATGGATGTCATCGATACGTATGGTGCCGATTCCCTTCGTTTCTTCTTAACGACGAATACAGCGCCAGGTATGGATTTACGTTATGATGAAGAAAAAGTAAAATCAACATGGAACTTCGTCAACAAACTTTGGAATGCTTCACGATTTGTACTTATGAATCTAGAAGGATTTTCGCAAGTCCAAGAAACATTCGATGATTTGACTCTTGCCGATCGTTGGATTTTAACGAAACTCCATTCTGTCATTCGCGAAGTACGTAAAAATATGGATCATTATGAATTCCATAATGTCGGAAATCTATTATATCGTTTTATTTGGGATGATTTTTGTGATTGGTACATCGAACTTTCCAAAAGTAATATGAATGAAACGACGAAAAGTGTCTTGTATCATGTATTAGTAAATATTTTAAAAATGCTTCATCCGTTTATGCCATATGTGACAGAAGAAATATATCAAGCGCTTCCATGGAAAGATGCCGAATCGATTATGATTAGTACTTATCCAAAAGTACGAGAAGAGTTCATCTTTAAAAACGAAATGAATCAAATGGATGCAGTTATTAAAGATATTATTTCGATTCGTTCTTTAAAATTGGATAATCATATTGGAAAAGATGCAAAAGTACTAATTCATGCCCTTTCGGATGTCCTATCGGTTTATGAATCACAATTGAAAATAAAAGAAGAAAATAAAGTCGAAGATGCCGTTCCAGATCTATTATCCGTTCATTATCAATCAACATATGTAGATATCACTTATTATTATGAAGGTGAAACCGTAATCAAAGAAGCGATTGCAAAAGAAATTGCCCAATTAGAAGCTAGTATTATGCGTCGTGAAAAATTACTTCAAAATGAAAATTACGTGAAAAAAGCACCAAGTCATGTAGTAGAAATGGATCGCGTCAAGTTACAAGAAGAAAAAGAAAAATTAGAAAAATTAAAAGGTCAGATAAATTAATCGATTTGTCGAGAAACGGAAATAACTTCCTGTAAGGGAAGTTATTTTTTTATGCTAAAATGTTAGAATAGCCCTCGAATTTAGGATTACTAAAACCACTTAGGAAGGTGGTATGATGATATCCCATGGCTTGTAGCATCAAGTGATTCTTGATTCATTTGTGGTGGTAGCGATAGCAGAAATAGAGTCTATGCGTCGCGGGCAATATTGTTTTCCGGTACGTAATAACTATAAACTTAATATTATAAAAAGCATGGCTAAATTCCATATTTTTTAATTTCATCGATAACGTATAGCACTGTTTTATTTTTTGAAAAATGTGAAACTCAACCATAAGTTGAGTTTCTACAACTTGTTCTCGCTATGCTTTTTTTGATCATTCAATCATAATAGAAACGAGAAGGAGAGTTTGCAGATGAAGAAAAAAGTAATGATTATTATTGGCGTTATCCTAATTACAGGACTCGTTATTTTAGGAGTACTTAATTATAACTCGAGTAATAAAAAAGAATTGATAGAAACCAAAAGTTTAGTGACGATCCAACAAGAATACGAAAAGGATTTTAAAGTAGAAGGATATACCTTTGATCAACCGAATGTGATTTTAGATCCGTATCATAATTCCCCTTTGACTGCGCTTGTCTTATTTGAAACAGAAGAAGAGATAAGTCCGACGGTCATTATTCCTGGTAAAGATGAAAATACAACGTATACGAATACCTTTGATCGAGGGACAAAACATTATCTGCCAATTTATGGATTATATCCGGGAGAAGAAAATAAAATCACCATCTCTTATCGGACAGAATCTGGAGAGGAGCATAGTAAAACAATTTCGATTCAAACAGAATCCCTCCCAGAAGATTTTATTTTACCGACGAAAGTAGTGGCCCAAAAAGAAAAATTGGGGAATGATTTATACTTTTTTACACCATCGAGTCAAGGATATACTTGTGCGTATGACGTAAATGGAGATGTCCGGTGGTATTTATCCAATTATGCACTATGGGATAATACTCGTCTTGCAAACGGGCATATGTTAATTAGTACCGAAAGACTAGTGAATAATCCTTATTATATGACGGGATTATATGAAATCGATTTACTTGGTAAAATATACGTCGAATATAGTTTGCCAGGTGGATATCACCATGATTATGATGAATTACCAAATGGTAATCTTTTAGTGGCAAGTAACGATTTTAATAATGAAGATGGGACAGTCGAAGACTATATAGTCGAACTAGATCGTAATACTGGTAAAATTGTAAAAACTTTTGATTTAAAAGACGTATTAAACATGGAAGATGGACAAAGTGAAAACTGGTCTAGTTATGATTGGTTTCATAATAATTCCGTTTGGTACGACGAGAAAACGAATTCGATTACGTTATCGGGTCGGCATCAAGATGCCGTGATTAATTTAAATTATGAGGATGGCAGTTTAAATTGGATTATTGGGGATCCGACCAATTGGAGTGAGGAATATCAAAAATATTTCTTTACCCCAATCGGTGATGATTTTGAATGGCAATGGAGTCAACATGCGGCAATGATTACGCCAGAAGGATATGTTTTCGTTTTAGATAACGGTAACAATAAATCGAAGAAAAAAGAAGAATATGTTCCTGCCGAAAGCAGTTATACGCGTGGCGTAATGTATAAAATCGATACTGAAAATAAAACGATTGAACAAATATGGCAATATGGAAAAGAACGGGGTAGTGAATTTTATTCGCCATATATTTCCGACGTCGATTATTTAGAAGCTGGGCATTATATTGTTCACTCAGGTGGAATTGTATATGTCGATGGCAAAAACTCCAATCAACCGGCTGGTCTTGGTGGCGCTGATCGATTAGTATCCGATACGGTTGAACTTCTTCAGGATGAAGTTATTTTTGAACTTGTGTTACCAACCAATAATTATCGCGTAGAGAAGATGAGTTTATATAACGATAGCACTTATTCGATGGGTCGCGCAAAAAGATTAGGAAACCTAGGAAAAACAGATATTACAAAGCGGACATTTGGGCCGATTCATAATGCCGTGGATCCGGATGACAATTACCAGAGTCATCAAATAAAGTTTACCAAGGAAGAAGATCGTCTCGTATTTACGGGGCAATTCAAACGAGAAAACGATGTGAAGATTATTTTGTATCAAAATTTGATGGCCAATTATTACGAGATTCGAATTACGAAACGTCCGTATACTGCTTTATGTTTGGATATTTTTACCGAAGAAGAAAATGAAAATGGAATTGTTATTACACGATATATCAATCAAGAAGGACTATCTGGTAAGTATTCTATTTATTTAGAAATCGACGGTAAGATATATAATACGAAAGAATATATTCAATTTTAAAAAAACGAGGTAAATTTCTACCTCGTTTTATTTTGATAAAGATCAATCCAAGAAAGTTTTTTCATCAAATATTTGGAAGAATCTAATTCGAAAGTTGGAATACCCCAGTCATCGAGCAAAGCAAGAGCAATCGTATTTCTTGTTTCCCATTGTTTGTCACCATATTGCTCATAGAACATTCTTTCTTTTTCAAGACGATCCATTATTTGTTGCTTTTGCCTTTCATGAAAGGCATGAATTTGTAGAGAAAGATCTGTTAAGAAATCATGATGGGGTTTTCCATTTTGAAAGATGGAGGGAAGGGGATCTTGATAATAACTAACTAATTTCTGGGAAAGTTCCGGCGAACAAGCCATCGGTCTTTGCCAAGTTGCATCAATGTCGTATAAGACGACATGAGGTCGCTCCGTCAAAACAGAAAATGGAGCTGGAAACGAAGCGTGAAAGACTTCGAAACTATCTTCTTCATCAAAGCAATATCGAATGGATAAGTCATTATTGTAAAAGTGAGCAAGGAGTTGTGAGTGTTCAAGTTCATCTAGCTGTTCGATCACTTGAATTGCCCGATGACAAATGTTGTATTTGATAATATCATTTAATAAAGTGTTTTTTTCAAATTTATCGAAAAATCCTTTTGGTTGAAATACAGAGTCTTGTAAAAGAATAAAGGATAAAAGATACAATCTATCATCCGAGTGATAGACCATTTTATAATACTTTAGCCGTTCCAATAAGTCTTCTTGCGTGATTTTGTAGTTTGGATTCGCATAATAATCACATTTTTTCATAGATATCTCCATTTCCTTAATTTAAGGTGAAAAAAAACTTGTATGATACAAGTTTTTCCTACTATCATGGTGCCGAATGCCGGGATTGAACTGGCCTCTAGTCATTACCAATGACTTGTTTTACCACTAAACTAAATCGGCAAGAACAAATTCATTCTAACATATCCGAATCAAAATGTCTATCGAAATTGTAAAAATGATTGACAAACCCAAAAAAGAAGTGTACTATTGTATTAATTGATTAATACAAAAAGAGGTGATGAGATGCCGTGGAATTTTGATAATGAAAGACCAATCTATCGACAGTTAGTCGAACAATTAGAATATCGAATTATAACAGGGGTTTATCCGAGTGGTGAAAAATTGCCATCCGTTCGCGATCTGGCAATGGAAACACAAGTGAATCCGAATACGATGCAACGCGCTTTGCAAGAGTTAGAAAATAATCAATTGGTGGAAACGCGTCGAACGTCCGGTAAATTTGTAACGGATAATCGAAATTTGTTGCAAGCCCGAAAAGAAAAATTGGCTCAGGAACAAGTCGACTTCTATTATGAGGCAATGCAAAAATTAGGATTTACGAAAGAAGAAGCCTGCTACTATATCAATCAAAAAAGAAAGACTCTTATAATAAAGACTAGATAAGTTAAAAAATACAAAATTTGGTATAATTAATCTAGGAGGATGATGTT
>CALVRU010000004.1 GCA_944358775.1 uncultured Bacilli bacterium | reverse complement strand
TTATTTTATCTTCATAACTTAATTTTGACATATAAAAACCTCGTTTCTATTTTGTCCAAGAAACGGGGTTCATATCACTTGTTGGAAGTTATTGGAATTTCGAAAAAATAAATACATCTTTTCTTTATTCCATCGGATATAACTCGAAGTATTTATTGATCACGTTCTTGGCAATCCGACGATTGACATAACTATGATAACTATATCTCGTATTTGGATTTTCAACGTCCGGTGAAGTAACTGCAATACTCATCACTGGATCTTCATACGGCATATATCCTACAAAAGCATTACTGACCGATTCTGTATCGATGATTCCATCTCCGTCTGTATCTAGGAAACTTTCACTTGTTCCTGTTTTACCGGCCGGACGAAAATCTAAATTGACGATTCCGCGACCGGTTCCAGAAATCAGAACTTCACGAAAACCCAGTTGAATCCGATCTAAATATTCTTGACGAGTATTTACTTTATTTTGTAAGACTGGTTCAACTCGATAATCTAACTCTCCCAACTCCGCTGTATTACTACTTTTATAAACTTCTTTTAATAGATGTGGTTGATAACGTGATCCATTCGAGGCAAAGGTATTAATATACTGTGAAAGTTGAATGGGCGTATAGGTGTCATATTGCCCCATCGCAAGATCCAACAATAATCCAGGGTCTGTTTTTGTGCCGATGTAACCGACACTTTCGACTGGTAAGTCGATTCCGGTTTTAATTCCTAATCCAAATTCTCGTAACGTCGTCCGATAAATCTCAAATGCATCTGGATTGATCTGTAAAGGGGCTCCATAGACATAATTGGCGCCACCTACTTTCATGGCAATCTTAAATTGATATACGTTCGATGATTGTGCTAAAGCTGTAATATCATTAATCATTCCTAACGTCTCATGTGAACATTTCTTTGGTGTGCCGGCAATCTTAACACATTCGTCTAACTGATATTGGCCGATCTTGACTGCTCCGGTGTTGTATCCAACCAACATCGATGCCCCTTTTACTACACTTCCCGGCGTCATCGGCGAAGTGACAACACCTGGTGTATAATCAGTGACGACATATGTTCCATTTTCTAAAATGACTTGTTTGCCAGACATAGCTAAAATCTCGCCCGTATAGGGTTGTTGAATTACAACGAAACTTCGATTAAACAAATCGGTATTTGGCTCTTTTTTTGCTTTTAACAATTCCTCACTCAAAATTCGATCCACTTCTTGTTGTAACGTAATGTCGATCGTTAAAACGATATCGTTACCTCGTACTGCTTCTTGAATGAGTTCTGTCTTATGATTCGATACTACTCGATATTTTTCCTTTTGGCCTTTCAAAATGGATTCATATTGCTTTTCCAAATAACTCAATCCCACACGATCCGTTAATGCATATCCTTTTTGTAAATACTCTTCTTTTGATTCATATGGTAATCCTTGTTCAATCGATGAAACCGTTCCTAAAATAGAACGAAAGGTATCGCCATATAAATAAACCCGATCCCAATTCGACCGGACGGAAAAACCAGGCATTTCTTCCTGATGCTCGGCGATAAAAGCCACTTCGCTTTCCGTGACATCTTTGCTTTTTATAATCTTTCCTTCGTAAGAATAACCGGTATTCATTAGACTATATAAATAGGCTGCTTTTCGATCTTCTTCTTGAAGGACCGCTAAATCTTTTTCCGTAATTCGATCGATTTTATATTGGTATATCATACTACTCGTAATTTTTCGGTATTCAAGTAACTGTCGTTCTTCTTCTGTTATTTTAGATTCTCCAATTTCGGGATACAATAATAAATAGAAATCTTTTGTCATCTGAATCGTCAATTTCGATAAATCTAAAGAAATATGCTGACTGGCATAATATGCGAGTTCGATTTCATCTTTTGTCGAACGGCTTTTATCCTTTTCATAATAGATTGTCGGAACCAACTGATTATCGACGAGTAAATTATAATTTCGATCATAAATCCGACCACGTGGAGCAGAAGGTCCCTCGACTATTTTGTCTGTTAATGACAATAATTTTGCTTGATATACTTTTCCGTCCAAAAATATTGTTTTTATTAAAGAGATAGCAAGAAGGCCAAAAGCAAAGCATAGCAAAACAGTAAAAATCGTTAAACGATTCCGGCGAATATTAGAAAAATTATTTTTTTTTTGCTTCTTTTTTCCTTTTTTGCCTTTTTTCATAATTTTGCCTCCATTATAGTTTGTATCATAATCTTTTGATTTATCACATACTTTTTGATAGGAGGAAAAAATGTACGACTATTTAATTATGCAATATTTAAAAACACTTTCCAAAGAAGATATTATTGCGTTTGCTGAAAAACAAAATATTGCTATTTCGGAACAAGAAGCGCAGGTTTTATTAAATACTTTAAAAACACATTGGAGCACGTTATATCATGGTGACGCAACTTCTGTTTTAAAAGATCTTAAAAACAATCTATCCCCTACTGTTTATCAAAAAACACTAGAGCTCTATCAATTAGCAAAAGAGAAGATTAATTCGCAATAATCTTCTCTTTTAATTCCGGATCAAATTTTTTAGACCGAATCATAGCAATTTCATAACGATATGGCGGATAAGTATGGTCGATATAAGGAGTTTCTAAAATCTTTGGAATATTTTCTAGTTTGGGATGATAGCAATAAGATAATATCTGTTCAAATCCCAAATCGCCAAAACCAATATTCTCATGCCGATCCTTGTGTGATGCAAATGGATTTTTGCTATCATTCACATGAATACAATGTAGTTTATCTAAACCGATCACCTGATCGAATTCAGCTAGTAGAGAATCGATATCTTCGGTGTGATAGCCGGCATCATGCATATGGCAAGTGTCCATACATACACCAATTCGATCCTGTTCTTCGACTTGATCCATAATTGCTTTCAATTCTTCAAACTTGCTGCCAACTTCCGTTCCTTTACCGGCCATCGTTTCTAACAAAATCATCACTTTGTTCTCTTTTCCGACCAATAATTGATTTAATGCACTACCGATGGCACGAATTCCTGATTCCATTCCATTTCCAACATGACTACCAGGATGAAGGACAAGATAGCGCACTCCTAATTGTTCGCATCTTTCTAACTCCTCTTGTAAAAACCGAATCGAAAAAGCATATTTATCTGGATCCGTGTTTCCTAAATTGATAATATATGGCGCGTGAACAATGACGTTACGATAATCGACATCTGTCTGTTTCATTTTTTCTAAAGCTTTCCAAGTGAGACGATCATCGATTGGATAACGCATTGTGTTTTGGGGTGCACCCGTATAAAACATAAATGTATTTGCACCATAACTGAGTGCTTCTTCTAAACTACCTAATAATTGTGTCTCTTTATTAAACGATACATGAGAACCGATAATAAGCATAATTTCACCTCACTCCTATTTTATCAGAAAATATCGACTTTTCAAAGAAAATAAAAAAGCTGATTTCAATCAGCTTTTTCGCAATTAAGAAGCTTTATAGATATGAGCTGTAAAAGTAGTCACACCATTTATTGAAAAATCACCACTACTAGTTGTAAGTTTTACTCCTGATTTTACTTCCTCTACATTTTCTGTTTCATTCGTCATGGCAGTGATTTTATGAGTACCACGTTTTACACTTGTTCGAGTAAGTTCGCTTTCTTTTGTCAAATCAACATAGTTTCCATCTACGTCTGCAGAAGCATAATAGAAAATATATTGTGGATATTCTTCCGTTCCTTCATTTGTAATTACGACATAACTAACTGATGAATTCCAAGCTTTACCAAACGAACTTTTATAAGTGTCATTTTCAAGTGGAATTGCCTCAAGTGGGATAATCGTAATCTCACTCGTCGTAATTGGCAAGAAGAACTGACCCGAAGTAGCGGCATTTCTTGCTCCTGAAATATAAGTTTTTGCACTTTGAACATAGGTATCTTTTCTGGCATTCGTCAAAAGTCGGTTGACACTTGGAATCGCCACTGCTAATACGACACCTAAAATAACGATTACTGCTAATAATTCAATTAGGGTAAACCCTTTTTTATTTAATTTCATAAATTTCTCCTATCCTATTGTCACATTTATTTTTGCCTATTTTAAATCAAATTAAGACGCTTGATAAATATATGCTGTAAAAGTAGAGTTCGTACCAATCGTCAAATTTCCACTACCAGTTTTTAAAGTAACATTCTCTCTTTTTTCTTCTGCACTTGTTGCCGTCATTGATGTAATGTTATGAGTACCACGCTGTACGCTTGTTCTTACAAGATCACTTTCTTTTGTGAGATTAACATAGTTTCCATCGGCATCACATGATGCATAATAATAAACATATGTTGGATATTCTTCCGTTCCTTCATTCGCAATCACGACATAACTAACTGCTGAGTTCCAAGCTTTTCCAAATGAGCTTTGGTAAGTGTCATTTTCAAGTGGTATTGCCTCAAGTGGAATCACTGTGATTTCTCCTGAAGTGATCGGTAAAAAGAATTGACCAGAAGCAGCGGCGTTTCTTGCCCCAGAAATATACGTTTTGGCACTGTCAATATAGGTATCTTTTCTGGCATTCGTTAAAAGACGGTTGACGCTTGGAATCGCAACTGCTAAAACCACTCCCAAAATAACAATTACTGCTAATAGTTCGATCAACGTGAATCCTTTCTTATTTAACTTCATATACTTTTCCTCCTTATTTTCATATTCATCATATCATAATCGACAAATTTCATCAATAAAATATTATTAATTTATTGATATTCATGCACCGTACTAACACCAAGTGCATTTTTTATCTCGTCATTACTAGAGCGAATTGTAAAGTTTTTTACAACCATTTTAAAGCGATTATCGCCATTTAGATCATCTACTTTAGTCAAATTAATTCCTCTGTTTTTTTCAGTTGTCCCACCTACTAAATTAACATAATACTCATCAAAGCCATCGGTACCTTTCTTAATCGCAATATAACTACGATACGTATCATAATTGTTTCCTTCTGGATCCTTTGTAAGATCTCCATTGTTAATATAAGAAAGGCGTAACACCGTTACTTCCCCGTTATTGGGCATTAAGATTGAAGTATTCGTGCGCGTTGCATACTCGGCCATGGTGACCATCTTTTTGGCATCCGATAAATAAGTTTCCTTACGATTATTATCGATCACACCGACCACATTTGGAACTGCAATCAACATGATAATTCCTAAAATCACGATGACTGCCAACAATTCCACTAAAGTAAAACCATTCCGATTCCTCCCCATTTCTTGCCTCCTATTCTAATATTCATTATACAAAGGGAACTTATCATTTTCAAGCGAAAGCAAATAATTTTACGGTAAACTTGTCACTTTTGTCGATTCGTCAACAACAAATTCAAAACGTTCTCTTTTTCTTTCAAAGTAGCTTCCGTTTCATACTGATTTCCAAAAAAATAATCGTAACGGAACAAAGAAAATCCCCGATATTTACCGACGGAGCGCGATGCGATAATTTGTTTCATAATGATATCTTGGTGCTTGATCCATTCTTCTTTTCCAGAAAAAGCATACGTGTCTTCTTGTCCTGTTTTGTAGAAAGCAAGTGCCGGCATTAAGGTCACATGCTCTGCCGTAATCAAAGCATTCCATTCGGCCAACGTCGTTAAAAAAGGACGTCGTTCATTTTCAAAGCCGAAGTAAATCTGTGGCATGATATAATCGATATAACCATCCTGTGACATCCAGAGTTTGGTATCGATGTAATTGCTTTCATAATTGTTCGAAATATTCCCTTCCGGGCTAATTCCAAATACTTTTTGATAACGATGAGCTAGCTCATAGACATCACGCACCAATAAGTTCACTTGTTCCAGGCGGTAAGCGTCATGACTCAATGTACCACCTTGATTTTTATAATCTTCATAATTTTGATCGTCAATTGACGGATCCGGATAAAAGTAATCATCAAAATGAATTCCATCGACATCATAATTTTCGAGAATTTCGGCAATTCCTTTTACGATTAAAGCGCGTACTTCTTCGTCCGCCGGATTATAATAAATGCCTTTTCCAGGAATTACTTTGACACGATTCGAATCAAACCATTTATAGCAAGGGTTTTTTATCGAGATGGTCGATGCATCTTCACTACTACGAATCCGATATGGATTTACCCACGCATGAACTTCAATATTCCGATGATGCGCTTCTTCAATAAAAAATTGTAAATAGTCGAATGGCAATGGATCTCCTTCCTTACTCACCACACTACGGCTACTTGGAAAATACTCCGAGGGATAAATCGCATCCGAAAAACTCCGCACTTGTAATAGAATCATATTAAAATTCGCATTCTGAATCCGTGCGAGCATATCAATTATAATTTCTTTCCCCTTCTCTTGCTGATTTAACAGATTACTTTGCAATTCCAAATAGGAAATAAAAACGCCACGTTTTTCCTCCTGCCACATCGTCGAAAGATCGGCATCTTGATATTTTTTCGATTCAGTTGGTTGAAAAAGAAAAAACAAAAAAAGAGCAGCAACCACACATACGGCTACTGCTGCCATCTGTTTTTTTCTGTTCATCAAAAGATCACCTCACTCTAATATTTTAATAGAGCGTGGCATCTATTTTTGTCGAACTAAATGTTCTCTTCGCGAATGGCATCTAAAATATTTTCTTTCTTAATCTTTTTGGTTGCATAAAGGACTGTCATAAATACAATTGCAAAAACTGCAATAATACAGATGATCAATTCCTTCGTCGGAAAGAAAAACTGATTTTGAATCATTTGTTCAAATACATTATTGAATAATAGAATGACCAAGAAAGAAATCGGAAGTCCCCAGCCTAGTGCACTAAGACCATAGAAGATACTTTCCCAGCACAACATTTTTTTAAATCCTTTGGGACTAAGGCCAACACTCCGTAAGACTGCAAATTCCCGACGACGAAGAGCCATCGAAGTATTAATCGTATTAAAAACGGAAGTTACCCCAATCAATGTTACTAATGTAATAAATCCATATAGTAAAAGTTGAATTACGATCACCGTATTGCGATCTTGTTCTTTGGAAGCAGCATAGTTATAAAGATAATTGTTATTTCCATCAAGTTGAAATTGTTGATTTAACGCTTTTTCAACGTCATCACTATCCGTTGCTTTTAAGTAGATGTTAATTCGTTGGTGATTGCTAGTAACTTCTCCTTGATAAGTAATAAAATCATTTGTAAATTTTTCGAACATTTCTTCTGAAATATAAATACATGGCATATTGATTCTTTCCAATAGAGATGGTGACTTGTTTACCAATGTAACAGGATATTCATGCGTAACGACGTCATAGTTTTCTTCGAACTTTTCTTTAAATTGGTCTTCTTCTAATGGCTTTATTGTAGCAAGGTCTAACTGTAAGTGTGAAATATTGTTTTGAAAAACACGATAGTTCGTCATCGTCTGTGTTGTATAATCTTTCATCGTAAGTTCATTTAACAATAGCAATTTAGGATCTCGTCCTTCATAGTTCGAACGTGGTAAGCCAAGTTCTTCTAAATAAGCAAAATAAGTATCTTGGTCTAGTACATACACTGGCAAAGAAAACCATTCCATTTTCTCTTCCCCATACTCGTCTTTTAAATACTCGCCATATTCTTTGGTAAATGGACTAAAATCAAGAGAGAAAAAGCCGACATCATAAATTCCTTGATTATATCCAGGAAGGACAATTTGCATTTGTTCGATCTGTGGTACATTTTTTACTTTCTGAATGATGTCATCTGCCGTCTCATCTTCTTGCTTCTCGAGTGATAGATAAATATCATAATTATTCAGTTCGAATATATCGTTTGAAGCACCAATTCCAAATTGAAGAAAAGTCGAAAAACCTAAAAACAAAACGATGCTGACGACTAAACTGATAATCGTTATTCGATATTTCTTTTTATTTCGTTTCAGATTCTTTAGTGCAAGTAATCCTTCGACTCCTAAGATGCGTTCCACCCATCGATTGATCTTCATTTTTTTCTTATTGACTTTAATATCGTCGTTCAACCGAATTGCTTCAATCGGAGATATTTTGGAAGCCGCCCGCGCTGGTAACCAGGCCGAAACAAAAATGGTTGCAATCATATAGATCAAAGGTAGAATTAAAAACATCGGATAGAAACTGAGTGTAAGTGGAATGTCAAATACTCTTGGTAATAGTGCATTAATAATCTGAATAACAACATAAATTCCAAAAATACCGCCAAGAAAACCAAGTGGTATTCCGATCACTCCGACAAGGAAAGCTTCGAATAATACGGTTTTTCTAATTTGTCGTTTGGTCGCTCCAATACTGGCAAATAAGCCGAACTGTTTTTTTCGTTCCATCACTGAAATGGCAAACGAATTGTAGATTACTAAAATACATCCAATCGACACTAACGTTAACACTAAAATGACGATGCCAGTAATTGTATTATTTACCCCTGTATAAGAACTCTCGCCGTAAAACGCTAGTAATCCTTCGTGATACTGAATATCATAGGTGATTTCTTTTTGACCGTCTTCATTTGTTGTAAGATAACTCTTCGCGCCAGTGATTTGCGCAAGTGCCTCACTTTTATCATGAACATTCTTTACGTCGCGATAAATCACCGCCACATCACTGAGGGCATCTTTTGGAATCGTATCATTCACTTTCGTCAATACGGTATATCCCGGCGCACTATATGGTTCATCATTCAAGCGTTCTATTATTCCTACCACTGTATATGTTTTCGTGTTCGTCTTATGGAATTGTTCGTCTTGTTCATATGGATTATTCTGGCCTAAAAAATCATTTTCGGTCATTCCATCTAAATACCGCACGCCAAGATCGAGGGTGATTTCATCTCCTATTTCGAAAGTGACGCCACCATTACTTTCGATATGATTCGAAATTAGTAATTCGTGTTCGTTTTCTGGCAATCGACCTTGTAGCACCTCAACCGTTTTTAGATAACTATCGTTCGTTGCCAGCACATATAAGTACGGTTTATAGCTGTTGCTGCCGTTTTCTAACATAGTATAGCCAAGTGGTACTTTTACATAACTGTCAGAAACCATTGCATTATTTGCAATGTATTTATAATTGGAATAAGGAACTCCTAGTATTTCGGCGTGCCATTTTCCGCCGGAAGCTTCTTCATCGTGAATTAAATACTCACGAAAGCTAGATGCAATCGTTCCAAGTCCAACCATTAGACTACACGATAAAATAATACCGATGATCGTCACGATCGTCCGACGTTTATTCATACAAAGGTGTTTGATCGTCAACCGATTTAAAATGTTCATTATTTCACCTTCTCATCACTGACTATCTTACCATCATCGATCGTAATAATACGGTCTGCATTTAATGCTAAATTATGATCGTGCGTAATCATAATAATCGTCTGTTTGTATTTCCGATTAGACAACTTTAATAATTCGACAATCTCACGACTCGCTTTCGAATCCAAATTGCCCGTCGGTTCATCCGCTAGTAAAAGCGCCGGGTGATTCATCAGTGCTCGCCCAATCGAAACTCGTTGTTGTTGACCACCGGACAATTCATTTGGTAAGTGCGTAACACGATCTTGCAAATCGAGGGTTTCAATTAATTCGTGTAGGTATTTTTCGTCGACTTTTTTATGATCTAATAAAATTGGAAGGGTCATATTCTCTTTCACATTTAAAATCGGAATCAGATTATAAAACTGATAAATTAAACCGACTTGGCGGCGGCGAAAAATGGCTAAATTATTTTCATCTAATTCATATACATCTTCGCCATCGACGTATACTTTTCCTTCCGTCGGTCGATCGACACCACCTAAAATGTGTAACAGTGTACTTTTCCCGCTTCCCGATGCTCCGACAATTGCTACAAATTCACCCTTCTCTACGCGAAAGTTCACATGATCCAACGCTTTCACTAATGTATCCCCTTTGCCATAGAATTTCGATAAGTTTTCAACTCGCAATATTTCCATAGGTATTCCATCCTTTCTTTTCATAATGAGAAGATATCTGTTGTCCAGAACCACTTTCTGACTCTATAACCGTAAAATATAGATAAATACAGGCGCAATTAATCATAAATGTAACGAGTAAAATCAAAAGTGGCACTCCCACTTTCTGAAAACTTTCTTTCGTCATACTTCTCATCTCTTTTCTTCTTCATTATAAGAAATAAATATGACAATGATATGACTTTTATCATGACAATTTTGTCACTTGCTAAATCCGTGATTTATAAAAATGAATGAAGAAAGTCGTTCCTTCGCCCCGTTTACTTTTGACATCGATGGTCCCATCTTGTCTATGAATAATCAAATAAGCCATATTTAAACCGATCCCAATACTCTCTTTTGTATTATGACTTCCTTTATAAAAACGTTCAAAAATATGATGTAGATCTTCTTCATAAATTCCTTCTCCATTATCTTGAATCATCAGTTCAACATAAATTGGATTTTCGGACCAGGAAATTGTAATTGTTCCGTTTTCAGCAGTATGTTCATGAGCGTTTTTTATAATATTGACTAGGGCTTCCACAGTCCAATTTTTATCACCGATTATTTCGACATTCTTCTTTCCATCCATTACTACTTTTTGATTTTTTAATTCAATTGGTATTTCGAGAGGTGCCAAGGCTTGTTTGACGAGTTCTATCACTTTTACTTTTTCTTTCTTTAATTGAATCGTCCCACTTTCTAAGCGTGACAATTTCAAAAGTGACGTTACTAACCATTCGATTCGTTCCAACTGAGCAGCATTTTTATGGCAAAACTCCATTCGTACTTTTTTATCCAGCTTGTCATCTTCTAATAAATTATTAATTACATTCATACTCGTCAATGGGGTTTTTAATTGATGTGATATATCGGATAATGTCGTTTCTAAATATTTTTTTTCTTTCTCTAGGGTTTCACTTTGTTCCCGTAACTTATTGGTAATCTTAAAAATATCATCTTTTAAAGTGGAAAATGCCCCTTCTTCGTACTCTTTCATACTGAGTGGATAACGATCATTTAGAATCTCGTTGATATAAGTATTAATTCCATCGATTTTACGATAGATTTCACGTAGATGGAGAGAATATAAAAGAAAAATCCCGACGATGGCAATAATTCCTGGTAAAAGCGTAATACCGGTTACAGTGAAATAAAAGCGACTCGGTACGAACATTGAGAATGTATTTTTGTCAATACCATAATTTTCAAATAATGCTTCGTTGATTTCGATCGGCTCTTCTTGGAGAATTTGCATATATTCTTCTTCACTGGTAGGCATCTCAGCCACCATTTTGGAAACAAGTAATTTTTCTTGTTGAAACAAATAATTCTCATACCACTTCGTTACTGCTGCACCAAAAGCAAGAGAGAAAATAAAATAGATGACGAAAAAGACGATTGTTTTCTTGCAGAGAGATCGAAATTCTCGACTATGAATCATTCTTTCACCACCTTATACCCAATTCCACGAACCGTTTGAATAATTTGGGGATGGTCTTTGTCATCTTCTATTTTTTCACGTAGCCGTTTGATGTACACCGTCAATGTATTATCGTTGACATATTCTTCATTTACATCCCAAATATCTGCTAAGATTTCTTCTCTTGTAAAGACCCGATTCGGATTAAAGGCCAAAATGAGCAATATTTTATATTCCAAGGCAGTCAACATTACATCAACACCGTTTTTCAATACTTTTGCTTGTAATGTGTCGATCGTCAGATTTTTAATATGAATCACATTACTTGCATTCTTCGAATTGCTTCTTCTTAACACATTTTTTATTCGCGACAACAACTCACGGGCTTTGAATGGTTTGGTAATGTAATCATCCGCTCCCATATCAAGTCCCATCACAATACTTACCTCATCATCGATGGCTGTCAAAAAAATAATGGGAACTGTCGATATTTTGCGAATTTCTTGAAATAGATCGAAACCACTTCCATCTGGCAAGCCACAATCTAACAATAAAATATCATAATTTTGGGTTTGTAGTCTGGTGAGGGTTTCACGACAAGTAGAGGCTACGTCAACACCAAATCCCTCCTGAGTTAGATAATACTCTAGCCCTAACGAAATCGTTTTATCATCTTCGACAATTAATATTTCTTTCATATAACATCACCATAATTCTATTATACCGATAAAATTTGAAAAGAAAATGAAAAAAAAGTCACAAAAAAAGGATGACGACCATCCTATTCTGGTAACTCCTTTAATTGTTGTGTCATTTCATCGATTTTTTGGTTGATTTTATTACTGTCTTCTTCTTCTAAAGAATACCATCCATTTTGAAACATGACCTCGTATACTTCTCGGGCAGCATCTTTCGTATTTTCAAACATATCGAAGTAATCGTTGTATAATTGATCATTACTCGCTTCATTTAAGGCAATCGAGTAATTATTCGACATGTTTTTTTCTAATTCTAGGGCAACATTTAAATAATCTTTATCATTCATCTCTTTTGTTGCTTCGACTTCCGTTTTTGGATTTTGAATTTTTTTATTGTTCATCGGGATATCCTCCTTGTAATAGATTTAATAAAAAATGACAATGCTGACTATGCATACTTGCAAGATCGCTCAATAATTGCTTGAATTCTTCGGTCTTTACTTGTTGGGCGAAGCAAGATAACTGTTTACTGGCATTAAAATTCCATTCGAACATATCACTGATGTATGCAAAGTCTTTGGTTGAAATAATGTTTGGTACTTGTTCCATAAAAAAATCTCCTTTCATCACTATTGTGAGAAGAGGAGATTGCTTTTATTCAAATTTTCTTTTTTTTCTTATTTTCTTGTTTTTTCTTTTTTTTTTTGACTTCCATTTTCTGTTTTTGTTTTTTTATTTTCTCTTTTTGCTGCTCTGCTTTTCGTTTGGCTTTATCTCGTTCTTTTTGAATATGAAAGTCGATCGAATCTAATATTTTGCGTAGCCGATCAATAATGGCATCTCCATAATTGGTTTTTAAAGAAGGGAACGCATTCAAAAGACGTTTCGTAAAGAATCTTCCCTTTCGTAACTGAGCTCGCACCGCGGCATTAATTTCAGCAGTCGAGTCTTGTAATATTTTTGTATCTAATTTTAATTTAGAAACGACATTAAAAGAAATAATATTGTCGATTAAAAAAATTACAAATAAAACAATTGCCAGTGCTTCTAAAGCAGTAATCGGCATCATTGATAATCCCTGTGAGTAAACAGGATGAACAAAATAAATCAAAATTACTCCTAGTAACCCAAAAAGAATTGCATTTTCTAAACAAACACGGCCATTGATATTAAATTTTTTATCCGAATAATCCCACCATCTTGCATTAAACATTTTTTCCATTACAAAGCTAGTTATGTATTCGATTACGGTGGCCCCAACACACGCTAAAATGAAAAGAACAATTGGATCATAGTAATATTCTTGTAGTGTTACTACCATAAATAAAGCGGACCAACCATAAATTGGACAATATGGTCCAATTAAAAAACCACGATTCCAAATCATTTTCTTTTTTATAAAACTAACAGCTATTGTCTCGACACACCAACCAAGGACCGAATAACCGAAAAAGATTAAAAAATAATAACAAATATTATAAAACATAGTTTCACTCCTGTCGTTAGTATATCACAAAAGTTCAAAATAAAAAGCAAAGATATTCTTTTTCTCTTTCCCTTGCAACTCCACCATATAGATTGCATAAGTCGTACTAGTCACAACGACTAACATCAAAATTAACAAAGCTACTTCTAAAATAAGTACTCGCCTGCCATGAAAAAAGTATTTGTATTCATTTCTTTTTTTCTTTCATAGGATCACTATTTTTATTATACCAATTATTTTATAAAAAGCCAAAAAGAAAAAGGTAAATTCGTAAATTTACCTTATTGTTTCTATTTCTATATTTCAATTATCGATCTATTTTTTCGTAATTTCTTGGATTTTTCCTCCATCAAACTCGTATACTACATCCGCTAAAGAAGTGATATCTTCTTTGATATGCGAAGCAATCAAGATGATCTTTTTCTTCTTTTTTTCTTGCAATAACAACTCGCGAATGTTCGCTGCTGTCTCATTTTCCACGCCATTAAAAGGTTCATCAAAAATCATCAATTGGGGATCTTCCATTAGCACTTGCGCAATTCCCAGTTTCTGTTTCATGCCTAACGAATATTTACTATATTTTTTATCTTTTTCTTCGAAAAGATTTAATTTTTTCAATGTTTCTTCGATTTCTTTTTGACCGATTTTATTTTGCAGAGATGCTAATAACTCTAAATTTTCATATCCCGTTAAATCTGGTAAAAATTTTGGTTTTTCAATTAAAGCCCGCGTATTTTCTGGAAATGCATTGGAAAGAGTATAGTTTACTCCATCCAATAAAATCTCGCCACTGGTCGGTGTATAAAAACCACAGATCAGTTTTAAAAAAACACTTTTTCCAGAACCATTACGGCCGACGAAGCCATAGATTTTGCCGTCGGTAAAAGTCAAATTAACATCTTTGAGAATCGTGTTTTTGCCAAACTTTTTCTCTAAATTTTTTATTTCTAATTTCATAAAATCCTCCTATACATTTTCCATTAAGCATTTTACATTTTTGCGAAACAACAAATAGATGACACTATATATCAATAAAACAATTAAACTGAGAACGATTAGATCATGACGTAGATTCCATACATTTTTAGGAATCAACACGCCTAGTAAGAGAGCTAAGACAACCAAGAGAGACATTTTTTTCTTGCTTAATAAATATACGAAGTAAACAAGTAAGACTATCGTCTGTAAAAATAAAATATAGATGAAATCACTGACAAATAGTAGTAAGATATTCCAATCTAGACTACCGGAACTAGTAAGAACGAATTCGAACGTTAATAGAAACGCATACTGAATTATTTTTACACCAAAATATAGAATGAGAAAAGACAGTGTTTTCTTTCGAAGATAGGTTGTCGCATCGATTCGTAAAAAGATATTTTCTAAATATTCATCGAAATCATTGCTAAAAAGTTCAATGATAAAATAAATAAAACTAAAAACGTTGAATAAGTACATCAGTAATAATAATATATTTTCAAATTGTATTTCCAATATAGATCCTAAACCTACTTGTAATACATATAGTGTCGTAGTATTACTTGGTAAGTAAAGGAATACGGTTAAAAGGGGGACGAGCCAAATGAGAAATAAAATAAACTTACGGTTATGAATGAAATAAGAAAAATCTTTGTATAGAATATACTTCATAATACCTCAATCCTTTTATTTTTTATTGTAATTCGATAAAGAAGAAGAACGATTACTTCGAGAGCAATTAAAACGCCAAGAGACCATATCACTTCGATTGAAAAAGAAGAAAAATTGACTTGTGAAAAATAGCTTGTTGCAAAATAAGGCGCAATATTCACGAAAGAGATACTCACATTATTCACAAAGATGAAAGCTAATATAAGTGCTGCATATCCAATTACAATCTTCGTATTGGTATTGATATAAAGTAAAGACGAAATAACGATTAATAGCATTCCATAGAGAAAATAACGAAGAAAGTGAAAAAGGCAGTAAGATAAGTTCGTAATGGAATACGTCTTATAAGGACTAATTTCGATATTATGAAAAGTTGTTAAAAACAGACACATGAGCAAGAATGCGAGCACTACGATGAAACAAATGAAAAATAGCATAATCGATAAGCGAATCACCATTTTGACGTATTCCTTTTTTGTTTTTAAGCGTAAAACATAATATGGAAAATCTTCTTTTAAAATTGCACATACATTCATATTATTGATGAATGCAAGGGCAAAAAAGAAAATGCTAAAGAAATAGAACGTGAACGGCTTCAAAAGCGAATCAATAAAATTTTCTCTTGGTACTCCTAAAACAAAGCCACCATACAAGGATAACAGAATTGATAAAATAAATATGAATTTATAGCGTTCTGTCGAAAGAATATATTGGATCATTTTCCATTCATTACGATACTTGTTTTTCATACTCTAAAACCAGCCGTTCCTTCCGTTTGAAGATTTGGTGAAGTCCCAAAAATGAGACTAATTGTAATGAAAATGCTACGATAAGAGGAATCGTACCATTACTGTCTTCTTTAAAAAACCAATATCCAGCAATGTTAAAATAATCCGTTAATTCTTTGATACCGAAGATTCGATTTAAAATCAAAGAATATAATACAAGATAAACAAATAGATCTAGCACTAAAAAGAAGATATACGACATAACGATCGCCACTAATAAATTCTTGTTTTTTCGACAACAATATAATGTTATATTGGCATATACCAAACTCATAAAAACTTGAATCAGACATATCATTGCTCCGTATAAGAAGAAATGTTCATACTTCCACGCAGAATAGACACTCATGTTTGAATTGACCGAACTTGTATCAAAATTAAAACCAGTAATCAGACAAGAAATCAAAAAAATAACAATTAAAGCAACCGGCATAATTAAGGAAGCTTTTAGCGATATGCGATATATTTTTCGCAAATACTTTTTATAGTCCATTCGTAATAGATAATTTTCAAACATACCACTTTTCAAATGGGAATGAAACATACCCGCTACGGCAATCGCAATAATTAATGGTGAAAAATATTGTAAACTTGCAAAAGAATAATGTTCGACAATAATACTAGTAAGAGTAATTACATCTAATTGCTCAAACTCTTTACTGGGATCATGACTTTCCAACCATTCTTCTAAATGATCTTTGTTGTGTGCAAAATTCTCACAGTACGGATGATCCCAGTCTTGCTGTTCATAACAAATCTCTTTAATTCGATGATATCCTTTCGCTGGTTCATAATAGTATTCATTAAAATAAGAAAAAAACGAATGCCCAATTAAGCATAAAACGATGATGATAGCAAGTATGAAAAATTTATGTAATTTGATTGTTTTCCACATAGATTACTCCTTTTTTATTTATTTGGTAGGACGTATCTTTTGTACTACAATTTTACTACACTTTTACTGCTATTTGTTTTTTTACCAACCGACAACCGGATATGGGCTATAATCAATCGTTCCTAGATCCCAGTCGAAGGAAGCTGTGGCTGTTGTCGGCAACCATTTGGTCGATTTTAGTTGAAGTTGATAAGCTCCGTGTGTCTTCGTCGTATCACCAAAATCGACAATACTGTTTAAAGGGAGATTTTGCCAACCTGTCGGTTCAAAATGTCCTGCAAAATAACCACGAATACTCCCTTCGATCGCTCGACCATCACCACTCCAATCATCACGAGCTGCTGTTTTCTTTACCTTTTGTGTATAAAAATTATCATCACCCTTATCTACTTGCTCACTGACAAATACTCCTCCGAAAGCTGAAATCTTGACATCCGTCAGCTGCGTATATTGCGTGGCATCCACGCCGATCGTCCCCAGACATAACGCCATGACGAATAACACCATTGTTATTTTTAAATATTTCATTTTTCCTCCCAAATTATGATACGCCCTACTTAAACTCATTATAGCATAACTTTTGATTGAAACAACCCTTTTTGTATGCAACTAGCAAACAAAAAAAGAAGAAGACTCTTCTTTTACAAAAATAATGTCAATAGTAATAAAACAACTCCTAGAGCAATTCCCGTCCAAGTCACTTTCTTCTCTTTCGTATGTAGTACTTGTGGTAATAACTCCATAATGACGATATAAAGAAGCATACCGATCGTAATACCAAAGAAAATTCCTTCGATTATTTCTGGGATTTTCGTCTCGAATAAGAAGGGAAACATTCCCCCTACAAAAGTAGAAAGAGAAATACCAAGGATAATCCACATTGTTTTTTTGATACTATGATTGCTCTCGTAGAAGGTTGAAGCAATTACCATACCAAGTGGAATGTTATGAAGACCTACGCCAATTCCCGCTAATAAGCCGGCCCGTAAGTCATTCGTCACTAGCAAACTAATCGCCATTCCTTCCATCAAATTATGAATCACCAAGGCAATACTCGATACAAGACCGATATGTTTCATATGATTTTGTTCTTCTTGTTTTCCTTTTTTCTCTTCATGATCGGGAATAAATTGATCGAGTCCTAATAAAATGACAAAACCTACCACGATACAGATTCCTAAAATCAAAATCGTCGACCACATGGTTTGTTCTTGTCCGAGACATTCCCAAGCTTCTGGTAATAAATCTACCAAAATAAGCATAACCATGACGCTGAATGCTAAACTGATCGAAAACTGGATAAATTTCTGATTATTCTTTGTTAAAAAAACAATTCCTGCTCCTAAAATGATGAACAGACCAAGGACTAATGTCAAGATAAGACCCATATTATCACTTCCTTACGAATGGAGAAATAAAGTCCATAAAATTATGACGATACCTAATAATACTCGATACCACATAAATATTTTAAAATCATGTTTTTTCAAATATTTTAACAAAAATTCAATACAAAGTAAACCGGCAATAAAAGATACCAAAACGCCAATGACAAAAGGAGCTATATTGGCAGTGATTACCGAAATTGTATCACCTTTTAATAATTGTACTATAACTGCTCCTAGTACGACCGGAGCCGATAAGTAAAAAGAAAATTTCGCAGCATCTTCTCGTTTTAAATTCAATGCACGACCAGCAGCAATTGTCGTTCCACTTCGTGAAAATCCTGGAATTAAAGCGGCTACTTGACTACAACCGATGATAATCGCATCTTTCCAAGACATGTCACGTATTTCTTTTTTTTGTTTCGAATATTTATCGATCCAATATATAATAACTCCCATTACGATCAAAGCGATGGCAATTATATAAAAATTCGAACGAATCATTTCAGAAATTACATCTTCGAACAAAACACCTGCTAAACCAGCGGGAATTGTCGCAACTACCAAATACCAAAATATCTTACCAGTCTTGTCTTTTGGGCCTTTTGTAAGTCCATCTTTGATCAATTTCATAAAATCTTTAAAGAAATAGATCCCGATTGCTAAAAGCGTTCCAAAATGAAGCGCAATATCAAAATTCAAAGCCATTTCACTCGTGATGCTCGAGCCTATGCCGAATAAATCACGAAAGATAATTAAATGAGCCGATGAGGAAATCGGTAAAAATTCGGAAATTCCTTGAATAATCGCTAATAAAATAACTCCAAAATCCATATTATTCTCCTCCTAATTTGTAGGCAACTCCAAACCCAAATGCAAAGAGCAAAATAGCACATAATACTTGCCAAATGGTAATCGTCGTTCCGATTAATGGAAGGATAATTGCAATCATCGATGCAAGTACAAATCCTAATACTCCATAATAAGTAGGAATTTCAAACTTCTTTAATAAAAATTCAATTAGTTTGGCGACAAGTACAATACCAACTAACACACCGATTCCAAACGGAATTAAAATCGCCAAATTGTGTCCGAGCAAAGAGAACTCTGTCAAACCGCGTAAAGTATCGATAATCGGCTTATAATATCCTAATAACATCAACATGAAAGAACCGCTGATTCCAGGAATAATCATAGTCGCTGATGCAATCATGCCAACACCAAACAATAACACATAAGACATGATATTCATATCTTCAAACGAAACGACATAATCTCCTGATTTCAAAAAAGCAAACATTGCTACAAATAAGAAAGTAATCCCAAATATAATCCCATGCGATACTTTTTTAGGACTATCCTTCACCTTGCGCCACAAAAGCGGAATTCCACCTAAAATCAGACCTACGAAAAACAAGGTTGTCGGAAATGGAAACTTTTCTAAGCACATTCCAATTAATTGACTCATTAACAGAATCGATAAAACCATTCCGATTCCTAATGGTACTAGAAATTTAATATTCTCTTTAAAGTCATGAAAGAAGTGACTAATTGCATTGATAATTCGCTCATAAATTCCTAAGGTAATCATCAAGGTACCACCACTGACACCAGGAATAATGTTGGCAATTCCAATCAGAAATCCTTTTAAAACTAAAATCATGTTCTGCATATCACAGATCCTCCCGTTAGACTAATTCATTATAACAAATTATGTTTTGTTAATAAATAGTATTCTTTCTATTTTTTTACGGTTGACAAAAAAAGGAACCTTACATTCCTTTTTTTGCAAAATGATTCCGCTTTCTTTTCTTATACACTTCCATGACAACTAAAATAATTGTAGATAGGGCTAATAGTTTTAATAAATCAAGTAATGGGATACTTTCTGTTTGTAAGAAATGACTAAATAATGAAACTTCCATTACGATAAATTGAAGAACAATCGAAGATGCAATACTAAATAAAATCATCCAATTACTCTTTAAAGATATTTTAAAAGTAGATTGTTTTTCACTTCGACAATTCAATACATGAATATTTTGTAAAAATACCATAAGGGCCATAATATAACCGCGCGCCAAGCCCGTTTCCATATGAACAACTTGGATTAAGTAAGTCCATACGCCAAAAACAATCAAGCCGATCGTAATTCCGGCGGTCGCAACTTCGCCGAACAATTCTTTGTTAAAAATAGATTCCTTGGGATTGCGTGGTGGTTCTTTCATAATCGTCGTTTCGGCTTTTTCAAAGGATAACGCAAAATCTTGTAGACCATCTGTAACAATATTAAGCCATAATAGCTGAATTGCAACTAATGGCATGGGCATATCAAATAAAATAGATAGCACAAAGAATAATACTTCCGCCACTCCACACGAGAGGAGCATATAACTTACTTTACGAATATTACTATACGCATTACGCCCTTCTTTTACGCCACTGGCAATCGATTTAAAATTATCATCGACGACAATCATCGAAGCAGTTTCTTTGGCTACATCGGTACCACTACCCATGGCAATTCCGATATTGGCACTACGAAGCGCCGGAGTATCATTTACGCCATCTCCGGTTACTGCGACAAATTCTCCTTGGCGTTTATAAGACTCGATAATCTCTAGTTTATTGGTCGGCGTTACCCGGGTAAACACTTTTTTACTGCGAACGAATGCATCAAAATGTTCCAAACCTTTTTGAAACTGTTCATCGACCTCGATTCCCGTTGCCACTTCATCCATATTCTGAACAAGATCTAATTCTTTGGCGATCTTATAGGCCGTTAACGGATGATCACCCGTAATCATCACTACTTTGATACCCGCATCCCGACATTCTGCCACTGACGCTTTGGCCTCTTTACGAATCGGATCGATAAAACCGACTAACCCTAAAAATTGAAGTGATGGAATATCTTGATCCGTATAGTTTTCCTTTTTTTCAAACTGCGACACAATACCATCGGCAACTGCAATCACACGATATCCGGCTTGAGCCAATTCTTCGTTTTGATGACTTAGCAAAGAAGAATCAAGTGAGGTGGTCTTCGTTCCAGCGTTCATTCGATCACTAAAAGATACGACTTTTTCAAAAGAACCTTTTACTGCACAATGAATTTCATTATTCTGGCGGTAAAATACTGCTGAATATTTATTTTCCGATTCATATGGAATCATTCCTAATACTTCGATATTTGAAAAATCGATCGAATGTTTCTTTTCTAAAAATAAGAATGCAATGTCAATCGAATCACCAAAGTATTCCCATTTGCCTTTCTTTTGTTCGATTTTGGCCTCATTATTAAGGGCTCCTGCTTGAACAATCGCCGCAATTGGAGCACTATCGCTTTCTTCGATGCCAACAATTGTTCCCTCATCATTATATCCCGTACCAGTAATTTCAAACTCTTTGCCAAAAGGCAACTTGATGCGTTTGGCAGTTTGCTCATTCACAGTTAAAGTACCGGTTTTATCACTGGCAATTACCGTACAACTACCGAGACTTTCGACCGAATTCAATTTTTTAACGATGACATTCTTTTTGGCCATTCGATTCGAAGCAATCGTCAAGGCCATCGTCAAAGCGAGTGGTAGTCCTTCCGGCATTGCGGAAACCGAAAGTGCAATTACGGCCAAGAAGATTTCACTTCCTGGGACATTTTTATACATTAAAAGTATCGTTAATAAAATAGCAATCACAATGACGAACAAACTGATCTGACGCGAGAATTTTTCCATCCGAATTGTAAGTGGTGATTTCGTTTCTTTTCGTGTATTTACTTGATGCGCAATAGTTCCAATTTCTGTATTCAGACCGATCGCCACCACAAGTGCTCGACCACGGCCGGTAGCCACAGTCGTTCCGGCATACAACATGTTTTTTCGTTCTGCTAACGGAAGTGTTTGATGAATATCATCTGCATTTTTGGAAACATTCAAACTCTCCCCTGTTAAAACCGATTCATTTACTGTAATATTGTGGCTTTCTAATAAACGTAGATCCGCACTTATTTTATCACCCGATTCAATTAAGACGATATCACCGACAACGAGCTCTTCGGCATTGATCAAGATTTCTTCTCCGTCACGTAAGACCTTCGTCTTCACTTGAATCATATTAGCAAGAGCTTCGGCATTTTTTTCGGCTTTCCATTCTTGAATCGTTCCCATAATAAGATCAATCACAATAATAAAAATAATCGCGATTGCATCTACTACTTCATGAATCAAAAACGAAAAA
Source organism: uncultured Bacilli bacterium (assembly GCA_944358775.1). Lineage (GTDB taxonomy): Bacteria > Bacillota_I > Bacilli_A > RF39 > UBA660 > Faecenecus. Next base: position 37,093 of record CALVRU010000004.1, on the reverse strand, counting down.
ACAACCGTCACAATTAACAATAACACAATCGGATCCATAATCTGCCGAATGAATATTTTGAAAAGACTATCCGTTTTCTTTTTTGGAAGTGCATTTTTTCCATCTTTCCAATATCTTTCTTTCGCTTCCTGACTACTAAGGCCAGTCATTTTACTATTTGTTTTCTCGAATAGATCATCTTTCAAAATTCGATACCATTCCATTAATAGATACCTCCGTATATTAGTTTTCTAATATAGAGATTATCACAAAAAAAAGGACTTTACAAGAAAAGTTAAGTCCTATTTTTCTTCCATAACTGTAACAATGGCTGGAATCACTTGTTTTTTACGAGAAACACAACCTGCTACAAACACTCCTTCATAAATATCATCTAGATGAAAACCTTCCTGTAAAACAGGAGCCATTTCTTCGGTATAAAACAAGTAAGATGCCTGTGCCAAGATATCGGTAATAACCATGATCATAGAATCATAACCATTTCTGGTTCGCATCTCTTCAATTGCTTGAAGATACGATTCTTTTTCTTGTAAAAATGATGCAATGTCAAATGTCAAGACCTGACTGACAGCCACTTTCGTATCTGCAATTGGAAATACTTTTAAATCATTTTGTAAAATTTCTTCTTTTGTTTTCCCTTCAAAAGAGCTTCCTGCTTTTAACATATCCATCGCGTAATTTTGGACATCCACTTCGGCAATTTTAGCAAGTTCATAGACGACACTTTTATCTAACTGGGTTGTTGTCGGTGCAGTAAGCGCTAAGGTATCCGATAAAATACCACTGATCATCATCCCCGCCATTTCTTTGGGAATCGCAATATGATTTTCCTGATATAAGAAATAGATTATCGTATTTGTACTACCTACTGCCATGTTTCGGAAGTTAATCGGTGCCGAAGTCGTCAAGTCTCCGATCTTATGGTGATCGACGATTTCCAAAATTTCCGCTTCTTTTAAACCCTCGACACTCTGTTCTAGTTCATTATGATCGACTAAAATTACTTTCTTTTTATTTTTCTCCGTAATATCCGTAACGCGAATAAGACCTAAACAATTATTGGACTTATCGACGACCGGGTAATTGTTATGACGTAATTTTTTCGATATTTCGATAAATTGATCAAATGTTTCCGTCTCATCGAAACAAATCGGATCTTTCTCACAAGCAGCTTTTTTTACATAATTACTAAAACCGATCAATTTTGCCGCATGAAAGGAATCCAAAGATGTCCGAATCATATTAACATGATTTTTTCGAGCAATTTCAATATGATTTTCATGAATTTCGCCATTTCCGACCACGATTACCATCTTAACTCCGGAATTCACGGCATACTCGATAATACTATGACGGTCTCCGACAATTAAAATACTATTTTTGGTAAGACTGATATTGTTTAAAAAAGTGGTACTTCGGAATGATGCAACGACAATATCACCTGTAATCGTATCATCAAAACGTGTAATCTCTTCTCCTTGAATCGTTTCCATAATTCCATCGTAAGATGCGTCCAAATGAGTGAAATTCCCTTCTACTAATTGTTTTACTAACATTTTCAAAGTGACGAGTCCTTGCAACTTTTTATGATCATCCACGAGTGGAATACCTGTAATTCCTTTCTCCGACATATAATGATATGCTGATAAAATCGAAGTGTTTTCATTTAAATAATATCCTTTATGGTAATTGACGTCTTTAATTTGCAAACTGACATTATTCAAATACTTTGGTTCCTTTACTTGAAAATAATCCAGTACATATCTCGTCTCTGGATTAATATTCCCTAATACCATTGGTTTCGTTTTAAAACCTAATTGACTTTTTAAATAAGATAGCGAAATTGCTGCCGTTACGGAATCCGTATCGGGATTACGATGTCCAAAAATATAAATTGTATCCATATATCTCTCACTGCCTTTTCAAATGTACTTTAAATTTATATCGCAAAATAGGCGTTTTGTCAAGAAATACCAAAAAAAGAACAATCTAACGGTTCGTATCATCGATTGTTCTTTTCGTTTTTAAAAATCGGTTTTTATAGGTGCATGATTGACACAGTGGTTCTACTGCCACATGATTTTGAAAGCCTTCGATCAAATTTCGATAGCGTTTTGTATGCAATATCTCTTGCAAAGACATTTCTTTCAAGTTTCCTAATGCCATGATTCCTTCTCCATCCAAACAACATGGTACGACTGTCCCATCGACTAGAATAGCAAGGTGGGTTTTGCCACCATAACAATACCCATTTTTGATTGTACATTTTGATACTTCTGGCCATTCAAATTGATTTTCTTTATCGACATAGATACCATCTTTTATTTTTATATTTTTCGTTTCCAATAACAATGTCATGACATCGTGATCGAGATGATAGTGCTCCTTCAATACCTCGAAAATTTCTCGTCCACGCGGACTAAGTTTATTTTGAGATAATGTCCAGAGTCGATAGATAACCGTCATGTGCGATGGTAGTCGATCGACGACAGAAAATAAGTTATTAAAATAATTCGGGTCATGTTGTTCGGCATGAAGAGAAATATTCAAATGGGTAATCGAAGGATGAATCAAAAACACTTGTTCCTGTTTTTTTAACAGTGTTCCATTAGTTGTAATATTGACTCTCATTTGATAGCGATCACAGATACTTAAAATGTGATCGAATTTGGAATGATACAATGGTTCTCCTTTGACATGGAGATAAATATTGTTGGTATATGGTCGAATTTCTTGAATTATTTTTTCGAAAGTAACTGGATCCATTTCTTCTTTTTGACGGCGACTACGACTACAAAAAGAGCAAGATAAATTACAGCGATTTGTAATTTCAATATAAATACGTTTAAAACGATATTTCATATTAAAGTTCCTTTAATACATTTTCTAATTGCAACTCAACTTCTTCTTTGCGTGAATAGTACGAAGCATTTTGTAGTAGTTTTTCAAGAGGTGTTTTACCATAATAAAGGACAAGCGCTTCTTGGAATTTTTTGACCATTTCTCGATCGTCGAAATTAATTCGAAACATTCGGACAGCCCCCTCGATTATTCGTTGCCCCAAACAAACAGCCATCATTTCCCGATCGGTTGCATGTTCTGCTTCTGTCTGCACTTTATTCAAAACAAGTGATAAAACATCGTTGTTAAATAATCGAACAAAATAAGGATACGTATCCTTCGGATAATCCATCATTATATCGATCAACAAATACAATTGTTCTTTCGTTAAATTCTCGAGATTGAGTTTTCCGTCTACTAATAGACTAGCGAGTGTCACTGTAAAAGACACTTCGTAAACAGGAAGCTGAATCACCTGGTCCAAATAAGGAAGAAAAGTAAGAACTTGTTTTTGATTTTTCTTAGTAAGATTCATCAATTTAGGTAAACTAGGGATTTTTTCCTCGATCTCTTGATATTGTCCCTCATGATTTAACATTACTTCCCTCGTACGTTGAATTGCATCATCCATATCTTTTAAATTTTGATACATAACTCCTCCTTCTCCATCACCTCATCTAAAATAGAGTAAAGATAGACTTCTACCGGTCGATGAAATTTCGATTCGACAAACTGAGCATAACCTTGTAACTGTCGTTGATATGCTTCGTCTGCCGTATATTTTAATTTATAATCAACAATGATACAACGATCTTCCAAAACGAGTAATAAGTCAATCACTCCATGATATTCTACTTTATCGATCATCGTTGTAAAAGATTGTTCTTGATAGATAGTTGCTTGGTTTCGATTTGCAAGTAACGGTTGATTTAAAAAGGCTTCTACTTTTTTTCGTTCAAAATCCGAAATTGTCAATTCATCCAGTTTCGGATTTTGTAAGTCGATCGTTTCTAAAATACGATGCATGCGTTTTCCGAATTCGATTTTATTATGGTCTTCCATCGATAATAATTGTCGGACTTTTTTCGAGTAACTAGAACTTTGCATCTCTTCACTAGAAACAGGAATTTCCCGAATTTCCACTTGTTCCTGGAATGCTGGAATCGTTTTTCGTAAATCGACTTGTTTCGAAATATTATAATCTTTCGAAAGAGATAATTCTTTCAAATCAATCGAGACGATTTGATTTTCAAACTGGATTAAAATACTTTTTAGGATATCGAGAAAAGAACGATAGCGACGACGTACGGAAAGCGATAATAACGTCGAGCCATAGTCATAGTATTCTGTCTGTGGTAAGACAAATATCATCTTCTCTCTGGCTCTTGTCAATGCAACATAGAAAAGACGTATTTTTTCCGAGATTTCTTCTTCTTGATATTTTTCTTTTACAAGTTCTTTTAAGACACTATCCCCGACACCTTCTTTAAAATACGGGACTAAAATACCGTATGTATTGTCATAGAAAAATCGATTTTTAATATCGCCAAAGTTAAATTTGGCAGTCAAACCAGCAAAATAACAAATCGGATACTCTAATCCTTTGGATTTATGAATCGTCATAATCTTACAGCTATCACTACTCTCTTTTGTCGATGCATAAGTAAGGGATAGATCTTGAGCGATCAACTCATCAAAAAACGAATAGAGATCATGACAAGTATAACCCAAATCTTGTAAATTGAAAATCAACTTACCAAGATAGTCGAAGCGATTTAAATGATCTTCTATCTCGCCGACCGCTACTATTTTTTCATAAAACGGGAATAACTCTAGTACTTTTGTCCATAATTGATGAGGTGTGAAATGATCCATTTCTTCCGCTAAGGTATGAACGATGTCATAAAAAGGCGCTTTTTGATAAGATTCCTCTTTTAAATAAAGAAAGATTTCTTCATCACTCAAGCGATATAAATAACTTCTGGCCAAAGAAACAAAGGTATAACGATACAAGTTATCATATTGTTTCTTATATTCTTGTTGTAAAAGACCAAAAATATTTTTTAACAATAATAAATCGACTTCATTCGTAATACTTTCATCTTTTTCGATGGTAAGTGGAATTTGTAAATATTCAAATATTTTTTTATAGAGTGGAAATTGGGTAGATCGATCCAACAGAATCGCAAAATCAGCATACTGGATTGGGCGTAATACATTTTCTTCTTTATCGAACACTTGGAACTTGTGTGCTACTTTCTTTTGAATATCATTGGCAATGATAAATGCTTCGATTTCTTCTTTCGAATACTCACTATTTTCGGCTTGGCAATATTCATAAAATTCCACTTGGTCATTATCAGAATTTGCTCCGACGGTTTCATATAATTGATTGCCAAAAACCATCTGATGGGTATCAGCATAATCTGCGCCCCCTAATGTTTGATCCATAATCCGATTGAACATCGCATTAATCGGATCGAGTACTTCCTTACGACTCCGGAAATTTTTATTTAGGTCGATTTTAATTCCATCTTCGAAACGACTATAATGATCATATTTCCATTGAAACAAATAAGGGTTCGCATTTCGAAAACGATAAATGGATTGTTTGATATCTCCTACCATATAAATATTAGAATGACTGATTTTACTTAAAAAAAGTTCTTGTAAATCATTGGTATCTTGATATTCATCGACCATGATTTCGTGGAAAAAATCACGTGTTTCCAAACGTACACTTTCGCTTGTCTCGAGAATACGAATGGCCATTTTACTAATATCGATAAACTCATAACGATCATGAAATTCTTTGAATTGGCTGATCTCTTTATCTAACTTTTGCAAAATACGTAACAGACATTCGACATCTTCTTTACTATTTTCTAATAACTCTCGTATTTCTTCTAGGGAAGTAAATCGACAAAGTTGTTTGATTTCTTTTACGAGATCACTCATCTCTTTCTTTTTCGACTTGGCCTCTTCACTACTTCCTTTGGGCAAGTTTGGAAAGCGAAAATCAAGATGACTACGGATACTGTCATAATCGGTTGCTTCTTGCAAAGGAATTAAAACTTCGGCTAGCTTATCGCCATAACCTTCTGTCAATTGCTCCAGTTCATTGCCCATACTAGACAACATCTCAAGTTTCTTTTGAATCAATTTAAAATATTCGGTAATCCGATCTTTTAACACGTTCTCCGTATAAAACAAATCAAAATAATGTTTCAGATATTCTTCTTTATCGTAACGTAAATCGATCTTATGGTACATATCCAATAAAGCTGTTTTTAATTCTTGATCCTCTTTTGTAAAAAAGGTGTACATTAGATGCTGAAAATCTTTTTCCTTCTTCGTGTACTCTTCCATAAAAAGATGATCGAGAATTGCGACTTCCTCTTGATGGAAGATCGAAGCTTCACCAATCTCAAAAGAAGCAGAGACATTGATTAAATAATGATATTTTTTGACAAACGAATATGCATAACTATCGAAGGTGGTAATATACGCCTGATCTAATTTGGATAGTTGCGCGGATAAGGAAGGCTCTTTTTTAATGGCACGGCGAATCCGCTCTTTCATCTCTTTGGCGGCAGCTTTCGTAAAGGTTAGAATTAAGAGCCGATCGATATCGACACCATCTTTTAATTTGCGCAAAACTCGGGCTGTCAACACTGCTGTTTTACCACTGCCAGCACCTGCGCTGACAATAATATTCGTTCCTTCTCGATCAATTGCTTGTTGCTGCTCGGGCGTCCATGTCGGCATCCTCCTCGCCTCCTTTCGTTTCGATATAAATATAATCTCGTGGGGTCTTATAGCATAAATCGCGATATGGACAAAATTCACATCCGACATTTTGCATATCGATTACTTTTGGATCAATTTCAAAATCCGCTGCTTCGATTTTTTGAATCGCTTCTTCGATCTTACGATTCACTAGGGAAATATAATATTCCATTTTCTCGTCACTTAAAACCTTGGTATAGGGATAAAAGCCATTTTTACTTAATTTCATGCCTTGAATATAACTCTTTTCCTGAAAATCAATATCGATTTTTTCGATCACATCATAGTCCATCGAAGTGTATCCAGCTAAGCGAAGCGTATCTTTTTTTAAATCGATATAACTTTTTCCTGGAGCAATCGAAAGTTCATTGTTTAAAATCTTTTGTAAATAAAAGCCCGCAAAACGAACGGTTCCAAATAGTCCACTCTTTTTCACTAGATAAAGATAAATCGGTAATTGCATTCCAATCCCATACTCACAAAGTCCTAAATCCAAATTCGGATGACCGGTTTTATAATCGACAATCATCACATAAGTAATTCCATTTTCCGAAAGGTAATCCATCCGGTCGATAATCCCCGTAAAGCGAATATCAAGTGATCTTTTTTGATCGAGAGTAATTCGTTTTTCATAAAAAGAATCCGTAAAGCTTGTTTTTCTTTTCTGTTCATATAAAGTCTGAATAATAAATTTTAGTTCTTCTTTTAATTTTACTAAGAAAAAGTGCTCTTTTTGATCCCATTGAAACGGTTTCATTTCTTCTGTGAAAACCGAGTCAAAATCAAAATCAGGTTGAAAGCATTGCGAAAGAACCGCATGAAACAAAGTTCCCAACTTTTGAGAGAAACGTTCTTCTTCGATATTTAATTTTAAAATACTGCTAATATAATATCGAAACTTACAGCGATAATATTGGTCCAAGCTAGAATAAGATAGTGTTAATTTATGATTGAGATAAGCAAATAAGTGTTCTTTCGATATTTTGGTGAATTGATTTTGATAAGTCCGATAAGCGATCGAAGGATGACTCCAATAAAGCTTCGACAAAGAGCTCTCTAACTTTCCATATTTCAAATAACGATCTAATTGTTTGCCCAGTTCCAAATCAAAATATATCTTCGAGCTTATCGTGCTTGGTAACTCCTCTTCTTGAAAACTCACGTTCATCTCATCTAGCAAATTACTCACCGAAAACTCTTCAAACGAACTTTGAGCACTATAACTAAAGGTAGCGTTCGGTAAATTCGAAAGAGCTGCCAATGTTTTGCGACGCATCTTTTGATTTTTCGTTTCGGTAATATCAAGATGCAATTGGGCTTTTTCTTTATCATTTAGAAAATCGGTGTCTTGATATACTTGTGGAATTGCCCCATCTCGTAGTCCCAATACGAAAACATATTCGTCTTCGTCAAATGACCCAAAAATAGAACTTATTTTTACTTCGTCTTGATGATGAACGATCGGTAAATATGTCGTTTTTAAATCTTCTAAAATCATCGGAAGCAAATGTTCACACGGTCCTTGATACCAATAGTATCGATTCAATATCGATATCACTAAGTCAAAAGAACCACTATCTTTTATCTTTTCTTGTAACATAGTCACAAGTTCTGATAAATGATCGCATTCCTTTAAGTAAGAAAGCAACATTTTGCCACAATAAGTTCCTAAAAGCGATTCTTTTTCAAGGGGGGCAATAGGAATATGATAAAGTTGAAAGATACGAGTAAGTGTCTCGTAATATTCTTCTTTCACATTTGCTAAATGAATTTTCGAAAACGGAACTTTCTGTTGATATAATACTAGTATTTGTTCGGCAATATAAGAGACTTCTTGCGCAATATGAGAAAACGTATGAACAACATATTCTTTATTTCGAATCGTACACGGAACTATCGTTACTTCGGTATAAGCGGAGATCTCTTGAAACATAGTCAAATCAAACTCATCCAATGGGTCATATCCTTTTACGATAATCCGATATTTTTTTAGGTATACCCGAAAAAACTCATCCCGTTTTAGTAAGTTTTGATTTTCAATAAACGTCTTTTTTTGTTTTAAATCCGCAATCTTTTCGTTTGAAAAATTACAATGATCCATATAATAAAATTGATTGAGGTACATTTTCGCAAGCGAAGGTTTTAATTGATATTCCTGACACAATGCATAAACGCTTTGTTCATCATAATCAAAATAAAAATGCTTACGAAATTCTTCTAAACTCATCAACTGGCAAGGTTCGAAATTGTCCTTCATATGAGAAAGAAAAGCTTGTTGTTGCTCTCTTGGCATTATATATAAAACTGGTTTTTGCAATGTAATCACGCCCATTCTCTTTTATTATATCATGTCAAAGAAAAAGAAGAAATCTTATTTGATCTCTTCGATTTCCTTCAGAGATAAGTCCGTACAAACAGCGATGATATTCCAATCGATCCCTTGTTCTTTCATCTTCTTCGCTGTCTCTAATTTCCCTTGTTCCAGTCCTTCTTCTTTTCCTTCTTCTCGTGCCATCTTTAATTCGTATCGCTTGATCGCTCGCTCTTCCGCTTCCTTCATTTGTTCTCTTTCGTATTCCGTAAATAACTCTCCATTCGATAAGTCCTCTAGCTTCCTCTTCGCTTCTTCCATCGTCTCATCTCCTTTCGATAGTTCGCTTAATACTTCTTTATCTGTCTCCATTAGTAACAGCATCTCTTTCTCAAACCGATCTATCTCTTTGTCTTTATTATAATACTTCTTCCTGATTTTTTCTAGATCGATATGATAGATCGTAATATGTTCACTGTATAAAAAGTGTTCTTCTTTCTCATAGAGTCCAAACTCATAGATAGTCTTCTCACTTTCTGGAAATGATCGATTTCGTTCGACATCAAAATTGATTTCGATGATCTTCTCTCGGCGTGGATATTCTGCTCCTATTTTCATCGTTATACTACTTAATTTCTCGACATAAGACAAATTTTTATCCATCAGTCCTTCATAGTAATGCGCATTCATTTCTAAAATAATATGGTTTTCCTTTATTTCGACGACAACATCACTGATTCGTTTCTTTTCATCAAACGAATCAATCGGATACTCAGTATTTTTAAAGACGAGATTTGCTTCAATATATTCTTTCGGTATCTTCGTGACTTGATAAATAATATCCGATAGATAGTTCGGACACTCCATTAAAATCGTTTTAAAGACAGGATCCCATGTTCCAGGAATGACGGCTTCCTTCTTTTTAATTTTCGTAAGTACTTCTTCTACTTCGACTTGGCTCAACCAAATCACCTCCAGGAAGCACTTTAACAAAACTAGAATTCTTTTACAAATCGCAATTTCTTCAAAACAAAAGAAGAATTTCTTATCTTTTCCGAAATTCCTCTTTTCTTTTTTCTATTTTGCATTACAGCACAATTACAATTGATCAGTTCCCTCTTATCATAATATTATTTCCATCACTTTGATGAAATGAAATAAATCGCTACGCTCCTGGGACCAACACAGCACGAGACGCGACGTTGCTGTCCGTGTAACCGTAGTTGTGGCCGGCGTAGAAGATGCCAGCAATCGGCGGGCTACTAGAACAGCCACCGCCGCGGAGAACCCAAGGCATAGTTTGACTAACAAAAACGGAATAATCTTGATACCATCCTGCAGTCTCACTTAACCCATGTCCATAACAAATTCCTCCACTGCATGCCGTAGCGCTTAAACTATCATCATTGGAGCTTTGGTTCATTGAAGTATATAAATCATAATACTTGGCTTCTGGAAAAGCAATTCCTGAACTATATTTACTTCCATTTTCTAACGTTCCATTGAATCCAGAATTCCTTGAGTCGCTATTCCCACTTCTTGGTGCTCCGCTTGAATCAGCAAGTACCCCCATCACATATTCACCTGCTCCAGCAGACATATCGTAAACTCCCAAATTTTCGGCTAATTTACAACGAAAAACGGAAAGAGGTTCTATTCTCTTTCCATTTTATCACAGATAAATTACTTCTTTCACTGGAAGTTATTTCCATTTTTTGACATATTATTTTTTCTTACGAATAAACGTCCGAATCACATAAAATTCAAATACGATCATAATTATAACAAAAATCCATACTAAAACAGTCGTCAAAATACCATCCGTATATTTTCCAATCAGAGATGGAATACTACTTGGAAAGCCAATGCGATTTACTAGCTGTGTGATTTCTGGTACACCTAGATTATTGGCAATAAATGTAACCAATCGTAAGAAGATATCGATGATTCCGACGATATAGACAAAACTAGAAAACCGTCGCAAACAGATCACTGCTACTAAAATAATTGCTACAATAATAATTAAATCCCAATACATATAAAAACTTCCCTTCTACATCAACATTGCAAAAATTACAATCAATAAAACAATTACAACGACTATCATAATTCCTAAAATAATCGAACTCGCTTTTCCCGCTGTAGTATCAGCAACCGAACCAGTCGTCTGTACTTGATTTACTTTCACTAATACTTTCTCATTTTCTTTATCAAATTTCTGTTCCTTTTCTTGTTTTTGAACTCCTTCTTTTTTTCCAAAATCAGTCTCATGAATAAAGTTGCCGATTGCTTCGGTAGAACGAATTTGATTATCCGCATCCAGGTATTCTGACTGTTTGCCGTTCTCATCTGTAATAATATAAGAGGATGGATTCTCGGTACTTTGTTCAATATGATTTCCTTCCATTTTACTAGCCAAACGATACTCATCGGCGATCTGTGGTAAAATATCGCGATCAAATATTACACCATTTTGGTAATGAAAACGCGTGCTGTTTATTTGTTTTTTGCCATTTTCATTAAATTCTAAAGCTAGTTCAATAAAACGATCTGATGTCGGTACTTCTATATCTGAATTTCCTACTTTCTCAAATGGAGTAATAATGTGAATCCAGGCATACGCCCCATCAAGACCAGGAATTTCCTTCCGATAAGTGGTAACAAGTGAGTTTTCTTTAGTTAATTCCGCAGCCTCTTTATTCTCGTGAATTCCAAGTACTTCTCTTGCTTCTTGACTTAATTCGGTCCCTTTTAATTCTCCGCCTTTTAAAATGGCAGCAGCTTCTTCGGGATGGTTCGATACAAAGTGAAACAATTGATCTGTCTCTGGAATACCGAGTGCTTGCAAGGCTCTTATCATCTGTAGATCATCACTATGAATCCGATACTCTTTTTCTTGCTCCCCTATTTTAACTCCTATTTGTAAATTTGCATTTTGTAAGTTTGCTTGTTCAAACAGAGTCATAATCTCTTTCATGTCGATCGACAATTCATTCCAATAATCATGATTCGGATTGTAATCTTTGATTTTCTCAACAAAAGAATCTAGATCGATTACTGGCGTTTTCATAGTCAAATAAAAGCTTTCAGCTTTTTTTTCAAAAAGAAAATTCGCTCTAGGAATTCGGTTTATAAAATCGATCACGGCATAAATCATATTCTTGCTTTCGAAAGGAATTTTTAACTGTAATTTATCTTGCTCTTGGCCTAGAACTTTGCTACTAATTCCGAGCGTTTCAAGCTGAGAAATTAATTGATCAAACGGAGTATTCTGTTCTATTTGACGATCCATGATTTCACCTCACTCTATAAAAAAATACCATGCCATTTTACTATTAACATGATATCAAAAAATGGGATATTTTTCAATCTTTAAAATAGGGATTGTGTTTTTTCTCTTCGCCTAAAGTTGTGGCTTCTTCATGTCCAGGATATACTTTAATATCATCCGGATAACATTTTATTTTGTGGATGCTTTCCTGCATCTTCCACCACGATCCACCTTCTAAATCACATCGTCCAACATCACCGTGAAATAAAAAGTCACCGGTAAACATCATTTTTTCTTTTTCAAAATAATAAGTAAGCGAATCCTCTGTGTGACCTTTTGTAAAAATCACTTGAAAATGAAAAGGACCAATCGAATAATTTTGCTCTTTCAAGTTCGACATCTCATAAACTGGGGCCAATGTCTCTTTTTGGAGAAATGGTAGTGCACCAATATGATCAGAATGACGATGTGTAAGTAGAATTGCCATCACTTTCTTACCGGCTATTCGCGAAGTTATATTAAAAGGTTCCGCTCCAGGATCAATGATGATACACAGATCTTCGGCACTGATAATATAACAGTTTTGAGCTAAAGCACCTTGTGTTACTATGGTATCAACGGTCATATAGTTTCTCCTTTTTCTAACATTTTTTTATCATGGGCATGCTTGGAATAAATGCAGCCACAATAATCCTGACGATACAAATGATATTTTTGCGATAACAAGATACTTCGTTTGTATCCTTCCTTCTTTTTAAAATCGGCGTACAAATAAGGAATTTTATATTGTGCACTTAACTCTTTACCGATTTCATTTAACCAATTACTGTTTTTGTGAGGACTTACGGAAAGCGTCGTGCCGAAATAGTCAAAATCATTTTCTTTTGCTACCTTGGCGGTTTCCTTTAGTCGTAAATAGTAGCAATCATAACAACGGATACTTCGCTCTGGTAAATCCTCTCTTCCTTTGGCAATATTTTCATATTCACTTGGATCGTATCTGCCCTCTAAAAAGGAAACTGGATAGCGGAAAGGCATTTCACGTAATAGTCTTTGTTCCTCTTGAACTCTTTTTTGATACTCTTCTTTTATCGTAATGTTCGGGTTATAGTAGAAAATCGTAATCTGAAAATACTCGCTCAAATACTCCAATACATAACTGGAACAAGGCGCACAACAAGCATGCAACAGTAACGTCGGCACTTTTCCTTCTTCTTGATTTTTCGCAATTATTTTTTCTAATTCCATTTGATAATTCATCTCGATCACCTTTGTCTATATTATTATACCAAAAAAATAAGAGTCCGAAAACTCTTACTCATCTAAATTGGTATAGACATCTTGGACATCGTCGATTTCTTCCAATGCCTCAATCAATCCGTATACTTTTTCACTGTCTTCTTCACTTACTGAAGTTTTCATATTGGATACAAATGTAACTTCACTTGTCAAAAATTCGGTTACCCCGATTTCTTCAAGAGCTTCTTTTACTTTTAAAAAGTTCTCAGGGCTCGTATAGATTTCATATCCTTCGTCCGTCACATTAAAATCATCCGCACCGGCATCGATTGCCGTCATCATAACATCATCTTCGGAAATCGTTTTATCGGTTACAATGACACCTTTTCTTTGAAACATATAGCTAACCGATCCATCCGTTCCCAAATTTCCACCACGTTTTGTAAACGCTGCTCTTACTTGTGAAGCGGTCCGGTTTCGATTATCGGTTAAACAGTCGACCATCACGGCAACTCCCGCTGGACCGTATCCTTCATAACGAATTGCTTCAAAATCTTCGCCACCAGATGCACCGGTTGCTTTATCAATCGCCTTTTGAATATTATCTTTTGGCATGTTTGCGGCTTTGGCTTTTTCTAACACCATCCGAAGAGATGCATTATGATCCGGATTTCCATCGGTTCCCCGCGCTGCCACATAAATTTCTTTTGCAATCTTTTGAAAGACTTTACCTCTTGCTTGATCTAGCAAATCTTTTTTACGATGAATCGTTGCCCATTTTGAATGTCCACTCATAAAAATCCTCCTATCCTACAATATAACTGATGATTACTGGCGATAAAATTAACAATAACAAAATTGGAATAAAGAAGATAACCGATACCACACTGATCTGAATCGGTATTTTGCTCATCTTCGCCCGTGTTTCCATCACTTTTTTATCTCGAATATAATCGATTTGATTATATAACGTATCAATAATACTATTACCAAAAATATTCGACTGGGAAATATTTAAAATAATATTGTTAATTGTATCGGAAGGAATTCGTCTTTTTAAATCATCCAATGCTTCGTTGAGACTTTTACCAAAACGAACTTCTTCTAAGGTTTGTTTAAATTCACTCGATAATTCCGAATCGATATTCGAAGCTGTTACTTCTAAAGCACTTTGTAAATTTCTTCCCGACTCTAACGATAACGTTAATACTTCGAAAAAATACATTGCTTCTTTATCTAGCCGCGATCCTCTTTTGGCCACCTTTTGGTCAATCGCAATCTTAGGTAGAAAAATATAATAAAGAAACGTAATTAAAGGTGCTAAAACATATCCCCATTCGAATAGATATAATATCATAAAAAAGAGAAAAGTGGAAGAAAGAAGACGAATATTTAAGAAAATAATCGCACTATAACTTTCCCGATAACCGAGCAAATCGATTCTTGCTTGCATCTTATCGATACTCTTTTGACTATAAATTTTTCGCGATACTTCTATTTTTTTCTTAGCCATGCATATCCCCCTTTACTCTTCGACTTTCATAATCCGTCGGATGATAAAAATATATGTCGTATACAATAAGACGATAACAAGTAAGATGACAAGCCCAATCGGCGTTGTAAATAACGGATTAAAATAGGTTGGATTTAAGATAAAGATCATCAAAAATAAAACAAACGGTAATACTACCAAAATATTAAAAATAAGCCGAGCGGAAGCCGTCAAAGATTTCAACTCTTGTTGTAACTTGCGCCGATTGAAGAAAGATCGTTCAATCGACGAAAACACTTTTACAATATCGCCGCCTGTTTTATTTAAAATCGTCAAAGAGGTTGTAATATACTTCACTTCTTCGATATTTACTCGCTTTGCAAACCGCGTGAATACCGTTTCCAAGCTGAGACCATAAGTCAAGTCGATATACATTTTTTTGAATTCACCCGCTAATGGTCCGTCGAGTTCCTCCGATACAATTTGAATTGCCTGCATCGTACTGCGACCCGATTTAAATGCGTTATTCATGATAATAATCGATTTTAATAAATCGTTTTCAATTTGTCTCTTTCGGAATTGGTTACGAGAAATCAAGAATAAGTCTGGTAAGAAAAAACCAATCAATAAGGAATAGATCACTTGAATCAACGAGATCGGTTTATATTGAAGGACATCGGATACCAATACAATCAAAAATACTAAAATACCACATAGAATTTTGGTTGAAATATAATCCATCGCTTCTTCCCGAATCTGTTTCGAACCATCGATATATTTCTCATACTTTTTACTGTACGTATCAAAAATTCGAATTTTTTTCAAAGCCTTTGATAATCTATGACAAATCTCAAAATAAGCGATATTTACCCGATCGAAAAAAGAAAGAGAATCTTCTTTAATCGAATCAATCGTGTATTTACTAATTCGTTTTTCATAGCGAATTGCCCGTACTAGTTTTAAAAGCCATATCATAATGGCAAATAGGATAAAAATAATGATAATTTGCAAGATAAACAAAGAAATATTGTATCCTTCTGGCATATTCGCTTCACCCTCTTTCTATTTCTTTTCTTTGACCGGTTTTGCTTTCTTTTTCTTTTCTTCTAATTTTGCTTTTTTGTCTAATATTTTTTTCACTTCATCGAAAATATCGTCAACCGAATTTACTCCTTTGGCTTTCATCTTCTTATAACTTTCTGGAATATAATTATATAATATGAACTCGCCATTTACTTCCCCGGTCGAAGTTAAGCCGTGTTCTTTAAAAGCAAAGATTTCCTTTAAACGAATGGCATCTCCTTGAAAGCCGATCACTTCACAAATGCTCGTTACTTTTCTACGACCGTCGCCCAATCGTTCGATATTTACGACAATATCGATGGCATTTTCTATATATTCCCGAATCGCACGGATCGGAATTTCTAATCCACTCATTAAAACCATTGTTTCCAAACGGTTTAGAGCATCGATCGGACTGTTCGCATGAAGGGTTGTTAAGCTTCCTTCATGTCCTGTATTCATTGCCTGTAGCATATCGAATGCCTCTTTGCCACGGACTTCGCCGACGATGATCCGGTCTGGTCGCATTCGCAATGAGTTGATGACAAGATCTCGAATCGTCACTTCGCCACCACTTTCATAATTCATATTCCGTGTTTCCAAAGTGATGACGTGTTTTTGATGCAAACGTAATTCGGCAGCATCTTCAATCGTAATAATACGCTCATCTTCACCGATAAAACTAGACAGAATATTCAAAAGTGTCGTTTTACCACTACCGGTACCACCACAGACAATCATATTTAATTTGGCATGAACACATGCCTCTAAAAAACGGGCCATATAAGGCGTCAACGTACCATTTCGAATCAATGACTCAATATCGTTCATACTATCCTTAAATTTCCGGATCGTAAGTACTGGTCCATTTAAACTGAGCGGCGGAATAATCGCATTAATTCTGGAACCATCCGGCAATCTCGAATCGACCATCGGATTTGCTTGATCGATCGTTCGGCCTAATGGTTGAACCATTCTTTGGATCGTTCTTAAAATATGATCGGCATTGATAAAAGATACGGTATCATCTTTCATTACGTGACCATCAATTTCAATGTAAATCTCTTCTGGTCCATTGACCATGATTTCGGTCACATTTTTATCATCTAATAGCTCTGTAATAGGACCGTATCCGTTGATTTCATTATCAATCAAATTAAAAATGTGACTACGTTCTAAATTAGTAAGATCGTATCCTTCCAAAGTCTTGTCGATTTCTTCATTAATGTATTCGGTTAGTAGTTTCTCTTCCGGCACTTTATTGTCGATGATGTTTTGAATAATGTTCGACCGTAATTTATCTAATAATGCTTTATCTTTAAAAATATCATAATCAGAGATAATTTTGATCGGATCTCGTTTCTCTTGATCGAGTTCAAATTCTTCTCGTAAACTACGTTTTGGCATTATTTCTCCTCCTTCACTTCCGGCAATAGATCGGTAGCCATTTTCTTTAACTTATCATAATCTCGAAAATCCCGGAAACTAAGAGAAGTATTTTCAACCAAAATTTGGCCTTCTAATAAATATTTTGAAATATTCCGAATATGAAAACTAGCCGAGATCGTATAATCGATATTATGACGAATTACATTTTTGATATCGAAGGTACTAAAATAATTCAAATCTTGATCCCGCGAATCATTTAATACTACTTTTACATTTTCTTTTTCAATATCGTGCAAAATAGCTAAGAAAGATTTGGTGTTCTTTAAGTCCATCGGATCGTTCGTCATCACATATAAAATAACAGTTGCCATATCGAGAACGGAAATATTAACGGGTGTTAATGTATGGGACGTATCGATTAAAATTACATCATAACGATAAATTGCGTTATCCAAAATCATTTCGATATATTTCGCATCGATTTTATTCGCTTGACGGGGATCTTTTGGACAACTCAAAATGTCGATCTGTTCATTGTACTTTAATACATAATCATAAAAACTATGATAACGGTTATTACTGAGATCATCGACAAAATGATAAATCGTTTTATCCGGATTTAAATTTAAATTAAGTGCAATCGCTCCACCATACAAATCCATATCGATAATCAAAACTCGTTTTTTCATATCTTGATAAATCCCCGCTAAGTTTAACGTTAGAATCGTCTTTCCAACTCCGCCTTTCGTGGAAGTTACGGCAATCATTGTGCCCTTCGCTCTAGCCATATTATTACCCTCTTTTTCTTAACTGATTTTGAGATACTGTATTTTTCCATCCACCATAGAGCCATCGAGATACGAGGTGATCTCATAATTCTTTTTGCCAATGATGATTCCAAAAATACTACGGATCTCTTTTTTTATTTCAATTTGTACACTTTCGTCGATATTGACACGAATACTATCGACGTCTTCTTCATTTTTTCGAATGATTTCTTTTACTTTATCTTCGGTTGTTTCCCGGTTCATCAATGCATAAGAAATCGCCAATTTATTAATTTCCTCCAACTGATGCTTCTCATACAGTATGATTCCATTGTCGACAATATACATTGCCAACATACAGAATAGTGGCAACAATAATACAAATAATACGAATACTTGTCCTTTATGATTCATATGGCACCACTCTTGTTATTTTTACGAGATATGGATCATCTAAAATCAAATTGAGACCTGGTGTAATTAAATCGACTACGCCACTCATGTCGATCGTCAGATAACCATCGGATCCATAATCCAATTTCAATTCGATCGGATATGAATTTTGATAGTTTATTTGATTTTTAATTTCATCGTAACTTTTACCGTCCGCTAATAATGATAAAATATCGCCGGTTCTGCTTTCTAAATGATTTTTCGTATAAAGAATGCGACCAAAATCGATCGTTGCAAAGATCAAGAAAATCAATGCTGGAAGGATTAATACAAACTCGATCAAAGCTTGACCTTTTTCATTCTTCATCGCGATCCACCCCTATTATCTATCATAAATGAGTATACCATAGAATACGCGAAAAAAAAAGAACTAAACGTTCTTTTTCCAATCTTTATTCAATGGAATCTCCGCATCTACCCTCACCTGGGTTTTCACCTGGAATATATTCTTGGCCGACAACGGAACATGAAGTTTTCTGAATGGCGTCTTTTAAATAACCACCAAATGTTTTTACCAAACCGATAATGAGGACAGAAACAAGAGCAATAATTAGTACATATTCAACTAACGCCTGACCTTTTTCTTGTTTTAACATGGGCCTCACCATCTTTTCGTCTATTCCTACTATGAGTGTATATCATTTCCAAAAGTTTGTCAAATAAATTTTTTTATGCTATAGTGAAGTTGGTGACAAGTATGCAACTAAAAGTAGGAAAAACAAGACTTGAAGTTTTTGTTTATACCACAATTTGGAAACGTTTCAAGGGCTTTATGTTTCAAAAGAAACCCATTCAAAATGGAATTTGCTTTCCCAAATGTAATAGTATTCACACTTTTTTTATGCGACAACCAATCGATATCGTTATGACAGACCGAGATCATCGCATCATCCGACTATATTCTGCTTTAAAACCATGGCGGATTATCTTTCCTCAAAAAAGAGTTTATTATACTTACGAGTTGCCATGCGGTACCATCCAATCACTAAAAGAAAAACAGACTTTAACGCTTTCTGAATAAAAAACCATTCTTTAACGAATGGTTTTTTTCATTACAAAATAATCAGTCATTAAACTCGAACTCAAAATCTAAAATGCGTACTTTATCGCCGGATTTCGCCCCCATCGCTTCTAATTTATCATCGATTCCCATTCGTCTTAACCGCTTGGCAAACCGAAGAATCGCTTCCTGTGACTCGAATTTCGTCATTTTGAACAATTTTTCGATTTCAGCACCGTGAATGGTATATAGTCCTTCGCCATCTTTCGTAATGGTGTACGGCTCTTCTTTTTTAAACTTGTAAAGAACATGACTTTCTAATTGATCTTCTTCATAAAGATCATCCACTTCCACTTGATCGACAAGATCTGCTAGCGCTACTAAAATATCATCGAGTCCTTCTTTCGTCATTGTCGAAAGTGGATAAACTGTTGTATTCACCTTTTTTTTGAATTCTTGCAGGTTCTTTTGAGCATCCGGCAAATCCATTTTATTGGCAATTACAATCTGTGGTTTTTTCATAAGTTTCGGACTGAATGCCATCAGTTCTTTGTTGATCATTTCATAGTCTTCTATTGGATTACGACCTTCGAATGCACCCATATCGATAACATGGGCAATCACTTTCGTCCGTTCGATATGGCGTAAGAATTTATCTCCTAACCCTTCTCCTTCACTGGCACCTTCAATTAGTCCAGGTAGATCGGCCATTACAAAACTACGACCGTCCTTTACTCGGACCACCCCTAAATTTGGATTCAATGTCGTAAAATGATAATCGGCAATCTTCGGTTTAGCCCGCGATACAATCGATAGTAACGTACTCTTACCGACACTTGGTAAACCGACTAAACCGACATCTGCTAATAATTTTAGTTCAACGTGCAACATTTTTTCTTCGCCCGGTTCACCATGTTCCGAAAAATCCGGAGCCGGATTACTTTGCGTCTTAAACGCTGTATTACCACGACCGCCACGACCACCATACGCAACGACGACGGAATCGTTTTTCTCTTTTAAGTCGGCAATGATAAGGCCTGTATCCATATCGGTAACAACCGTTCCTTGGGGGACTTTAATGACGACATCTTCGGCGCCTTTACCATTCTGATTTTTACCACGGCCATTTTCACCTTTCTGTCCTTTAATCGTTTTCTGATAGCGTAAGTCAAGTAATGTATGTAACCCTTCATCTACTTCAAATACAATATTGCTACCGCGACCACCATTTCCACCGAAAGGACCACCCATCGGAACGAACTTCTCACGACGAAATGCAGTACAGCCATCACCACCATTGCCAGCTACTACTTTAATTACCACGTCATCAATAAACATAATGTCTCACCTATTTTCTATTATTTTGATTTTTTAATATTTTCTTTACATAAACAGAAACACTCGGATGTGTCGAAGAGGCAATCGCTTGTACTCCACTAAGGGCACTATACAAGGTGGCCCCACGATATTTTTCGATCATTTTTTTATCATTCAAGCTGTCTCCAATTACGTACACATCATCTTGCACAATTCCTTCTATATTACAAAGATAATCGATCATGTCACATTTGTCACTTGGATTATGAAGAAAAATACATGGTTGCTCTTCATCATCGAGAGGATCGCACACGAGGTTTGGAAAATGATCTATGATTTCCAAAAAGCACTCGTTCATCCGCGGAAAAATATCCATCGCCAGTTCATATCCCAAACAAGGATTAGCCATAGAGGCACTAGCAACCGTTCTTTTGGCTTGAACAAAGCGTAGATAAGGAAGCCCATCATAGTATCGAACAATATCGTTAATCTTTCGGATTTGTTCCTTCGAAACCGTATTTTCTTTCACTACTGTGGTATCTTCCTGGTATAAGACCAACCCGTTATAACAAGAAAGATAATCATACACAAGTCGAAAGGGCCGATTCATAACAAAGGAGTAAAAGTCGCGGCCTGTTGCAATCATAACCTTATTTTCTGGCGATGCCGCTCGAAAAGCACGCAAACTCGATAAGTTTTCCTCTAATTCGAACCAGTGCTTTTTTCGAAATAATGTTCCATCATAATCACATACAAGCAGCATAACTTCACCACTTCCATTTTTGTATTATATCATAGGCCAAAAAGAAAAAAAAGTGAAATCGGCTAAGATCACTTTTTCGTAGAAAACATAGTTGCCCCAACAAGTACAAAAATAATTAGTACCATCACGACAATAATATAATTCATATTTTTCGGATTATTCACGGCATCATTGACAATCGTCGTCGTTAAAAGGTATTCCGAACAATGATCGATTTCGAATTCGACATAACCGTCTTTCACTTCTAAATTACGATCAATGTATTCCAACTGTTTTTTTTCTTCATTATAATAATACAAATATAACTTTTCACCATCGGTATAAGTCCCTGCTACACTGACTCGAATTCTCGCTTTGCTTGGCAAATCGCCATGGTGATCAAAAGACAAAAACATTTTATCATTATTCGGAGCAAGGGAAGCAATCTCTTCTTCCTTTGGACTATTAAAATTCAACTCAAAGTCAAGCGACAAGGTATCTCCTATTTTGTCTTTGTCAAACGACCAAGAGTAGAAAATATCGCTATCTTTTTTGTGTAATTCTACTGTTACTTCCTGTTCCGTGATTATTTTATTGATATCATATTCCGTCTCATTGATACCTTCGATCACAACTTTAGGAGGAAGTTCATAGTAAGTTGCTGCATTAACCATCATCGGCATCAAAAAGAGCACAACCAAAAACCATGTTAAGATACTTAACTTTTTCATTTTTCCTCCTTTTGCGATCTATTTTATAGACCAATATATCCAATTAACACTAAAATATTCTGTAATAAATGAATCGATACTGGAACTAGAATATTATCGCTTTTCAAATAAGCAAGGGCCCAAATAAAAGCCTGAATAAAATAAGAAATTAAAAACACATAAGAAACTGTATTGCTTGAAAAAGCAACATATAAAAAGCCACAAACAAAACTACTTAAAATCAAATATAACGCTTTATTCTTCAAAATAACGCGGAAAGATTTCGTAAGTGACAACTCTTCCACAAGCGGAGAGAAAATAAGCATAGAAAATAGAAGATATGCTGGCGTGGATTTTAACATCTGAATTTGCGCTTCATTATTCGTTGGCATAATGTCAAAGACCGCTTTAATTCCCATGTTAATCAAAGCTGTGGCAACGGATGAGATAAGCCAAAATAGGAACACGATCCCGATAAATTTTCCAAAATGTTTCTTTGTCTTACGTAACGCATTTTTAAAGTCATCACGATATACATAGACGACAAAGACAAGAAGACAAAGATCGATTACTAATTTAATTGGCCAACTAAGACTCATGGTTGGTACAAAAATCGTATAAGCCAAAAATAAAATAATTACGAAAATTGCCTGATAGCTTTCTTGATTTCCAAATAATCGTTTCATATTAACACCTCACTACACTAACATCAGTATAGCAGCAAAAAAAAAATTGTTCAATTCTTTTGTGCGGAATAAAAAGAAGATAGACATAAAATTGTCATCTTCTTTACTTACTGAATGCAAGTCAATATGTGATTAACGACCTAAAAGGAATCTTAAAATCCACATAAATTTTCCCCTCCTTTATTCTTCCAATGTTATTATATCATATTTTTATCTTATTTTAAAGTTCTTTTTTTTATTTACATAATTTTTGTCAAGAAAAAACTGTTCTTCCACGAACAGTTTTCCACATTAATCAGTTTCAACATTATGCAACTGGATATACGCTAGCTTGTTTTTTGTCTTTACCAAGACGTTCAAATTTAACAATACCATCTACTGTTGCAAACAATGTATCGTCACTACCTCTACGAACATTGACACCTGGCATAATCTTGGTTCCTCTTTGCCGATATAAAATAGAGCCAGCTGTTACAAATTCACCATCCGATGCTTTTGCTCCTAAACGACGACCGATTGAATCACGACCATTCGACGTAGAACCTTGACCTTTATGGTGAGCAAATAATTGTATATTTAAATATAACTTATTCACACTGATTCCTCCTTACTTAATTTTGATATTTTTCGGATACTGCTGAGCAAGTTGAGCAAGCATTTCTAATAAATTATCTAATAATTTATCCGTAATCTCACTAAACTTTTTTACCACAACACACATATATCCTTCTTTGGAAACAACTTCGAGGGCTTCTTTATCAAAAGTAAGAATGGCATTAAACGACGTATATAAAATACTACTCGCTGAAGCGCATACAATATCTTTTCCATAATCATCATACATTGCGTGGCCACTTACTTCGATCTTTCTAATATGTCTTTTATCTCTTTCTACTAGAACTTGAATCATACGCCCTACTCTCTATTATCCAATTTTTGTAATTTCAACTTTTGTATAAGGTTGTCTATGGCCTTGTGTTAAACGGTTACTTTTCGATTTTTGTTTGTATTTAAAAATCTTGATTTTCTTTTGTTTGCCATGTTTTAAGATTTTTCCCTCAACCTTAGCACCCTTTACTAGTGGATTACCGATGACATCTCCTAACATAAGTACTTCATCGAATACAACTTTGTCATCGACATTACCGTTCATTTTTTCTAAATAAACGATATCGCCAACATTAACGCCATATTGTTTTCCACCATTTTTAAAAATAGCTTTCATAACGTACCTCCTTTATTATTTTACTAGACTCGCTTGGAAGGTGGAGTAATACTCACTTTTACCTTTTTAATGCGGTTTGAGCACAAGAAGGCTTCAAACATTTAAGATTTTATCATAATTATCATAAAGAGTCAAACCTTTTTCTATAAATACGAAAAAAGATTTACCTTCTTTTTCGATACGGTAAATCCCGATATTCTCTTCCTTTCACTAATGTATATCCTTCTTGTGGTTGTTCTAACGGTATAAAAGGAATCGCATTCGCATATGGCAAAGAATTTTTTATTTGAAAACGTTCCTTTATATCATAATGAAGAGGTGCAACGATCACTTCGGTTGCAAGTCGATGTTGAAAATCTTTATTTAAGTAACTTTTACTAAGTGTTCTTCGCATATAAAGTTGTTTACTGTCACGAGCGGTTACAAAACCTCTTAAACGACCTAATTCAAATTTTTCCGTTGAGAAAGATACGATAATCCCATTTTTTGAATTGGAGATATCTTTCATTCGAGAATATTCACGACCACTTTCATAAAAAATACTTGTCTCTTTTAAAAGTGCTGTCTCTTTTTCCGTTTTCACTTCATGGTCACAAGTAACCCGGAACATTTCACCTTCCTTGTGAAAAATATTTTTTTCATCTATTATTTCATCTGGTGATCTTTTGACATATCTTGCGATAAGAAGCGGATTTCGATGCCGCATCTGAAAAGTCAGCATTTCTGAACTTTCATCGTTCGCACATAATATTATATAATTATGTCCGCTGATGACTGTCGATACGGTATTCTTATTGAATAACATTTGGGCTCTTGTGGCAAATAATTCTTGAAAAATCGAAATTTGTTCGATTCCTTTCATTTCTCTAATATTTTCTTTCATCCACTGATAAAATTCCTCTTCTAATTGTGCTTTTTCCATACAACCATTCCTCCGTTTTTGTTTTAGTACTATTATATTACTAGTATTTTACAATATGCAAGCAAATGAAGGCAAAAAAAGAACTGGTATTAATTACCAATTCCTAACAATGTTCTAGAAAAACTTGATATGCGCGTACGGCTTCGTAAAGATCCACTTTACTAATCACTTCCCATGGAGCATGCATACTAAGAACCGGAATGCCACTATCGATCACTTGGACATTTTCATCGGCCATAATGTAGGCAATCGTTCCACCTCCGCCTAAATCGACTCTTCCCAATTCGGAGAATTGATAACTGATGCTAAAATCATCCATTAAGGAACGAATTTTACTCGCATATTCGGCACTTGCCTCACTACTTCCATTTTTACCCCGCGACCCCGTAAATTTATTAAATACCACGCCATGTCCCAAATAAGAGGCATTTTTCTTTTCCATACTGGCTGCGTACAAAGGATCATAACAAGAATTAACATCGCAAGACAACATATGAGAATTCTTAAGACAGCGGCGCATTCCTAAATAACTATCCTGTCCATTCAAATGACACATCTCACTAAGAACATGTAAAAAAAAATGAGAATGCATGCTGGATGCCCCATAACTACCAACTTCTTCCTTGTCGACTAAAAGACAACAAGTCGTCTTAACTGGATTCGTCGCATTAAAAATAGCCTGCAACGATGCATAACTACATACTTTGTCATCATGCCCATATGCCATAATCATACTGTTATCCAAACCAAAATCACGTGCTTTGCCAGCTGGTACGAGTACTAATTCACTGGATAAGAAATCTTCTTCTGTAATATTATATTTTCTTTCTAAAATATTTAAAATATTTTTCTTAATCCCATCGGGTTCTTCATCTAGTGGGATATTTCCGACTGTTAAATCAAGATCTTCTCCTTCGACGACAGTAGCTGCATTTCTTTTTAATTGTTCCTGTGCTAAATGAACGAGTAGATCATTGACACCAAGAACGGGATCCTCTTCCTCTTCACCAATGCAAATCGATAAAACGGTTCCGTCTTTCTTAACGACCACACCGTGCATGGCAAGTGGCAACGTAACCCACTGATACTTCTTAATTCCACCATAATAATGGGTATCGAGAAGAGCCATTTCGCCATCTTGATAAAGCGGATTACTCTTTAAATCAAGGCGTGGGGAATCGATATGGGCTCCCAAAATATTTATACCCTTTTCAAGTGGTTCTTTACCTATCACAAATAAGGCGATCGCCTTTTGATCCTGATTGACATAAAACTTATCTCCTGGTTGTAACTTTTTGCCGGACGCTAATACTTTTTCCCAAGCACAAAAGCCAAGTTTTTCAGCTCTTAAAACTGCCTCTTTGACACATTCACGTTCCGTTTTACAATTCGAAATAAATCGTTTATATTCTTCGGCAACGCGAAAGATATCATCATAATCCCCTTGATACTTTAACCATGCACTCTTTGTTCTCATAATATCCCTCATTTCTATAAATATTATGAGCAAAGATCAGGTTTCTACACATTATTTTCCGATTTTTCTTAGTTCTCTTTCATTCTTATTATTTCCTAATATCATATCTATCATAAATGATAATATTTCATCATCGTATCATATTCTTTATCTACCATTTTGTCAAAGTCATATCCCATTCTCACTGGCATTCCAAGTAACATACCATCATATACTAAGTTTCCTTTAAACGGAATCACTGACGTAATCGCTATATGTGGTAACTCATCATATGGGATAATATGATCGATATTATCATTCAATCCTTTTACCATATATATTTTATCTCTTTCC
The DNA here is from genome assembly GCA_944358775.1 of uncultured Bacilli bacterium. GTDB lineage: Bacteria > Bacillota_I > Bacilli_A > RF39 > UBA660 > Faecenecus. Next base: position 10,067 of record CALVRU010000004.1, on the reverse strand, counting down.
ATAAAAGCCGTATATTCTAATTCGTATCGAGCGACAATAAACATGCCACGAATTCCTTTTTGAAACTCGCTTGTTATACTTAACTCTTCCTGATTAAACCGATATGGGTTGGTTCGACAAAACTCTAGTGTAATGGCTTCTTTGTTCTCCCAATATTTATCAACGATATCTCTAATTTCAATTGGATTTATACCATGATGGTTGTAAATTTTTACATGATTATATCTTTGTTTCTTACAAAAAGCAAACTTTAAAATCTGTATTTTTTACCAAAAAAATAGAAAGAAATCGTCTTTTCTTTCTATTTTATCTTAAATTCATTGTTTTCATCATGAGAAAATTGTTTTGGTTTCGACAATATGAATTACTCTTCTTTTGCCGAATTTTCATTCTTAATTAACACTTCACGTGGTTTACTACCATTGGCAGGTCCAACAATCCCACGTTCTTCTAGTAAATCAATACAACGGGCGGCCCGATTGTATCCCAAACGGAATCGTCTTTGCAATAGCGAAGCACTTGCTTTTCCACTATTCACGACAAAGTCGACAATTTCATTGTAAAGTGGATCATCATATTCTTCTTCTTGGTCTTTGACATCATCTACGCCTGGACGACTCGATTCACTTAAGTTTAAGAACTTCTCATCGTATTGGGCCTTTTGTTGATTTACCGTATATTGTACTAATCGTTCTAGTTCTTCGTCCGAAACATATGCTCCTTGGACACGAAGTGGTGAGTTTTCTCCCATCGGCAAGAATAACATATCACCTTTCCCGAGTAGTTTTTCCGCACCGGTTTGGTCAAGAATCGTACGAGAATCGATACTACTACTAACAGCAAAAGAAATCCGCGATGGAATGTTTGCTTTGACGACACCGGTGATGACATCTGTCGATGGTCGTTGGGTTGCAATAATTAAATGGATTCCGGCCGCTCGCGCCATCTGAGTAATCCGCATAATCGAATCTTCGACTTCTTTACTAGCTACCAACATCAAATCTGCCAACTCATCGACGATTACAACAATATAGCTCATCTTACTAATTTTGGCATCGTCCGGTAAATTCTCATTTTGTTTTTCGACCCATTCATTGTAAGTTGCAATATTTTTTACATTCTTCTCACTGAACAAGTCGTAGCGATGTTCCATTTCACTGACGATTTTTTGAAGTGCAACATTTGCTTTTTTCGGATCAGTCACGACTGGCATCAGCAAATGGGGAATCCCATTATACATGCTCAACTCTACTTTTTTTGGATCGACTAAAACCAATCTTACTTCGTCTGGTCGCGTTCTCATTAAAATAGACGCAATAATACAGTTAATACAAACAGATTTACCACTACCGGTTGCACCTGCTACTAACAAATGCGGAGTTTTATCGATCTCACACCACACCGAAGATCCCATAATATTTTTACCTAATGCTACTAATAGCTTACTTTTCTCTTTGTTTGCCGGGACGGTTTGTAAAATTTCTCGTAGTCCTACCATCGTGACCGATTCATTTGGTAATTCGATACCGACTGTACTTTTACCTGGAATCGGTGCTTCAATACGAACGTCTTTTTTCGCTAGTGCAAGAGATATTTCTTTGTTCAATGAAAGTAACTTGTTGACCTTTGTTCCCGAATTTAACTCTAACTCGTACTGGGTTACTGCTGGACCTTCCGTAACGGCGACTACTTTTCCAATAATCCCAAAATCCCGTAGTACTTTTTCTAATGCCAATACGTTTTTTTCAATATTACTATCATTTCGTTTCTTCTTATTCTTTGGCAAAGCTAAAAGTGAAATTGGTGGCAACTGATATGGATGTCGAATAACTGGCGTTGTTTCTTGTTCTTTTTCGATCGGCTCCATATCGGCAAGTGATATTTCTTTCGTTTTTTCTAACACTTCCAAATCATCTTTATATAAATCGTTTAACTCTTTCATACTAGAAATCGTATATTTTTTTCTTTCTTCGGTCGGCTCATCCATCACTACTGGTTCGATTTCTTCTTCTTCGTCATCCGATTCTACAATTGCCCTTTTTTCTTTCTTACGACGTGGAATTTTTGCAAATATGCTTTTTATCCATTCCACCAAATCAAAGCCCGTTAGAAGAACAATTCCTAAAACAATTACGACCGATGAAACAATATAAGTTCCCGTTGTCGCGAATAATTTGGTAAAGACGATACTTAAGGCAGCACCAATAATCCCGGCTCCTTTTAATGTTAACGGTGTTCCTTTCATAATATGATTAAAATTAGACATCAAATTGTTGACCGTTTCTTTGATAACAACTAAACTATCCCCTTGATTTTCGGTCACAAAATTAATATGTGCAAGAACAATTAGTCCCATCAATACACAATACAATCCAATTAACCGATTCGTAAAGAAATTAGGCCATTCTTTTTTCCAAACGAGATATCCGCCTAAGATTAACATTGCTAATAATAAGATTTGATATCCTGTTCCAATCAAAAACATTGCAAATGATGCCGTAATCTCTCCCACAAATCCAAATGGTTTCGGAACGATACTCAAAATTGCTAAGATAATGAGAACGATTCCTGTAATTTCTTCTGTATGATCGAATCCTGTTTTTTTCGTTTCTTTTCGTTTTTTCTTTTTTGCCATATTTCCACCTCGATCTTATATCAACATTATATCATATTTTTCAAAAGAAAAAAGTCTTTCCCAAGACTTTTCGATTTTTACAATAATCAGAATTATTATCGTTCTATTAATAATTTCTTTTCTTTAGGAATGATGGGATATCATAGTCTCCATCATCATCGTCGTCATCATCACTGCTCATTACTGGAATTGGCGTAGGCTGTGGTGTATCGATCACTTCGATATCACGTGGAGCACTTCGTCTTGTATTTTGAACATTGTTATAAAGAGGCTCTTTTACTTCTTTCTTTTTATCAAAACCCGTAGCAATTACGGTTACGATTACTTCGTCTGTTAAGTTTTCATTGATTACCGAACCAAAGATCGTATTGATATCTGTATTCGCAGCTGCTCTTACGACTTCTGCTGCTTGTTCTGCTTCAAACAATGTTAAATTAACGCCACCGGTAATATTGATAATGGCATCGGTTGCTCCTTGAATACTCGTTTCGAGAAGTGGTGAAGTAACTGCTTGTTTGGCCGCTTCGATCGCCCGATCTTCACCCATTCCAATACCAATACCGATAATGGCATTACCAGATTTCTCCATGACTGCTTTAACATCGGCAAAGTCAAGGTTGACAAGTCCGACAATTGCAATTAAATCGGAAATCGATTGAACACCACGTCTCAATACATTATCTACTTCTTTAAATGCATCTAACATCGGGGTCGTCTTATCGATAATTTCGCGTAGTCGATCATTTGGAATGACGATCAATGTATCGACATGTTTCTTTAATTCTTCTAATCCAGCAAGTGCGTTTTCCATTCTTTTCTTTCCTTCAAAGCTGAAAGGCTTGGTTACAATTGCCACCGTCAAAGCACCAAGGTTCTGAGCAATTTCGGCAATAACCGGTGCAGCTCCCGTACCAGTTCCACCACCCATTCCACAAGTAAGGAAAACCATGTCGGCACCTGCTAAAGCATCTTCGATTTCTTTTTTGCTCTCAACTGCCGCTTCTTTTCCGATTTCCGGTTTTGCACCAGCTCCTAATCCGTCGGTCAAAGATGCCCCGATTTGAATTTTTACATCTGCTTTTGAATTATTTAATACTTGTAAATCTGTATTAGCAACAATGAACTCGACTCCTTGAATTCCTGATTCGACCATTCGATTTACAGCATTTCCGCCGCCGCCACCGACACCGATTACTTTTATCTTTGCTAATTGATCCATTTCTAGTGTGTTATCCAACATACAAATCCTCCTTAATTTTCCTTGTGGTCAAAGAGATAACCAAAGACCTTTCCAACCATCGACCCATTCGATTCTTTTCTTTTCACAGTTCCTAATTCAACTGATTTTCGTTCACTTAACATTGAATAATTTCTTCCTCGCAACGATAGTTTTTCATCAAAATACCGAGTAAGTCCTGCAGCACTCGAATATTTATTGTTTCTTATACCCATCGAGGTAATATTTAAGGTTATCGCAAGCCGGCCCAAAACATTGTCTAAAACATATTGAAATCCCGCTAATTCGCTTATTCCACCTGTAACTATTATATAACTAATTTCACGGTTTGTTAAGAGGCTAATTTCTTTTTTTGCCAACTTCAAAATTTCGACGATCCGCGCTTCGACGACCGAGGAAAGTTCTAGTTGATTTAATGAAATGATTTTTCCTTCTTTATCTTCGACTTCGATAATATCATTTACATCTGCATAACTGGTATTGCTAACCGCAAAATTTTCTTTTAAGAAACGAGCATTTTTTTTCGAGACATGATACATATATTGAATATCATGATCGACTTGTTTGGAACCGCCGTTTAAAGTAGATGATTTGATCATAATTCCTTTATTAAACACCGATACTTTAATCGTCTCATATCCAATATTAATAACGGCCCCAATCTTGCTATCTATGTTTTTATTTCTCGCTTCATAATAATCACCCGTTTCCGAGAAAGCAATATCGATCGGCTCGATTCCGACTTGTCTTAAAATACTAAATGGAATCGTCAAAATCTCTTTCGGAACTGTTGCCATCACTGCTTTGACGGCTAACGTATCACCACTTAAGCCCCGCGGATCTTTGACACCCTCCTTATCGTCAACATGAAACGCAATCGGAATTAAAGTAACCAATTCTCTTTGCTCTTCTAATCTACCCAACGTGGCATCTTGAAGAGCTCGATTGATATCTTCTGAGGTAATTGGATCGTCTTGTAAATCAACCTTTCCTTCGACTATTGTCAGATGAAGATCAAAAGACGGAATTGCTACAATTGCTTGATCGATGGAAACCCCTAACATTCCTTCAATTTCTTCTTTGGCTTTTTTTAAAGACGACACGACAACATCCGGGTCTTGAATCAATCCTCTTTTTACACCCTTCGTTGGTACAGAAGTGGCAGCTAATACATGAAATTTATGATGAATCACTTCATTTACGACAATTTTAATACTATGACTACCAATGTCGATGCCAGTATAAACCTTTTTCATTTTAAGCCGCCTTTCTATTTTCTAATATCTATTATTCATTATATAATAAACTAGCAAAAAAGGAAAGTTTTTTTCACCTTTCCAATTTTTGGACGTTTCGCTCTTAAAAAATATTATATTATGGCGTTACAATGATACGGCAATTTACGCCAATGCCAGGTCCAGCGTCATAAGAAATGTAGAATGCTCCCGTACCAGGCCTTGTCGTAGTCACACCCCCACCCCGCATGATCCACGGATTTGAACTACTTATAAGAACAGAAGCATCTTTGTACCAAGTAGAAGTTTCACTCAACGCATGCCCATAACATACTCCACCATTACACGCCGTCGATAAATTCGTCGTGGTATAAAGATCATAATATTGAGTTTCTGGCATAGTAGAAAAACCGGATGAGCCAATTGGATTATTATAGTTTCCCATTACTGTTTCTGCTCCTGCGCCAGAAATATCGTAAATTCCCGTAATATTTCCCGTCGTACTGGCAGCTTGTCCTTTCGCTGTCGTGTAAGTATTTGTAGTACAAGAAGTACTCGATGGCGCGGCACTCACCGTGTCACCGCCAATTCCCGTAATAAAACTACTACAATTGTTGATTGCGATTTCTTTGTCAGCACCAGTATATTTGGAATTTCCATATTTCCCATATCTACTTTGGGATAAATAGGCAATGGCACTCCATTCACTATTTTTGCTCATGTGAACATTTCCTGAAGTACTACGAAATCCATATGGATTACTACTATTCATTTGCATACTTCGAGCCGAATAAAAATATGTGCTCACATTCTGATAATTTAGAATTTTTACATTTGGTTTAATTACTATATTTGAAATATCACAACTTTCATTCGTACAAGCACTTGCTAAAGTTCCACCTGTTTCAAATTTGCCAACCCAGATTCCGGTTAATTCTTCACTTCCAAACGTAAAAGCCGGATGTACTTTGTAATTGGCAGCGTCACTTGGAGTCGTATTTATTCCACTTAAGAAGTTTATTTTGATTTCTCCTGGAAGATCCTGGGTGCCACCTGCATATTGAGTTCCTAAATTGGCATATTGATATTCATATCTTGGTAGCCAGACCCACATTGTATTGATATCGTCCATTGGTATTACGGTCCCTGCAGAAGCACTCATATAAGTTGCCCGATTCTCCTCCGTTACCGTCACCGCATTCGCCCACTCTTGATTATTATAATCGTACCATTCATTATATACATCTGCTTTGACCCAGTTCGTTCCATTATATGTAACTGGTATCATTCCTTCTACTAACTTCGGCGGATTCGCTCCACTTTCATCACGATAGACAAACTCTCCTTGCACTCCTTCTACTACTACTTTCCCGTGAAAGTGCGTTCCTAATATTTCGTTTCCACTTGCTTCATCGATCCAGGCTCTGACAACATGTGTTACACTTTCCCCTGGTTGTAAGTTGCCCGTCGTAATCATATAATTACTTCCTTCAATGCTACTTAATAAAAAAGGAGTTCCTCCATCAATACTAATTTTAATATTTGCTTTCGGCATTAAATGATCACTACAACCATCCGCTTGGATCATCGCACTATCATCTTGAATCATCACTTTATAATCACTTGGTAGTGTTCCAATATTACGAACCGTAAAGGTATACCCTTCTCCGGTCATTCCTTCCACATCCGAGACCGGATATAAATTATTTAAACTAAGTGACTGGGTGTCTTATACGACAACTGAAGAGTTCCCGCGGTCACCGTATTATAATCTCCTTGATCACTGACATCCGAGAAAATGGCATAACTACTTCCTACCAATACAGCGACTAGTCCAAGTACACAAAATGCCATAACCAAAAACTGTACTTTCCATTTTCCCTTTTTCTTCATTCAATGATCACTCCATTATTATCCTATTTATTATTGTATCTCACATTATGAAAACTTAAAATATATTCGAAATAACCACTCTACTTTAAGATTCCATAATCTGAAAATGATTTCCAGAATCCAAATATAAAATTCCTTTTTTCCCTTCTAATTGTGGTAACACTTCATCGTAGTAATTGATCATATCGAACTTTGTTAAAGTCAAATAAACACTATTTCCATCATCCATTAGTAAAAGAAAACGATCTTTATCATAGTCATTCGGATCATATGTAATTTCCGAAATTTGATTACGAATATCATCCTTGATATTGTTCATTCCCTCGTGAAAAGCTTCTTGTTTGGTATCCGGTACATAATTTAACAAAACTGGCAGATAGGGAATGTTTTCATCCGTCATTAAAATACTACCATCACTTAAGACTACTTTATTGTCACTCGCCTGTTTATATAACATTTTGTACTCTTGTACCGTTATTTCGATCACATGAAAGAATTTCTTTTTTACCGTCACTTTTTCAATCAACGGATCCGCTAGAACTTTACGTTTAATACTTCCGGAACTTGTCCAATAGAAACTCGGATAGTCCGTAAGGCCCGCTTCTTCAATGATTTTTTCGTCACTGACATGTTCATTTCCCAAGATAATAATATTTTCGATTTTCATACCGAGCAAATAATAAATACCGCAACCTAGAAAAGACAATAAAATGATTACTATCAAAACCGGTCCCACTCGCAAACGTGTTTTTTTCTTTTTGATCCTTGCCATATTCTTTTACTCCCAATTGACTAATTCTTGCTCTACTTTTAAATCTATATGATAATTATCTTTTACCGTTACTTTTACTAGATCCATCAGATCTTTAATATCTTGACTCGTTGCATTTCCTACATTCACAATGAAATTCGCGTGTTTCGGACTAATCATCGCACCACCTCTTGTCAATCCTTTTAGACCAATGTCTTCGATTAATTTCCCAGCATATTGATTCTCGGGATTTCGAAAAACACTTCCTGCCGATGGATATTCTAAAGGTTGCGTTTCAAGTCGTCGTTCTTTACGTTCTTGCATTAAAGCAAGAATTTCTTCTTTTACACCTTGTTGTAATTTTAAAGTTGCTTCCAAGACAATATAGTCCTTATGTTGTTGAAAAAAAGAAGAACGATAATGGAAGTTGAGTTCTCGATTCACCATTGAAATAATCCGGCCGCTTGGTGTCAGTACTTTTACTTTGGTGACAATATACCCCATATCTTTTTTATATGCACCAGCGTTCATGTAGATAGCTCCCCCTACACTTCCCGGAATACCCGAAGCAAACTCCAAACCACTTAGTCCTTTCCGGGCAACCAAGGAAGAAAGTTTCATTAAAGAGTAGCCCGCTCCAACCGTAACAATTTGACCACGGATCTTAACTTCATCCAACTCATCTAATTTGATAATCAAACCATGAAATGGTCGATCACTAAACAGCACATTCGAACCCTTTCCTAATACAAAATACGGTACTTGGTATGTTTTGATCAACTTCATAATTTTCACAAGATCGGTCGCTGTTTTCGGATAGATAAAAGCGTCGGCTGTGCCTCCAACACGATACGTAGTATGTTCTTTTAAAGGAACATGTTCTACTATTTTTCCCAATTTATATGTGTGCAATTCTTTTAATAATTCTTTCATTTTGTCTCACCATCAACTATTCTTTTAATTACTTGATATATTCTAGTAGCACTATCTTTTACGCCTAATTTGCTGGCTTGTTTCTGCATTTCTTTCTTTTTGTCCTCATGATCTAAAATATCATCGATCAACGGTAATAACGTCTCTTTTGAAAAGTTGGACTCTTCGAGTACGATCGTAGCACCATGACTTTCTAATTCTTTCGCATTTTTCCATTGATGATTGTGAGTCACATATGGACTAGGCACCAAAATACTAGGAAGACCTAAGGCGGTAATTTCGGAAACCGTACTTGCTCCAGCTCGCGAAACAATTAGATCCGTTCTTTTCATGACACCCAACATATCATCTAAAAAAGGCACTAATTTTACATTCGTCGGAACTGTCATTTTTTGAAAGTCCGTAAAATAATCTTTACCGGTTACTAGCAACACCTCGTATTTTTTTCCCTGAAAAGAAGAAAGCATCTCTTTTATTTTCGTGTTCATCGTTAACGAACCAAGCGACCCCATCACAATTAAAACAAGCTCTTTGTGTTCACTTAAATGATATTTCTTTTTATCGACTGGGATCGCTCGAATCACTTCTTCACTCCGCGGATTACCGGTATAAACTACTTTCTTTTTGGGAAAATAACGGACTGTTCCGGGAAGAGAAACACCGATTTTATCCGCATAGTGGCTTAAAAAGCGATTGGATAATCCAGGAATGGAATTTTGTTCGTGGATGAAAGTTTTATAACCTGCTTTTTTGGCAGCATAAATCACCGGTGAGGTAATGTAACCACCGATTCCTAACACGATATCTGGATCAAATTTAATGATCTCCTCTTTGGCCTGGGCAATCCCCTGTTTGAAACATTTTAACACATCTATATTTTTCCAAACTTGTTTACGGTTCAAGCCCATCATTTTGATTCCTACATAAGGAATCTTTTTCTGTGGAATAATGGTTGCTTCCATACGATCGGTTGTTCCAATATATAAAAACGTACTATTCGGCTCACGTTCTTTGATTTTATTTATAATAGCAAGCGCCGGATAAATATGGCCACCGGTTCCACCAGCACTGATGACTACTTTCATCTTATCACATCCTATATTCATTATAGCATATTTTTTTCTCTTACTACATGATATTTCTATTCGATCGGAAAATGCCCTGATTTGCAACGATTTTGTGTTCTTTTGTCATTTTTTAAGTATTCTTGTCCTTAATTTGGCGTTTTTTTGCCTTTTTTGGAAAGAATCTTCCCTAAAGATCCTTTTTTCTGCTTTTCTACACAAAAAAAACAAGTATTTCTACTTGAAGTCACTGAAAAAGTATACAAAGATTACTGTAAAGCATAACAGTAGTCTTTTTATTTGGTATAATATAGATAAG
>CALVRU010000003.1 GCA_944358775.1 uncultured Bacilli bacterium | reverse complement strand
ATCACCCATTTTTATTTTGTAAAATATCTAGAAAATAATACGTTTTTTCTTCCTTTTTTTCGAATATTTGTTATAATGAAAGAAAGTGGTGAAGTAAATGATAAAAAAATTAAAATATATGATCTTATTGGTTTTACTACTCGTTCCAATTACTGGATGTAGTACTTCTCAAACCGAGAATCAAACCGTATTTAAAATAAATGAAGAAACGACGATCGACGGTATTAAAATCGTTTTAAACGATATTCAAATGAGTCAATCTTTTCAAGATGTAAAACCAGAAAAAGATACCTATTTAAATTTAGAATTTATTATCACAAATACGACGAATCAAACCATTACAATCGATTCTACCAAAAACTTTGTATTTAAAATAGAAGAAGAAGTATATACCGATCTCAACCATAATAAAATGATCGAAATCGCACCGGAAGAAACAGTCGTATACACTTTAATTTACGATGTCGAAGAACAAGATTTTTATGAAGTTTTATTCTACTCAGGAATCGTTGAAAACAATATCAAATTTACGACACTTTAAACAGGAGAATCCTGTTTTTTTTGTGTTTTTAAAAAATCTATGATATAATATAGCAAATTTAAAAAGAGGGGGATATAAAAAAATGTATGATCGAATCGAAAAAAATTATGTTGATGATCCAGCTATAAAAAAATTAAGCTACTTTTCTACTATCGTTTTACTGATCTTATTAATTATATTAATTACATTGATGTTATTAAAGGTTGCGTGGTTACCGTCCTTTATAATTGCAGTTATCTTTCTTTGTTTTTCTGTACCTATTTATTATCTATTGATCATTAGACCGTTCTTTCGAGTTAAAGAAAGAAAAAACAAATCCATCAAATGGCAATATAACGAATATCTCATAAGAATAAGCACTTTCCGTCGTCGAAAATTAGTGTCTTTATTAAAAAGCTATCACATTGAAAATAGAGAAGAACTTCAAATTATCATGAATTACTATCTTTCCAAAATACCACCAACTCATAGTTCCAGTATGTTTTCTAAGTGTATGTCTCTATGTTTGAGCATCATCTCTATTGTTATCATAGCAATTAATTTTAATACTGGATTACTAGATTATAAAATATTAGTTACGATCGTCGCAGTAGCTCTAGTTGTTTTTTTCGTAGTAGTCGAAATTCCAATGATATTTTCCCGGCTAAAACGTACTTTCTTTTTTGCAAATGAAGAAGTATACGAAAGAACATATGAAGATTTATCAATTATCTACATTTATTTCGATGAATATTTTAAAAAATCGTGAAAAAATAATAGACCAAGCAAAATAGATAAAAAAGAGTAGGGGATCAACTACCAATTAGGGTAGGAGAGCCCTCCCTCTTTTTTAATTGTTCTCGAACACGGTTTTTGATATAATCCGGTTGATTTGGATACTTTGTATAAAACGTAATTAATTTTAAATTTGCCTTTTCACAAATCGTTTTTACATTCAAATCACGTTGTCTTCTTTTGGGTTGTTCATGAGTTCTATCGTTGATCTCGATCAACAAAAGAACCTCTTTGTAATCGCGAGAAAATATGGCAAAATCAACATTACGAAACAACTCATTATGAAATGGAAGATCACTTATTTTATGAATAATCGACGCTAAATTAACTTGGGGATGAACAATAATATTTTGCTCATCTTCTAATTGTTTTAAAACGCGATAAAAATATAGTTCAGTACGACTTAAAAATTGTTTTGAAACATATCTAGTTTGATTTTTCGACTGCCCTTCTTGCCTTTCTAATGGAGTAGTAGGGGAATCGGTAATCGATTTTATCTCTTCTGGAAACAAAAAACTTAAAATACGATAAATTATTTTTCTAATCATCATTCCACCTTCTCACAATATATTAAATTCCAATACTGCTAGAATTTGGAAAGAAATAGAAAAATTTCTTTCTTAAATATATTGTAACAAAACGATATAATTCGTCAAGCCTTTACAGTGATTCTAAAAAACAAGATTGACTGATAGAAGAGAAGTGCGATATGATGATGATATAGAATATAAAATAGGAAATATATAATGGTAAATTTAAGACAGATGATAAGAAGTTAACATAATATCAATTATAGGAAGTTTAGGAAGGAATTAAATTTTATGAGAAAAACAGAGCTATTTTATCAAGAATATCAGGAAGAAAATGCATATAATCAACTAAATAAAATGATAGTACCACAGATGATTATCTCGATTATTATTTTAATAGTATTAATGATTACGGTGACATTATTATTGCAACCTAATTTATATATTGTATTAGATTTAATCTTTTTAATCATATTAATCATATTACCAGCTACCATCACTTATTTAGCGTGTATTCGATATATTAATCATCGTGCGAAAAAAGATCAATTGCTTTATACAAACATTAGAACGAATTTAATTGCAATCAAAAGTTACTTAAAGAATTCTCAAAAGAAGCTAGTAGTACGTTTAATAAAAAAATACGAATTCGACTCAAAAGAATCGATTCGAGCATTAATTGACTATTATGAATCGTTAAATCAACGTTCTCTAGCATCCAAAAAAGTATATATATGGATCGTTAGCATTATTATAGCAATGATCGTAAATACTATTTTGGCAATATCGATATCATTTACAAGTAATTATATTTTCTTCTTGTTCTGTTTAATTTCGGTATTTGGAATTCATTCTGTTATTGATTTAATTATCTATGTCTTTAGTGATAATAAAAAAGACGCAAGATATCGTCTCTGTGATGAATTAAGAGAAATCGAACTAGATTATCTGAACAAAACAAAAGATCATTCCTTATTCGATAAAATAAAGGAATTATTCCATAAAGAATAAAAGTAGGGGACTCCTCCCCTACTTTCTTTTTTGGTTTTATTAAACGCCACGCGATTGAATTTCTGCAATTTTATCTAATACTTCTTTTGCATTATCACCGGTAAGAGAAGTATACCCTAACTCTTTTAAAGCTTGTACGGTCGCAGCGGTTAATTCCTGCGTACGACTTAACTTTTCTTCCTTTTTCTGCTCAATATATTGGACAAATCGTTTATGGGTATCTGCAATTCTAGACTTTGAAGCTCCCCCATTATTATATAAAGTCATTGCAGAGAACATAATACTTTCAAAAATAAATTGTTGTCCCTCATTAAAAACAAATTCCATTGGATCGGTAAACCCAAGTGACTTTGACAAATATGCTAAAATATATTTTAATTCCTTTGTCGTTTCTGTTGACTGTAAAAAATGGTAAAGATAACAGTACATATGATACGTATCTTTCGTTTTATCATCCTGTAGTTTACTCTTTAACAAATTGATAATATTGGCAAGAATCTCTTGTTCTTTTTTATTAAAGCCCTTTAAATCGGCTAAAATTTCACGATTCGAACTATCTTTTACACCTTCGTTTAGACGACTTTCCACTTCGATCACGTAAGCGCCGTCTACTTGAATGTTAGCAAGCTCGTTTTCTTCTTTAATTCCTAATAAACAAAGGATTTTCATTGCTTTTTCTTTCGGCCATTCAGCAAGACTTGGCTGAGCTAAATAATTGTATAACATTTGTCTTGAAACACCTAAATATTTGGCAAGACGTACTTTTGAAATACCCAATTCGGATAATACTTGATTAAGATTGTTCATCTCAATGACCTCCCTAATATCATTCTATCACGCATAAACTTTGAATTGCAATAGTAAAGTTGACATTTTAGTTTACAATAAATACCATAATTTTTTCTTATCTTTACAGACTTCTTGAATAATGCCACCACCTAGACACTTTTCTTCTAGATAAAGCACACATGCTTGTCCCGGCGTTACAGCCTTAATTCCATCGTACGATACATAAAGCCTTCCATCTTCTAAATATTCCACTTCAACGGCATAATCTTGTTGACGATAGCGGAATTTAGCCGTACATTTTTGGGGTCTTAAATCACAATTAAAATTCACTTGTTCGACATAACAACCATTCGAATATAAATACGGATTATCTTCTCCTTCACAGACGTACAATATATTTTCTTTTAAATCTTTTCCGACGACGAAGAGACGATCATCCGTTCCTCCTACTTCAAGTCCCCTTCTCTGCCCAATCGTATAATACATTAATCCGATATGGTTACCTAACACTTGTTTCGTTTCAATGTCGACAATCTTGCCTGGTTGATTCGGTAGATAATTTTTTAAAAAGTTTTTAAAATTGCGTTCTCCAATAAAACAAATCCCCGTAGAGTCTTTTTTATGAGCGATCGGTAGAGCTGCTTCCTCCGCCATTTTTCGCACTTCCGGCTTTGTAATATCTCCGAGTGGAAATAACACATGATCGAGTTGCGTTTTCGAAAGTTGCGATAAAAAGTAAGTTTGATCTTTATTTTGATCTTTACTACGACATAAATAGCCATCTTGCATTTTCGCATAATGGCCGGTCGCAATATAATCAGCGCCTAGTCTTTTCGCTTCTTGAATAAAATAGTCGAACTTGATATATTTATTACACATAATATCTGGGTTGGGAGTTCGTCCTTTTTTTAATTCGTCTAAAAAATAAGTAAATACATAATCCCAATATTCTTTTACAAAATCAATTCTATGAAGTGGAATTCCTAATTTATCACAGACTGCTTTGGCATCGTTATAATCCTTTTCCTGCGGACAAATATCGTTGTTTAAATCCGGATTACCCAAAATATCACCATTGATAGAAGTATCCCAATTTCGCATAAACAATCCTTCTACTTGATATCCAGCTTTTTGCAATAAAAGTGCTGCGACACTCGAATCTACGCCACCTGAAATTCCAATAATTACTTTTGTCATGAACTTCACCTATTTCATTATAGCCCAAAAAGAAAAAAAAGAAAAGGATTTCCCTTTTCCTTATGAATTTTATTCATTTACTTTATCCGACTGTCTGTGCGAATAACTGCAATAAGAATGGCGATACAAATATTTCGATAATACTTGAGATTGCTAAACCGATAATACAGATCAAAAATATTTTTAAAAACTTTTTCATCGCTTCTCGTAAATTAATGTTTTTCTTTAAAAAAAGGCAAGAAAACAATTTGATCGAAAAAGAAGCTGCGTAAAAGGTCAAAAGAAGCCAAATAACGAGGTTTATAATCTGATGTGGGAAAATATAAGCACCGGTGCCTAAAATGCCTTTCCATTGGTAGTTTGCGATGATAGAGGAAATGGAAAAACCCGTGATAAATCCTTTCATAAAAAGTAAAAATAATACAATTGGCAATCCGATAATCGATATTCCAAGAAAAAAGATCGATCCGGCAAATAGAAAATTAGAAGTAATACTATTTAGAAATCCTTTTTGATAATTAAGGTTGTCCAAGTTCTTCATCTGTTCAAAAAAAAGTCGTAATTGTTCTTTTACCATCGCACTATCCTCTTTGGATAAAAAGAAAATAAAAACAATTCCGGAAATTAAACCTAGTCCTAGTAATATAATTAAAAATAAATATGCTTTTTTCTGTCTTTTAATATGCTCTTTTGCTTGCTTCATTGTTTGATTCATTTCTTTTTCACCTAGTTCATTCTATTCGGTGAAATTACAATTATACCAAAATCGAAATAAAGATTTACAAAATGAGAAAAATTACGTATAATCAAAAATGAGGTGGATAAAAATGAGTAAAAAAGCAACAAAGGTTATGGCTCTTTGTTTAACATTAATTATGGTGGCAAGTTTCATCGTTGGAATCGTTATTTATTTTGTATAAGAAAAGACTTTTCATCATTGAAAGTCTTTTTTATTATTTTATTTTAAAAAGAATGGTTTTAACATGTAACGAAGATTGGTTCCTTCTTTTTCTTCGACGATATGATAAAATCCTTGTTTATAATCGTTTCTCGTTACTCCATTTTCTTCGGTTGAAACAACATCAGTGAAGAGATAAGGTTCTTTATCGTTTGAGATCTGGATGAAGTTAACAACTGCAAGGGCAGTGTTTGCTAATAAAAGGAAAACGATAATTGTTGATAAAATATAGAAAAAGTTACGAATAAAATGATGTTTCTTCTTTTTCTTTTTTGGTGTTTCTTCCGGTTCTACTGTTTCTACAGTCTGTGCAACTGGTTCTGTCGTTTCTTGATTTGTCACTGTATTTGGATCTTGTTCCATAAATTAGCCTCCTATTCTGTAATTATTATATAAATAATTTAACGATAAGTCAATTGAAAAAAAGAGACCTAAGTCTCTTAATTCTCTCCTTCTTCTAACATTGTCGTAATGAAAATTCCGTATCCTTTTTTCGCATCGTTTACAATTACGTGAGTAACTGCTCCGATAATTTTACCATTTTGAATGATTGGACTTCCGCTCATTCCTTGTACGACACCACCAGTTTGATTCAATAATTGATCATCGGTAATTTCAAATAGAATATTTTTCGTAGCACTTTTCTTATCGATTTTTAAAATATTAATTTTAAAATTTTCAACGGTATTTCCAGATAGAACCGTTCTTATTTCAGCCTCCCCAATCGTGACATCGTCTGGTTTTCCAACTTCGATCGCGTCTGTTTGAGGAATTTGTTCTTGATAAGTGCCAAAAATTCCCGATTCTTCATTTTCTTTGATGTCGCCATAGCGTTCATCATTGTAAAATTTTGCATTTTTCTCACCAGGTGAACCTGTTTCACTTTTGGTAATGTTCGTTACTTCCGATCGGAAAATATGACCATCTTTAATTTCGACTTTCTGCATGGTGTTTTTGTCAGCAATTTCATGTCCTAGGGCGCCATATATCTTCGTATTTGGGTCAATGTACGTAAGTGTTCCAATTCCATTAATTTGATCTTTTACATAAAGTCCTGTTTTGTAAACACCGTTTTCATCTTCAATTAATTTTAAATGCGTTGTTTTTTCCTGTTGATCTCGTTTAAAAGTAATTACTACGCGATTGAAATCAGGACTCGCATTTAAGAGAGAAACCATCTCTTCAATCGTCGTACATTCTTTCCCATTTACTTTCGTAATTCGGTCTCCTAAAGCAAGGCCGGCATCTTGTCCTAAATAAGTTCCATTTACTTCATAAAAGCCAACAATGACAATTCCATCGGTATTTAGATGAATCCCAATATTTTCTCCACCGGGAATAATTTCATTGGAATAAGCAAAAACTTTAATCGGAATGCAAAGTAAAAGAAGAAAAAAGAGAAATTGTAGTTTGTAGTTTGCCTTTTTCATGACTTCATCTCCCAACAGACTACATTATTATTATGGCCGAATCGATATCTTCCAACCAATGAAAAATATGCCAGTATCACCAATAATTAACGGTTTTTAAAATTGAAGTGAAGAACATACTAAAAATGACAAACAAATCAATTTTTTAAATTTACTATTTTAGTTTGGTTTTTTATCGATATTTTATGCCAAAGAAAAAAACTCCTATTATGAGTTTTCTTCGATTTTAAAATCAGTGATCGTTCCATCATCGTTTAAAATTTTATTCACGGATTCTTCCGCATTTTTTAATTTATCATTGCATTCTTTGGCAATTTTCATCGCTTCATTGAATTTGTGAATCGCATCATCCAACGGAATTGTCCCACTTTCCAATTCCTTGACAATCGTTTCTAAATGAGCGAGATTTTCTTCGAAGCTAACTTCTTTTTTATTACTCATGTTTTGTTCCTCCTTCTTTTAATATTCCTTGTAAAGACAATTGTTTCATATATAATTCTTGAATCTCGGTTTGAATTTTCTGTTTTTCGGAAAAAGATAAATCGGGATTGTTCAAGCGTTGTTGTTTTTCAAGAATCGATTGACTGTATTCAAAATAAAGATTATTATCTTCCTCATTTAATTCATTTCGTTTTGTGATCAAGCCCATTGCTCGAATTCACCACCTTTGTATCGATTGTTCCATCTTGGAATTCGATCGTTAGAATTTTATTATGATCGACTTCTTGAAGCGAATGAATTACATGGTCGTTTTGCCGAGTAATCGTATAACCACGTTTCATAGTCAAAAGCGGATTTAATGCATCGCATTTCGAAAGTAACACTTGGAAATCACGTTCTTTTGCATTGTAAAAAGTATGACTGACGTGTTGATATTTCGTTAAGATATTTTGAAACGCAACTTGTTTTGCTTCGTATATTTTTTCCGGATTTTGAAAAATGTAAGCTTGTTCCAATGTCGAAAGTCGATTTCGAGCATTCGTAAGTAACGTTTTAATAATTCGAACACCACGTTCAAATAAAGCATCAAACCGTTGTTCCTTTATTTCGTAAATGGCTAACGGATTTTTTAAAACATAACTTTCTTTAAAACGTTCGAGACGTTCTTTTTCCATTTCGATTTTGGCATGAACTCGTTTGCTCAACCGTAATTTTAATTGTAATAAAAACTGATAAAAATCATCTTGATTTGGGACTGCCATCTCCGCCGCGCCGGTTGGCGTTGGAGCTCTTAAATCTGCTACGAAATCCGCAATCGTAAAGTCGATTTCATGACCGACCGCACTGATAACTGGAATTCGAGAATGATAAATGGCACGCGCTACGTTTTCATCGTTAAAACACCATAGATCTTCGATTGACCCACCACCACGGCCGACGATTAAAACATCTAAATCATATGCTTGCGCCTGTTCGATTTGCCGTACTACCGATGGTGCGGCCGCTGCGCCTTGCACAAGACTCGGAAATAAAAGAGTCTCCGCGATTGGCCAACGTCTTTGGATCGTCGATAAAATATCGCGAATGGCCGCTCCGGTAGGTGCTGTAATAATTCCAATTTTCTCTGGAAATTTCGGTATTCTTTTTTTATGACTCGGATCAAATAATCCTTCTTTTTCTAGTTTTGCTTTTAACTGTTCATATGCGACATACAAGTTACCAATACCGTCTTCGATCATATCATTTACATAGATCTGGTAGGTTCCGCTTGCTTCATACACTGAAATACGACCAGTAAGCATCACTTTCATTCCGTCTTGTGGCAAAAACTTTAATTTTTTCACGTTCGTCGCAAACATAATCGCATTAATGCGGCTAAATTCATCCTTAATCGTAAAGTAGTAATGACCGCGAGTATGTGCCTTAAAATTAGAAATTTCACCCTTTAAAAATACTTGCATCAGATTTTCATCATTATCTAATTTAAATTTAATATAACGGGTTAACTGTGTAACTGTAATATACTTATCTTGCATTTTCTTCCTCGTTATGATAAATCTGATCCAAAACCGCATTGATCATTTTCGTAACCTTTTCATCGCTATAACGTTTCGATAGTTCGATCGCTTCATTAATTGCTACAATACTCGGTGTATCGGTGAATTTTAACTCATAAATACCAAGCGATAAAATCGCTTTATCGACTTTACTTAACCGATCGATATTCCAACCATCTAAATACTTATTGGCAAGTTGATCGATCACCTTCTGATGTTCGATGACCCCACGTACACATTGATCGACAAAGTCATTGGAAACTTCGAGTAATTCTTTCTCTAATCCGGCGATATCATAACTCAAATTCGTATTTTCTAATATATATACTTGATACAGTACTTTTACAATAATTTCCCGTAATTCACTTCTGTTTTTCATTCGTCTCACCTACCCTTAAATTCTATCATAAACAAAAAGAAAAGTCGAGCAAATCCCTTTTCTTTTCCAATCAAAATCTATTTTTTCTTTAGCATCTGTTTTAGTTCAAACAAGGCACTAAGTGCTTCCATCGGAGTCATTTCCAACGGATTTAAGGTTTCCAATTTTTCCAAAGCTTCGTTTGATGTCGGTTCTTCTTTCTTCTCGTCTTCAAAGTCGAAAAACAAAGAGGTTTGAGTAAATGTTTCTTGTTTTTGATTCTTATGTTCATAAATATTTAAGATTTCTTCCGCCCGTTTGATTAAGGAAGCTGGTAATTGAGCAAGCGATGCTACATGAATACCGTAACTTTTATCTACTGCCCCATTTTTCACTTTGTGCAAGAAAGTAATCTTACCGTCTTCTTCAATCGCCGAAACATGTACATTTTTTAAGTTTGGCAAAGTAGATGCAAGCGCAGTTAACTCGTGATAATGAGTCGAAAATAATGTTTTTGCTTTAATCTTATCATGAATATACTCTAAAATCGCCTGGGCTAAACTCATTCCATCGTAAGTGGCTGTTCCACGTCCTAGTTCGTCAAATAGAATTAAGCTGTTTTCCGTTGCTTTTTGAATGGCCCGATTCGCTTCTTTCATTTCCACCATGAAAGTAGATTCCCCACTGACTAAGTCATCACTCGCCCCAATTCTCGTAAAGATTTGATCGAATAGTGGAATGGTACAACTTTTACACGGTACAAAAGAACCTATTTGAGCCATAATCACAATAATTGCAACTTGTCTCATATAAGTACTTTTTCCAGCCATATTGGGACCAGTAATCAATAAAATATTCGTATCTTTACCCATGACGATATCGTTTGGCACATAATCGATGCGGTTTACTTTTTCAACGACCGGATGTCTTCCGTCGCGAATATCGATGATTCGTTCCGTCGTTAAGGTCGGTCTTACATAATTATTTTCTTCCGCCACTTTCGTCAAACTTTGCATCATATCCACTTCGGCAATTACTTTCGCAATTCTCTGAATGCGCCCCATGTATTGTTTTACTTGTTCTCTAATTTCCATGAATAACTGATATTCCAAATTGATAATCTTCTCTTCGGCGCCTAAGATAATATTTTCTTTTTCTTTCAATAATGGCGTAATAAAGCGTTCACAGTTGACCAAGGTTTGTTTTCGTTCATAACCAAACTCCTCTTTAATCAACGGAATGTTGCTTTTACTTACTTCGATATAATAACCGAATACCTTATTATAACCGACTTTCAAATTACGAATTCCGGTTCGTTCTTTCTCATCGTTTTCCATTTGTACGATAAAGTCCTTGGAACCACTCCGAATTTTACGAAGTTCGTCTAACTCTTGATGATAACCACTTTGAATCAAACCGCCTTCATGAACGCCGATTGGAGCATCTTCATTAATCGATTTTTGTAACAAATCATATAGTTCGTTTAACTCCTCGACATTTTTATCGTAGTGTAATTCTTCTAGCAAACGATGAATTGCTGGCAAATGAGCAAGCGAATTACGTAACTGAATCAAATCTCGGGCGTTTAAATTACCATAACTGATTCGACCTACTAACCGTTCTAAATCGTAAACTGGTTCCAATTCTTTGCGCAATTCTTCCGTTAAAATAAATTCCGTTAAAAAAGTCTCGATAATCTGATAACGCCGTTCGATTTCTTTGCGGTCTCGTAAAGGCTGTTCGATATTAATTTTTAAAAGTCTGCCTCCCATGGCTGTTTTCGTTTTATCTAAAAGCCATAGCAATGAGAAGGTCCGTTCATGAAGCCGCATAGTCTCCGTTAATTCTAGATTTTTCTTCGTGTGAATATCGAATTCCAAGTATTGATTTACATCGATCATTTCAATTGCTTGCAAATGCGCCAAATTTCCTTTTTTGGTTTCAGCTAAATAAGCAAGTAAATGACGGACCGTCGTAATAATTCGGATATCTTGAATCTTTTCAAATAAAAAATCATAATCGTTCGCGGAATAAATATCGTCTTGAATCGTTACCATCACGCTGTAATTTTCCCGAAGTACACGAACGATTTCCCGATCGATCTTACTGTTTGCAATTACTTCTTTCATATTGCGATTAACAATCTCCCGTAGCAACTGCTCCGTTTCGTGCTCTAGAAACATCATGTAGAATTGGCCAGTCGAAATATCCGTAAAACTAACCCCATAACAGTATTCAAAATCAAAAATATTACCGATAAAATTATTATCCTTCTCAGATAGGGAATAATCGAGTCGTGTTCCTTTGGTAACAACTTGGATGACATCGCGATCGACCATACCATTTGTTTCTTTTGGATCTTGTAATTGTTCGGCGATCGCCACTTTATAGCCTTTATCGATAAGCTTGTCCAAATACGTTTGATAGGAATGATGGGGAATTCCACACATCGGAACGCGTTCAGCAAGTCCTGCCTGTTTTCCAGTAAGGGCAAGCTCTAATTCTTTCGATGCTGTCAGTGCATCTTCAAAAAACATTTCATAAAAATCGCCAAGTCGAAAAAAGATAATACTATCTTCGTATTTATCTTTAATTTCCATGTACTGTCTCATCATTGGAGACAACTGATTGCGATCTACTTCACTACGTTTCATTTTTATCACTCTTTTTCTATCCATATTTTACCATAACTTGATCAAGAAAAAAAGACAAGAATCTACTTGATTTGTCTTTTTGCAAAACGATTCGATGACGATGGATGATAAGTTTTTACCTGTTCCTTATCAAGATGAGAATAAGTACCATTACCATTATCGTGTAGGGAAACGACATATTCTTCACTGATTGGAACATTTTTACTTAACAATAGATCATAGTTATAGCACAAATAACAATGATGTAACATTTCATAGATATCGATGCGTGTACGAATGCTAAGCGGTGCATCTTTTAATATAAATAAATTATTCGCTACTTCCTGTAGCTCTAGTAAACTATCATCGAGATAACCGACGTCATCCAAAAACACTAAACGCAAATTCATATTCTTCACCTATTTTTATTCTATACTACGAAATCAAAAAAAGAACTAAGAAAGCTCTTCTAGCGCCTGAACCGCTTCATCGAAAGTAGATACTCCGATGATCTTTATATCGTAATTGTTTTTTTCTTTTAACTCCATACACTCTTCATAATTGGCACCATTTGGTACGAGAAAAATATCTGCGTTCTGTGAAACCGCGCCTTTTAGCTTATATCGAACACCACCGATTTCGCCGACCTTTCCATCACTATCGATCGTTCCCGTACCGACAATCTTCAAACCGTGCGTTAAATCTTCTGGAATTAGCTTATCATAGATCGACAAAGCCATGATCAAGCCACCGGAGGGACCAGACTCGTTACTTGAAAAATGAAGTGTTAAATTAGGATCCGTTTTGTAAATGTACTCTTTTAAAAAAGAAATTCCCAATAGAAGTTCTCCATTGATTTCTTGAACCGTTGCTGTTCCTTGCATTTTTTCTCCGTCACGTTCGATTTCTAATGTCAACAAGTCACCTTTTTTTTTCGTTTTCACGAACTCTCTCAATTCCGTTGTATCAGTAACCGTTACCCCTTCGACCGCTAATAGGGTATCCCCTATTTTCAAAGTTGTCTGGGCTTGTGGATCGAGATAAATCACCCGATTTACCTCCTTTTCGATCGTGAAGTTTTTACCGGCTTTCTCATAAGCTACTTTAATTGCACTCTGATTCGCATCGTTTAAAAAAATTTGATCGCGTATCATCACATCTTCTGTTGTCTCGGTATCACTGATCGTCACATCACTTACTTTCACCCGTTCCCAACTCGGAAAAAGAAAACTTAAAAGATAGGTCGAGACAGTCGCCTTAATTTCCGAAACGTATGCCAAATTAAAACTGCCGGCACTTTCCGTTTCTTGATCGATCGTAATCTTAGAATTAACCGGGAGAGTTCCGCCTCCTGTATAAATATAATATGGGACAGGCCATAAAATAATCGCAAATAAAACAAGATAGACGATTAGTATTTTGTAATTTTCGATGATAAATCGTTTGGTTTTTTCATATAGTTTATTAAACATGTCATCAAATCCTTTATATCTAATTCATTATAACATGAAAGAAGCGTTTTTATGAACAAAAAAATAGAAAGTATTCTGATAGCCTTTGTTTTGTTTGTATTTAGTTTATATGTCTTCACGAATTCACAGACGATTATCGAATCGATTCGTTTTTCTGTTTCTTTATGGATGAATCAATTGATTCCTTCTTTATTTCCATTTTTCTTTTTATCCGAACTGATGATCCAATATGGAATCGTAGAATTTTTAGGCGAATTATTCCGGCCATTTATGAACAAAATATTTCATCTCGGAGGAGAATGTGCATTCGTCCTTGCGATGAGTATGATTTCAGGCTTTCCGAGTGGAGCGAAATACACAAGAAGTTTGTTAGACGAGGGAAAGATAACGACGAAAGAAGCAAATCATCTCATTACCTTTACGCACTTTTCTAATCCTCTTTTTATTTTGGGAACCGTCGGTACCATATTATTACAAAATCAATCATTAGCAATTTTAATATTATTCTGTCACTATATCACAAACTTTATCATCGGCTTTCTTTTTCGGTCCAAGCAATCAATCCCTAGCCATAAAACGGATTTCCGAACTGCTATTATCAAAATGCACAATTATAGAGTTAGCAATCATCAAAGCTTTGGGACGGTTTTAAAAAACGCAACATTTCATACCTTTCAAACGCTACTTTTAATGCTAGGAGTCATCACATTCTTTTTGATGATTACCTCACTCTTTCGAACCTGGATTCCGCTTTCTTCCACAAAAACTGCCCTATTTTCCGGGATTTTAGAAATGACCCAAGGTATTTATGCGGTCAGTCAATTGATGATTCCAACTACTTGGATTGCTTTACTCATCACATTTTTCTTATCTTTTGGCGGTTTATCGGTACACATGCAAGTATACAGTATCATCGGTGATAGCAAAATAAAATATGCTCCATTTTTCGTCGCTCGACTACTTCATGGTGGCATATCTTGTCTTCTATTATATGGCTGTTTGAGTCTTTTTAGACTACTGTAACAATATGAAAGCCAAAGTCATCTACAAAATACGAACTTGTAAGAGAAATTCGAAACGAATAAATAACTCTTCCATCTACTTCTATCTTTTCTAATAATCTACCCGCATTGACATCGACACTTTGATGCGTTAACTTCCAATTATTGTCTTTATCGTCCGGAAAATCTTCTCTGATTTTATATTTACTATCGCCATATTGAATATATTTGTTCGTCACTTCTTGAGCAGTCTGCACGTTGTGTACTAATAACTGTTTTTTCTCACCGTTCGCAAAGGTCAATTCCACACAATCATTCGTTCCATTACAACGTTCTGCGCTTTGTAATTTCAACTTTAAAATATCGGTTTGGACATCCTTTGTAACCAAATTTTTTAAAGTCATATAATCGCTTCGTAATTGTTCCTCGTTTGCTCGTCCTTGGTAATTCATCACAATCACCATTAACTCACCTAAAATGATCGTAATCAAAACGAAACTCAATACTACTTCGATCAAGGTAAAGCCCTTCTTATTTAATGCTCTCATCACTTCACCACCTCGATATTTGCATATTTTGGTACTAAGTCATCTCCAACTCGAGTATTTCGAACAATGATCACTCGATAGCCGATGACTAAGTCTTTCGAAGTATAATTCGGCAAATAAGAAATGTATTCTCTGATGCCACGTTCTGTATTATTATTGAATATCGTTCCTTCACTTACTTGTCTTTTCAGGCGAGTCAACTCATAACGGGATAGATAAATCTTTCCATCCACCACATTATTATTCTCATCAATCACTTGCGTAATGTTCAATTGTTCTTTCAATGCATTGCACAAGTTTTTTTGTTGATATAAATTGCAGTCACTAATATCTTTATAAGGATGCTCGTTATCGATACCTGCTACTAAACTATCATAATTTCCATCCGATAAAATAAGATTACGGATTAAAGATGCCGCATAAACACTATCGATATCGTCGTAATTTTCGCGACGTGTGTATTCACCGACCAATGGAACGACATTACGATAGATAAATAAAAACAATGTCATCACAAAGACTGTGACAATTAAAGTTTCTACTAATAAAAAACCATTTTGACGATTCGTTTTCACAAAAGTTCCACTTCCTCCTTGCCTATCTTATAAAATTATTATATACTAAATTAGTATAAAAGAATAGAGAAAAATAAAAAAAGATTAAAGGGGAATGAACATGAACGGGACACAAATGGTAACTTACGATTTAGCAAATACACCAATTGTCGATTTAGTAAATAAGATTATTGTCAGTGCAGTCAAATCACGTGCCAGTGATATTCACTTTGACCCGATCGAAGAAGGATTGAAGGTTCGAATCCGAATTGATGGGGATCTACGTGATCATACTGTTATTCCGAAAGAATACGAACGAAATTTAATTACTCGTATTAAGTTGATTTCAAATATGAATATTACCGAAACAAGATTGCCACAAGATGGGGACATCAAAGGAAGAATCGATGGTGTTGACCTCGATATGCGTGTATCTGCTCTACCGACAAACGAAGGTGAAAAAGTAGTAATTCGTATTCTCGATTACAGTCGTAGTTTATCAGGAATCGAAGCACTCGGTTTCTCTCGTAAAAATTTCTTAAAAGTGTTAAAAATGATGATGACTCCAAATGGTATTATTTTAGTAACCGGTGCGACTGGTTCTGGTAAAAGTACCACTACTTATTCGATGCTTCAGGAACTAAACAAAGAGACGACGAATATTATCACAGTCGAAGATCCGATCGAAATGAATATCGAAGGAGTCAATCAAGTTCAAGTCAATAGTGAAATTGGTCTTACATTTGGAAATGTTTTACGTTCTATCTTACGACAAGACCCAAATATCATTCTAATCGGAGAAATTCGTGATAGTGAAACTGCGCAAATCGCCGTTCGTGCTTCCATTACTGGACACCTTGTTCTTTCTACAGTCCATACCAACAATTCATTAAGTACAATTGAACGGTTATTGGATATGAACGTCGAGCGTTATTTGTTATCTTCTGCCCTAACCGGTATTATCTCACAAAAACTAGCTAGAACTCTTTGTCCAAAATGTAAAATTTTAAGAAATACTACTCCATTTGAAAAGCAAGTATTCAAACGGGTCTTAAATAAAGATGTTATTGAGATTTACGATATCAATCCAATTCACTGTGATCATTGTATTTCTGGTTATCGAGGTCGAATGGCAATTCAAGAAGTGCTTTTAATCAATGATGAAATTCGCGATGCCATTAATAATGAAAATATGAAGCGTGAGGATTTACGAGAACTCGTTTATCAGCATGATGTCACCACTCTTCTACAAGATGGATTAGAAAAAGTAATCGAAGGATTCACGACGTTCGAAGAAATTTATAAATTGATCGAAATTGAAAATGATTTGGATGAACAATACGGTGAGGAATTTAAAAAAATCACCGAAGATCTCCAAAATAAATTTGTTCGACAGATCGCTCAACAAGATCAAGAAAATACAGCGGATCAAATGAATAATCAAAAAGAAGCTCCAAAGGAATAAGCTTCTTTTTTTATATCTCATTCATAATTCGTGGAAGATTATGTGCGACTAAAAATAGTCGCGAGAAATTTTCTGAATATTTTTCTTGTAGAGAGACGATTTCATCTGGATTGGATATACCACTTAGTACGATGCCATAATGATTCTCTAATTTTTGCATCACTTTCTCAGCATCATGAAACGAAAATGGAATCTGATAGAAATCGACGGCGATTGGGCATTGATAATCATTTGGATCTGTAAAAGTTAATCCCAACTTACCAGTGGTTAGTAGATCTTGTAAATACAAGACTAGTTCTTTTGATTGGCTCGTCACCAATAAATTAATATTGCGATATTGATTCAGCAAAGCAGCTACTCGTTCGGCGAACAAAAAATTTCGATCTTGTTCATCGGCTAGTTCTAATAGCAGTATTTTTTCCGTCCGATAACAATCGAGAATTTCACGGAGCGTTGGAATCATCTGACGTTGTATTTTGTTGCCGACATTAAAATGTCTTAGTTCATTTAAGGAAAGATCTTGAATCGAACCAAACGAATGGTTTCCAATCCGAAACTCTTCTTCATCATATACAACTAATTCTTGATCCTTCGTCAATCGCACATGCATCGAAATTCCGGATAAATAATCTGCATTTAATGCTAAAATAATTGCATCTTTTGTATGATATGCTACATTTTTTGATGAGAGACCACGATAGGCAATTAAATTCATAAGTTCACCTCAACTAAATATATGAAAAAGAAAAAAGAATCATACCGATTCTTTTTTTAATACGCTATTTAAAATCTTCTGGGAAATCTCCTCGATCGATAATAATTGTTCGTCTTTAACACAATCGATATGATCCCAATGATATAATTCCGATAGTTCAATATACGTTTTCTCTGCGCGTTTTAAATTATCCGTACTTTTCTCTGCAATATCCAAATGACCGCGTTTTGAAAGTAATTCCACCGTTACTTTATATGGGACATGAAGAAAAATTGTCTGATCTGGTTTTGGCAAACCAAGTAACCAATATTCCAATTTGTCGACCCATTGAAATAAATAAAAACGTTTTTCATCATCTTCGATCTTGCTACCCTGATGCGCCATATTCGAACTAATATAACGATCGAGAATAACAAAGTAACCTTGATCGAGATAATCCTGTACTTTCTTTATATTATATTTTCGATCCGCCGCATAATACAAAGAAGCAATATACGGATCGAGATCAATCCCCTCTTCAAAGAAGCACGGACCAAATTCTTCTTTTCCTAAAATAGGGCCAGCAATAATTCGCCCAGTCGGTGTATCATACATCGGAAACGATAAATAAATTGCTGGATATCCCATTTTTTTTAAGTTTTCCACTAATAAAGTCCCTTGGGTTTGCTTGCCGGAACAATCGTTTCCTTCGATTACGATTAATTTTCCTTTTTGATTCATAAGTACATCCCCTATCTTCTTCTTCATTATACACTAGAACATATATTCGTGTCAATAAAATATCATGATGTTACCGTTCGAATCCATTGATTATTCTTTATTTTATTTTTGAAATTCACGACTTGACCAAGAACCTCCATATAAATTGTCAATAAATTTTTATAAAAAAAAGAATAAGTTTCCTTATCCTATAATTTGACCATTTTCATCGAATTCAAATAAAATACATTTACGACTTGCCAGATAGTCACACATATGAACAAAATTTTCATACTTTGTATGAGGAATCGGCAATACTTCATTGCCATCAAAATCTTTATTCCAAGGACCCATATGGCTCGAAATAACATCTTTTAAAAATTCGATTTCCTCTTTTGTAAAATGGAGCGAATCTTTATTTTCTTCGACATATTGTGCAGCTAGCAAAGGATGATCTGTTTTGGTGTATTTGCTGCGATCTTTACCTAGTTTAATGCCATCGTGAATTAATAGTGCGATTAGCATCAGGTCGCGTTCATTTGCCGTATATTTATTGCCGATCAATGGATCCATAAACAATTCATAGGCGATTCGTACGGCGGCTTTGGTATGTCTTAATAAACCGCCTTCGCCAAGCGTATAACGGGGATGATACTTACCAGTCGAAGCAGCTTGAATTTCAAAGAAATAATCTGGTAGATGCCCCACCAAAAAGCGAGCATCCTCCCGATATTCCGGATTTTTAATATAAGAAAGTTCAGTTTCAAAGTAAGCAATTTTATTCGCAGTATCCAATGTTTTTTCCATAAGTACTCCTTTTAAACAAAGCGTACTAACACTTCGTTTGCAACATATATTTTATCTTTCGGAATCTTGATATAATCTCCCTCAATTACTAGAAATCCATTTTCTAGTAAGTCCATTATATCATATTCCTGTAAAAGTGAAACGCCAAATTTTGTTTGAAACTTGGAAAGAGAAACACCTTCCATTTTTCGTAATCCTAAAATCATCTCATAACTCATATTTTCTTTTTTCGAAATTTCTTCTTCTTCGAGTCGATAACAGCCCTTATTATAATGAATTAAACTTCTTGTGTTCGTATAACGAAGTGATTTCACATATCCGCTTGCACCAAGTCCAAATCCATAGTATTCATCGTTATTCCAATAAACTAAATTATGCTGCGATTCAAAGTGAGGATACGCATAATTGCTCGTTTCGTAATGAACATATCCCTTTTTCTCTAAAGTTTCCTCAATCAAATGATACATTTTCGCATCGAGATCTTGATCAATTTCCTTCACTTCTTGCAACGATAAATAGGTATGATCTTCGATGATTAAAGAATAAAACGAAATATGAGGTACTTGTAGCGATAAGAAAAAATTCAAATCATGTTCGACATCGGAAAGTGTCTCATTTGGGAAAGCGTACATAAAATCAACATTAATATTGGAAAAACCGATTTCTTTTGCTAACTCGATTTTTTCTTTTACTTCTTTTTCCGATGAAGAGCGTTTGAGAAACGAGAAAAACTTTTCTTGAACGGTTTCGACCCCAATACTGAGCCGATTCACACGGTGTTTTTTCAAAAAAAGTAATTTTTCGCTCGTTAAATCGTCAATATTACATTCAAAAGTAAATTCATATTCTTCTTGCAATTTTACTTGATCAACGGTCTCAAACAAGATTTCTAAATCTTCCAAAGTGAGACAACTAGGAGTCCCACCTCCAATATAAAGTGTTGCAAGGGATTCTTTTTGATAACTTACTTGAATCTCTTTCGATAACGATTGTAAATATTTTTTTACAAACTTCGAATCATAAAACATCTTACAGAAATCACAATAAGAGCAGATCGTCTTACAAAACGGAATATGAATATACATACTAGTTACCACTTTTTATCCTCTTTTCTTTTTCTTTATTTCGTTCCATAAAAGCTATCTGTTTCGCTCGTGTCGCATTTTCTACCAAAGTAACATCATCCGAACTCAATGCGCATTTTAAATCGTAGTGTACTTGCCAATAAGTCATTCCTTGTAGACTGGCTGCTTTTTGTAACGTACACGGATGTTCTAAAATAAAGCGTACCGTTTGATAAACACGTACCATATTTACTTTTCTTTTTCTTTGATAACGTCCTTTGGGACGATGGGAATGATGAATATTATTTTGAGCGATAATTCTAAGCGGATCACAGATCGATGGTGATAAAGCTTTTAGATGTTGAATTCCATTTTCAATCGCTCCTAAAGAGGTGTTAAAATGATTGGCCGTCTCAAAATAAGTAGCCTGATGAAGACGCATGTACTGGTAATACGGAAAATATTTGCAGTATATTTTAAGAGCATTTTGATATTGCTTATTTTGTTTTTGGACAAACTGTTGTAATTTTTGGTCCATTTGTTGCTCTTCTACCCAACGAGATAATTCTTCGAAATGGGAAGTATCTTTTAATAACTCGTACACATAGGCTCTCGTTACTTGAAGTCGTTTACTGATCTCGACAACTGACAAATGTTCTTTCAAAATCATTTCCCAAATAGTTCGAATTCGTTGTTCTTTTAAAGCGGATTGTTCTTCTCGCGTCATAACTTTTCCTCCTTTTTATTTCTGGAGAATCAAAATAGGAGCCCGCTGTGGCTCTTGTTCTAACATAAGAGATACAGAAAAGACTAGTTCTTGATCCGAACTACAATTCGAATTTAATAACAACTGCCGATAATATTCATACATTCCAACTGGAAAATATAATTCATAAGCTGCTACACGAACTGGTACCGCTGTCTCCAACAGATACTCGAATACTTGTCTTGCTTTTGTAAGAGATTGCTCTTGCGTGAATGATACGATCTGCTGATTTTCTTTTCTTACTTGTTGCAGTGCTTCGCGATATTCCGGATGCGCTTTCTCAAAATTGTTCACATGCCATGCCACTGTTGAAAAGCCCATATGGTATTTTTGAGCAATTTCCAGGTAAGAAGCATGTGTTAGCAAAATATCGTCAACAATACTCATAAGCAATTGCTGCTTCTTTTGGAGAAGTCTTTGTTTTTTTATGCTTAAAACTTGTTTCTCCTGCTCATATTGTTGTCTGCGAATTTCTTCGTATTTCTCTTTTAGATCGGGAAATCGTTCGATTTTCTTCATGTGCAATGAAATTGCCTGATGAGTCATATGCCACTCTTGAGCAAGTTCCGTTTGATTTTTTCCGTCGACAACATAACGATACCACAATTCATTCGTCCGATCATAGATTTCTTGTTGTTTTCGACTCAATTTCATAAAATCCCCTCTTTTTGAATAACTTATTATAGCAAAAAAAAGAGAAAAAGTCTATGCTTTTTCATCCATTGATAGTACCGATAAAAAGGCTTCTTGCGGTACTTCGACAGCTCCGATTTGCTTCATCCGCTTTTTTCCCTCTTTTTGCTTTTCTAATAACTTTTTCTTTCGTGATACATCGCCACCATAACATTTGGCCAACACATCTTTACGCATTGCTTTAATATCTGCCCGGGCGATGATCTTACTACCAATCGCTGCTTGGATCGGTACTTCAAACATCTGACGGGGAATAATCGAACGTAGTTTTTCAACCAAATTTCGGCCTCTAGAATAAGCAAAATCTTTATGTACGATCGTACTGAATGCGTCGACAATCTCACCATTCAATAAAATATCTAATCGTACCAAATCACTGACACGATAACCGATTAATTCATAATCGAAAGAAGCATATCCTTTCGTCGTCGACTTTAAACGATCAAAAAAATCATAGATAATTTCCGAAAGCGGCAATTCATAATGAATATTGACGCGTTCTTTATCGAGATAATCCATTGCTCGATACACGCCCCTTTTGTTCTGACACAATTCCATGATCGGACCGATATACTCGGTTGGCGTAAAAATACTCGTTTTTACATACGGTTCTTCTATTTCCTTTATTTTAACTCGATCTGGTAATTTCGTTGGAGCATCAATTTCTAAAATGCTCCCATCTGTCATAACCACTCGATAAATAACGGATGGAGCGGTTGCAATTAAATCAATTTTAAATTCTCGCTCGATTCGCTCTTCGATGATTTCCATATGCAATAGTCCTAAAAAGCCACATCGAAAACCAAACCCTAATGCTTTGGAGGTTTCCGGTTCATAAACAAGGGAAGCGTCGTTTAGTTTTAGTTTATCTAATGCTTCGCGCAAATCATCAAATTTCGTTGAGTCAATCGGGTAAATTCCACAGTAAACCATCGATTTCATCGGTTGGTAACCAGGAAGTGGTTTGAGTGCTTTACAACTCTTAAGTGTGACTGTATCCCCAACTCGGACATCTTCAATCGATTTAATCGATGCAATGATATGTCCAACTTCGCCACTAGATAAAAGCGATACTTTTTGTTCTTTCGGTGTCATCACGGCAAGCTCTATTACTTCGTAAGTAGCATTTGTTTCCATTAGTAGAATTTCGTCTCCTACTTTTAACTCGCCATTGACAATACGCGTCGAAATGACAACCCCACGGTAGGGATCGAAAAAGCTATCAAAAATAAGCCCTTGTAACGGAGCTTTAGGATCTCCCGTTGGCGCTGGAATCCGTTTGATAATCGCTTGGACCAACTCCTCTACCCCGTATCCTGTCTTAGCACTTGTCAAAATGATTTCGTCTTCCGAAAATCCCAAATCTTCGATTAATTCTTTTTTTACTTTTTCGATATCGGCGTTTGGCAAATCGATCTTATTGATAACTGGAATAATTGTCAGATCGTGTTCCATTGCTAAATAAAGGTTAGCAAGTGTCTGAGCCTCTACGCCTTGCGCCGCATCGACTACTAAGATTGCTCCTTCACAAGCAGCCAAGCTACGACTTACTTCATAACTAAAATCGACATGTCCTGGCGTATCGATCAAATGGAGATAGTACTCTTGATTTTCATATTGATACGTAAGTTGGACGGCATTTAACTTGATCGTAATTCCACGTTCTCGTTCGATATCCATATTATCGAGCATTTGCTCTTTTGCTTCGCGCTTGGAAACGGCATTTGTCACTTCCAATATACGATCGGCAAGAGTACTTTTCCCATGATCGATATGGGCGATAATTGAAAAATTACGAATGTTTTCTTGCTTCATCTTGATCACCACCAAACTAGTAACATTATAACGTATTTCTTAATAAAGCGCAAAGAAAAAGAAGTTCTTAAATCGAGAACTTACTTTTTTTATGATATATTTTACAATAGTCTTCTTTTTCTTCCTGCGATGCTTTTAAATAATTATGATCGAGTAAAGAATTAAATGCACAATGTCGTGACAATTCTTGTTCCGTAACAAAGCGTTCTTTTAATTCTTCGCTTGGAATTGCATATACCTTTTGTTGTAACTCACTTAAAAATGGCAATTCATAAACCCGATCTGGGTAAAATTCATAGAAATAATAATGATGACCATTTTGATCTTCAAGGGCATGACAATCGAGCAAATAAGGATTATGTAGAATCACACTTTTTCGCTGTAGAACATAATACATGCTTTGAAACTCTTGTTGTAGAATATGCAAATTCGTAATACGACTTGGCAATCCCAGTTCATTTGGATAGTAAGCGGCATCTCCATTGCTCGATTCTAATAAGATATGTTTTTTTGTGGTAAGCGGGTTCGGTAAACTTCGGCAATAAAGCGATATCAAAAATTGAGAATTGAGTTTTTCAATTTCAATTCGTTTGATACTACGAATATCTCTAATGATTGCATCTACCTCATTACTCGCCAACGTACTAGGTAATTGACGGTATTTTACCAACTTCAATTTTGGCATTAAAAACTGTTCTAAATAAGGCGGATACATAAAATCTAAAAGCGGTTTCATGCCCCACTGTAAGGCTTGACTAATATCATAAACTGTATAATTTTGCATTTTGTTATCTCCTCGCAATTTCAGTGGAATATATTATACCACACATCTTTCAAAATTACAATCATTTTTCATTGACAGCTTTTGCCATCGATGAAAAGATATAATCGAGTCCTTTGCCAAACGTTTTACTGATTTCTTTGGATAAATTTAAGGCGATCGTCGAGATTTTGTTATCGTAATTTTTTTCATTTAATTTCAAATAGTCTTCGATATCAATCTGCTTGCCATTTTTAACATCTTCTTCAAACTTGTCAATTTGTTCTTCAGTCAATGTTGTCTTCCGCCGTTCTTCCGTTTCATAATAACCATTTGAGGCTGTAAAATAAAGTCCAATAAATAATAAAAATAAAAAAGCAAGGAAAAATTTTGCCACTTGGCTCTTCGTGATATTACCCATTGTTATCACCTATATAATCCGCCAATACTTGGGCGATTGCCTCAATCGTATTCAAAACCTCCTCAATGGTATTTTCATATCCACCACATTCAATTAAAATTGCATTCGGACTGACATCTTGATTATAGACTCCATTCACACCTTTTCCTTCTTTTTTGTAAATCCCGCGTGAAATACCAGGATACTTTTTCTTTAGGCGTTCATTGATATCGTTCGTAATCGCTAAATTCTTTTCATAATCGGGATTTTCAAGACCGACAATAAACATGATTTTAGCATAATTTTTTCCATTGATTTCGGCAGTCGAAATTCCTTTTGTAACTGAATCTCGGTGCAAGTCGACAAAATATTTTAAAGTTGGATTTTTTTCCTTCGCATCTTCCATTAACATCTTTGTCACTTTATAACTAGAAGCATAATTCCAATTGTTCATCTGTAAGAGTTCCGTCACGTTTTGTTCTTCTACTAAACTGGAAATTCCAAGATCGTTTAGCTTTTCTTTCAAAATATAACTTGCCATCATCACATTGGGAGTAACATTATAACTTTCGATATTACTTTTACTGTACTGTTCTAATTGATGAGTATTGTAAATATAAACCAAGGGATCGGTGGTAACCTTGTCTGGATACGGATTTTCAATATATTCACTCAATTTAGAAGCATCCTCTAGACTAATCTGTTGGTCACTATCTACACTAAGGTCCGTCAAACCTTGATAGTTTTTTTGCAAAATCGAAGTGGCATCCTGAAAATTAATCCCCGAAAAAAATTGTAATACTTCCGTCAACACATTATTACTTGTTTGAACAGAATTGTTATGATGATTCCCATCTTGTAGTAGCCGACGAATAAACTCTTCGTTCGATATATTAAATTCCAAATGCATCATGGCCTCATAACAAAACGTAAGAACCATCGCGGTACAAAGAAGAAAAATATACCACTTTTTTTTCGAAGATTTCTTTTTATTCTTTTTCAATTTCATTTGTTTCATATCTACTCTCCCTTCATTCTATGAAAGAGAATACCACAATATGACGTTAGGTTTTGTCGGATTTACGCTGTTCTAGTTCTTTTCGCAATTTGGGATGAAGACATTGATTGATACTACGAGAGATCACTTTACTTAATTTTTCGATGACAAAATCAACTTCTTTGGGAGTTACCATCAAATTATATCCGATTGGTGTTAAAACTTCAAAGATTAAAGATTTCATTTGATCTTCCTCTAACATGCCGACCATTCCAAGTAGCTGTTCCTTCTCTTTGGCCGTTAAATTCGTTTGATGATTTAAATAATTGCGATGAATACTGGGGATCAATTTATGGCGATGATTTCGCAAGTTTTCTTTGTTGTAACTAAATTGTTTTAACATAAACTGAATCGTATCAGAAACGATTGTAACAGCATCGACAATGGTCGGTACCCCGATCGCAATTACTGGTATTCCAATCGTTGCCTTGGAAATTTCTTTTCGACTATTGCCAACGCCACTTCCTGGATGAATACCAGTATCGGTCAGTTGAATTGTCTTATTACAGCGATCGATATTCGAAGCGGCTAAAGCGTCGATGACAATCAGAAAATCCGGTTTGGTACGCTCAATTATTCCTAAAATAACATCGCTTGATTCAATTCCAGTAGAGCCCATTACCCCCGGAATAAAAGCAGATACATTGCGATATTCTTTGGATACTTGTGATGGATCGAAGTCAAATAAATATTTCGTCACTAAAATATCATCGATTACTTTAGGACCAAGTGCATCCGGTGTCGATTCACGATTGCCAAGACCAACGACAAAGCATTTATCCGTCGCTTTAATCCCAGATAGTTCCAAAAGATGAGTGAGTTCTTCGACTAATACTTCTCCTAATT
This sequence comes from uncultured Bacilli bacterium, assembly GCA_944358775.1. GTDB lineage: Bacteria > Bacillota_I > Bacilli_A > RF39 > UBA660 > Faecenecus. The sequence continues at coordinate 46,389 of CALVRU010000003.1, read as the reverse complement.
GTTCTTGGCGACTGGAGTCCGTAATATCGATAAAACTAATCGTTAGATAAGTCCCTTCCATCTTATCCAAAGTCTTGGCACTCTTAGCATCTAAATACACTTCGGTCGTCCGAATTTTGCCGTGAAGTCGTTCCTTTTTTTCTAGATCCCGCAAATTTTGATGAACGATACTATCCAAAATCAAATCGGTACGTACTTGGTATTTTTTTAAATCGATTTCATGCATCTTTCTCACCTAGCATTATTTTTCCCAAAAAACGTCAGTTTTATTTGCATTTTTTAGGATTATTTGGTAGAATGAAAATGTTACAAAAAGTGAGGTGAGAAAATGCCAAATATTAAGAGTGCCAAAAAGCGTGTAAAACAAACAATTAAAAAAGCCGAAAACAATACCGTGTTAAAATCAAGTATGAGAACTGCTGTTAAAAATGTCGAAAAAGCAGTAAAAGCAAACGATAAAGAGACTGCCAAGAAAAACTTACAAGTTGCGGCAAAAAGAATCGACAAGGCTTTAACAGGTGGTGTCATCAAACAAAATAAAGCGTCAAGAGAAAAATCAAGATTGACGAAATTAACAAATGCAATGGAGTAAAATCGAAGTTTTACTTCTTTTTTTTGGCTTCCTTTGCTATAATGATAATAAGGTGAAGAATCATGAAAAAACTATTTGTATCTGGAATGCTGTTACTTATTTTGGGCTTAACTTGCCTATATCGTGAACCTTTAGTGAAGTTTTATGTCGATCATTTTGTCTCGATCGATAAGACTGTCACTTTAAGTGCCAATGAAAAAAACGACTATTTTCTAGGGGAAAATTACTCGTTCGTACAGTCGACTACAAATTTTACGCCATCGAATAAACAAGATATCTTGAATATTTATTACACTATTTTAGATCGCGGTTTAACCGATTTTGTCTTTTACTGTAGCGAGGAATACAAAGAATGCATCCAAGATGTAAAAGACATCTCAAACAATCAAGTATTACTCTCCCATATTAATAATTTCGTCCATCCCTACAACAGTTTTAAAAGTATCGAGACGGAATACGATACACTTGGTAAAATAACGATCAAAATCAGTCATACTTATACGGACGAAATGATTCGGTCCCTTCAACAAAAAACAAAAGAGATTCAAAAAGATGTGATTCAAGATGAACAAGATCCCGAAAAAATGATCAAACTAATTCATGATTATATCATTAATAACAGCCGTTACGATAGCGATCGAAGCGACCAAAAAACAGTAAAATATCAGTCGGATACTGCTTATGGAAATCTAATTCAAGGTTATGGAATCTGTGGTGGTTATGCGGATAGTATGAAATTATTCTTAGATCTTTATCAAATCCCCAATTATAAAATCGCCAGTGAAAACCATGTATGGAATCTCGTAAAAGTAAATGATCAATGGCTTCATCTCGATCTAACGTGGGATGATCCGATTGTTACAAATGGCAAAGATGTTCTAGAATATAATTTCTTTTTAATCACTACTCAAGAACTACAAGAACTACAAACAAACCAACATAATTTTGATACAGCAATTTATCAAGAGGCCAAATAAAAAGTCACTTCTATCGTGACTTTTTATTTTGGAACTGTTTTTGACAATATGTCTTGATTTCATCGATCGTCACCTGAAAGTTATTGTAATTTACTTCGAACCAAGTAACTGGTAATTGATGGCGAAAAAACGTATACTGCCGTTTGGCGTAGTGTCTTGAATTTTGTTTTATTTTAGCAATCGTTTCGGAGAGTGTCTGGTCTCCATCAAAATAATCGTACCATTCTTTATAACCAATGCCGGTCTGCAACGCTTTACTTCTAATATTTTGATCATAGAAAGATCGTACTTCATCCATTAAACCGTTTTGAATCATTTGATCGACTCTTTCATTAATTCGCCGATACAATTGATCTCTAGGTGCTGTCAAACCGATACAAATAAAATCATATAATACTTCATTTCCACTATTGGTCGGCAAATTATGATTCAATACCCGGTTGTAAAGACGAATTAAGCGCTTTCGATTATGAATATGGATCTCATGAGAAACTTTTCTTTCTTCTAGGAATTGCATAATTTCTTCATTACTTTTATCACGACAATCATCATAGACACTTTCTTTTTGAAAATCATAACGATATAATGCTGCTTTTAAATATAACCCCGTACCACCAACAAAAATTGGAGTATGTCCTCTTTCTTCGATTTCTCGTATTTTTTCACGAGCATCTTTTTGATAATCGTATACTGTATAGAAATCTTCGACATCACAAACATCAAATAGATGATGCGGTATATTTTCTTTCTCTTTTTCCGTTACCTTTGCTGTTCCAATATTCAATCCACGATAAACTTGCATACTATCGGCATTGATAATTTCTCCTTGAAAAGCTTTTGCTAGAGCGATACTAAGAGCTGTTTTGCCGACTCCAGTCGGACCGACAATGACCAAAATCGGGCATTTTTGATTCTTAATTTTTTGCATAATACCGTTTCACCAACTCACAAGGATTACTCCGCTTTATACAACAGAATGCAGTCGAATGGTAAATCGTCGGTTTCGTATCAACTAATTCCCAATCGCGTCCTATTTGTACAGCGTCACCGAAATTGTCTTTCAAACGTTCGATCATCTCATCACAACTTTTCACTTGAATTTGATAATATGGATCATCAACATTTCCCGTTATGCAACCAATATAATCAAAATTTTGGAAGTATCCAAAATTAGCCTGTAACGTTTGCTCTAAAAAATAAGAATACGAACTACTAATCGCCAACCCATTCTCTTCCAACAAAGGAAGTTGCCCTTTTGGATAAATGGTCTCGTCCTCCGGGTCACATAAAAAACAGGCCCCTCTCGTATTTAAATTCGTCAAAAAAGATAAGATCGAATCCTGTGAAGTAGTAGTGAACTCATAAGGAATCGCCGGATAACCATTTGCATAATATCGACTGAGCGTATAGGCAATCATATTCGCTGCAATATAGTTCTTTTCTTTTCTTTCCTCGAAAAAATCACGTAAAGTAAAACGTTCCCGTCTTAATTTTAAAGCACTGCGATATTCGGAAATCGCATATGGTGTTATTTTGTTCATAAATCCCCCTACATAGCTCGTTTAAATAAACGTTCTAATTCATAATTCGAATAAGTGATAATCGTCGGTCGTCCATGTGGACAAGTAAATGGATTTTGACATGCTCGTAATCGCGACAACAATACCCTCATATCATCTTCCGTAATAAAATCATTGGCTTTAATACTCGCCTTGCATGCCACTGTCGCAGCAACATGATCAAAAAACTTAGCAAGTGAAAAGTCTTCAATCGATGTAATAATATCCATAATCTTACGAATCGCTAACTCTTCATTCCCTTTTGGTAACCAAAGTGGTACAGTTCGAATAAGCAATGTTTGGAATCCAAAGTCTTCAAATTCAAACCCCATTTTGGTAAGTAAATCAAGATGCTCTTTTAATATGATCCATTCATTACTCGGAAACTCTAAAGTGATCGGTACTAATAAGTCTGTTTTATGAGGGGTTGGATTCGATAACTCTTTTAAATAATATTCATAATTAATTCTTTCATTCGCGGCATGTTGATCAATCAGAAACATTCCATCTTCATTTTCGGCCACAATATAAGTACCGTGCACTAAACCTACTGGATACATTTCCTTGATTCGTGGCTCTTTTTTTTCTTCGTGTTCCGATTCATTCGAAGAGGATTGTAATGTATTCGTAATCGTGTCTTGATCTTCCGCCACTTCTAGCGAAAGAGACATTTTTTCAAATTGAGCAAACTCTTCATTTTTCTTATCGATATCATATTCACGATCACTCAAGGAATACGTTCCATAATAATTGGCAACCTTTGTCGTGTTTCCTTCTGAAACCGTTTTAAGGCCTGCATCTGGAATTAAAGTAAGCTTTTCTAAAGTACTAGAAATAGTCGATAGGATCAACTCTTTTAAAGCCTCGATCTTCGAAAATTTTACATCCATCTTCGTCGGATGAATATTCACATCGACTAAAATAGGATCGACTTCAATTTTGATTACTGCAATTGGAAATTTATCCGGTGGCATATAAGTATGATAACTATCACAAATGTAGCGAATCACTTCATTATTCTTAATCACACGACCATTGACCATAATCGTAATGGCGTTCCGATTGTTTTTCATCATCTCCGGATAAGAAATATAACCACTGATCTCATAATCGTCATTTGCATTATGAATTTCAACCATTTTTTTCGTAACTTCTAATCCATAAATCGCATGAATTACTTTTAAAAGACGATTGCTTCCATCCGTATTTAACAATATTTTATTATTATTGGTAAGAACAAATTTAATTGCCGGATAACTAAGAGCCATCTTATTAATATAATCCGTAATACTAGCTAGTTCCGCATATGGGTTGCGCAAATACTTTAAGCGAACCGGCGTATTATAAAACAAATCCGAAACGGTAATGATTGTCCCTTGACGAAGATCGGTCGCTTCGACTTTTTCTAACTTACCACCATTGATCTCGACAAGCGTCCCACTGGTTCCATCCGATGTTTTTAAAACAACATGTGAAACTGCCGCAATTGATGGTAACGCTTCGCCACGAAATCCCAAAGAATGAATTTGAAATAAATCTTCAATCGATTTTAGTTTCGAAGTAGCATGTCGTGAAAAAGCAAGCACTGCATCTTCCTTGTTCATGCCAATTCCATTATCGCCAACGCGAATTTCTTTAATACCAGAGTCAATCAAATCAATATGAATTTCCGTACTCTTCGCATCGATTGAATTTTCAACCAATTCCTTTACAACATTCATGCACCGCTCGACAACTTCTCCAGCAGCAATCTTGTTAGCAAGATCTTCATCCATGATCTGTATCATACTCATTCTTATCACTACCTTTTCCACGTTCATCTCTATTATAATTGATTTTAAAAAAGATAGCAAAAGAAAAAGAAATGATTTTTCTACTTCATTTCTTTTCAGAATAATAGTGTCTTTATAAATATGGGGCCAACACCGCCCGAGACGCGTAGATGCCACCCGCGATACCGTACGTGACGTTGGAATAGAACACACCGGCATTCGCAGTGCTGCTCCAGACACCACCACGAACGAACCAAGGACTAGATGCCGTAACAATCCATGAGGAATCGTTATACCATCCGGCTGTCTCCGTTAAAGCATGGCCATCACATGTTCCATTACATGCTGTTGTTCCATTCGAAGTTGTATATAAATCGAAGTACTTCTCTTCTGGAAATTCAACTCCTGTTGTCCAACTCATTTCACTTCCATCACTATCTTTTCCATATACTGGACCATTAAATCCACTATTCCAGATTCCAATCGCTTGATTGTCTGTTCTTCCTAAAATTGTTTTCGCTTCCTCTATAGTGTAACTTCGTGCTGTATATCCAGAATATCGATTATAATTTCCCATCACATATTCCCATGATCCGCCACTCATATCATAGATACCATAAATGGTTCCAGTAGTAGATGCCCCATATCCAGAATAAGGTGTATCATAACTCACTTGAGGATTCGTACTTTCGGTACTTGGCGTTCCATTGCTACTTCCTGTAATGAAAGAAGAAGATTTGTTTTGATAAATCTCTTTGTTTACTCCTTCATAATCCGGATTACCATATTTTCCATATCGACTCTGACTTAAATAAGCAACTGCTCCCCATTCAGAATTCTTTGCCATATGGATATTATAACTATTGTCACTTGCAAATCCATACGTACTTGCATTGTTTGTCTGCATACTTCTTGTCATATAGAACAAACTTGCTACTTGTTGATTTCTTAAAGAGGTTACTCCTGGTTTAATCGTAACTGTACTTACATTACAACTTTCATCTCTACAGTAATTGGTACTTGGGAGTGTTCCTGTCGTTTCGAACTTTCCAACCCAGATCCCACTTAATTCTTCTTCGCCAAACGTAAAGGCTGGATGTACTTTGTATTCGCTACTACTTGGACTTGTTGTCTCTTTCGAAATAAAATTAATTTGAATCTCTCCTGGTTGTGCCTTTGTTCCTCCAGCGTATTGAGTTCCTAAATTCGTGTACTTGTATTCATATCTTGGGACCCACACCCACATCGTATTAATATCTTCCATCGGTATAACGGTTTCTGCTGGGGCACTTTGATAGTACTCTCTCGTATTCGTTCCATTTTCTACTACGGTTACGGCATTCGCCCATACTTGCTCTTGATACGCATAACTTTTCTCTAAATCTTGTTTCACCCAAGCATGTTTCGTTATACTATATACAACAGGGATCATTCCTTCGGCAAGCTCAGGTACATTTGCCGTTGTGGTATCTTCATAGACTAATACTTCTTCTAATGGAGCTCTCATTTCTTCATTGGATGCATATACATTGACTTTCACACTGAAACTCTTTCCATTATAAATCCATTCTCCATCTTGCATTTGACTTGCATCTTCATCGATCCACATCCGATACCGGAATGTTTGATTATAAGTTGCTTGACTGGCTGGGATCGTTTCTTGATACAACGTCTTCCCTTGTGCTACTAATGTGGTATCTCCTAGTTCACTATACAAGTTGATCTCTCTTTGATTTCTCGTATCTACCACTGCGGTTTCACTATTATCCGTTACTTTCGTTAAATAGGTTTTTACCACTTGTTCCGATAACGTCGAACTTTCTTCTTTTGTCAAATAGATCTCATAAGAAATAGGTGCTCCTTTCGTGGTTGCAGTGATCTGAAACTCAAATACATTATTTTCTCCCGTTTGAACTTTTCCTTGGTCATCGGTCATTGGAAACGCATTTGTGAGCGTCACTTGATTTCCTTCTGCTCGTTGTTCATCATAGACAAAAGTTAAGGATCCGGTCTTTACTGTATTCTCTTTTTGACCTTGACCTCGATAGATATAGAAAGCATACGTGACTCCTACTGTAACGAATAACAACGCCATCAAACTGCTTCCTATTAAAATCATTCTTTTTTTCTTATTCATGCTACACCTCTACTATTCTATAAATCATTATACCCCCCCCCCTAGGCATTTTTGCAAGCCTAAAGGAAAAGAAACTCTACTCTATCCTTTATTTTATCATAAAAAAACAATTTCCGAATTGGAAATTGTTTCCATTTTTCGAGCATATTATACATTCGATAATTCCACCTGATTTATATTATTTTATCTTGCGATATTCTTTGCCATCCCTATAACCATTTCGATAAGCTTCTTCTTCTGATTTCGTATGATCTTGACTGAAGAATAATTCTTGTGAAAATAAAATCGCCGGATCGTTTTCGGGAATCTGCAAAAAGACAGGATATTTCGATGCTTCTTCCTGGGAAACAATCGGATAAAATTCCATATTTGCTAACAAATAACCATAAAGATATCCAAACCAACGATACCGTACTGGATCCTTTTCGTCGATATTACAATTTACGAAAAATAATAAAAAACGATACAATTCACTGTTTTTTTCGAACAAAACATATCGTGCCGTTTCTTTCTCGCCAATCTTTAATACATATTTCATAAGACCATCTCACTTTTGTGCCTTATCATACCAAAAAATGGAAAATAGTGCAAGTTTTAACGTTTTGCTTTCCGATAACCGGCCGCTTGAGCTTCTTCTTCACTATGAAAAATCATTAAATTCGGTGAATCTTTCATCTCATCATAATCCGCCTGATTCGGACAGTGATAAATTTTAGAACTCGCATTACCACGAATTTCAACTTCTTCCGTTGTTGTCGTTTCCCCCTTGGCAGAATCTTTTTCCTGATTTAAAACCGCTTCACTAGCACCAGTAGCATAATCGATTTTGACTCCATCTTGTACATTATAAACAAAGACATGGAATAAAATACTTTCTCCATTATCTTCTATCGACTTTGCTTCCATTTCCACGCCCTTAGCAACTAAATTATTCCCTTCATAGACAGGTGTAACTCGATATAATACATGATTTCCGGTCTCTTTGATATAATCTGCTACCATGTTCTCAAACGGTAACATTAATTCTACATTCATCTTTCGCGTACAAGTAATTAAATTCTTTTCGTTGGCATTTTCGCCCGTTAATTGATACCCGATTAAATGACAGCGATTATATAAATACTTACCATCGATAAAATCATATTTAATCGTATGCCACCCACTCGGTTTAATCGACGCAATACTACCACGTTCTTCCGTTGGCATTAACTCTGGTCCAATCATTGCAAAAGCTACCCCACAGCGTCCTAGTTCATCAAGATCACTATAGTGTTCAAAAACTGTACGAGATAATTCTTCATCCGTAAAATTAGGAATATTATCATTTAATACGAGTACTTGCTGTTCATCATAATCCGGAACCGCAATCGTTGGATTCGGCGTGTTAGAAGGCTCATCCGGAAGAGCAAAAGACGAACAACCGGTTATCCCAAAAAGAACGAGAAAGAAAAGAAGAAAAAGAAACTTAGGAACTTTTTTCATACTGCTACCTCCTTTGATACGTCAATCGAGTAATTCGCTCGTGAGATGATCCGACAAAGTCCACTTGTTCTACTAGCTGAAACGAATCAAGCGAAATATCAAGCCACGTATCGGACGGATAACTACGATTCCATTGATATACAATCACTTGATCAATTTTTGAAATATATTTTTGAATTGACTGATCTTCTATCAAAGCCCACCCATCTTTTGGACAAAGATCCAAAAAATCTTCGGCAACAACACTACTTTCCTTAAAAAAGTCCTGATATAACGAATAACTATAGGCATTCATATAAAGAGGACAACTTCCGATAAGTGCTTTTAAATTAGCTCTTTGTAGACGATCTTGACTTTGTCTTCGCTGATGAAACAAAAGTCCAAAATCTTTACTTACGGTTACTACAATAGTCATATATATCGACCCGATTCTATTTTTATTATAACAAACGAAAACAGCTCACTCAAGCTGTTTTCCCTTCTTCAAAACGAACACTGACAAGTTTTGACACTCCGGATTCTTGCATCGTAATTCCATAAAGTGTATTAGCATACTCCATTGTCTTTTTCTTATGCGTAATCAACAAAAACTGAGTCTTTGCTTTGTAGTGTTCCAAATATTTTCCAAAATGCTCGACATTTGCTTCATCAAGCGCTGCTTCCACTTCGTCAAAAATACAAAATGGTACGGTTCGAACATTTAGAATAGCAAACAATAAACTGATTGCAGTAAGTGTCTTTTCCCCACCGGACAAAAGTGAAATACTCGTTAATCTTTTTCCAGGTGGCGAGGCAATAATTTCGATTCCGGTTTCCAATAAATGATCTGGATCCGTCAATTTCAACGATGCGGTTCCACCATGGAATAATTGGGTAAAAACATTTTTAAATTCTACTTGAATCTTGTCGAAAGTCGATTTGAATTCATCGATCATCACTTGATCCATTTCTTCGATGATTTCAAGCAATGTATCTTTGGCGTGTAATAAATCATCTTTCTGTTTGGTTAAAAACTCATATCTCGTATTGACCCGCTCAAATTCTTCGATCGCAGCCAAATTAACCATTCCGATTTCTTTGATACGATTTTTATAATTTGCAACTTTACTTCTTGCCTCGTCCACTTCATCGACCAATAGATAATTGCTTTTTGCTTTTTCATAGGTCAACTCATAATCTTCACTTAAAATAGAAAGATAATGATCTAATTGAACATCCATCCGATTCGTCGAAATTTCCAATTCTTTCAATTGATTTTCCACCTGTTTTAAATTACTTTGGGTCATTTTATTTTTGGCTTCCAACTCATCGATCACTTGTTGTAACCGCTCTTTCTCTTTGGTCTTCTGCTTGATTTCTTCCTGTGTTTTCTCTTTTTCTTGAATTGCTTCATAATAAGCATTCATAATTCGTTCTTCTTCTTTAGAAAAAGACGAATCGACGACATGACCGAGACTAGATAATTCGGAAGTCACTTCTTCCAAATACTCTTTTTTCGCTTCCATCTCTTCTTTTTTCTTTCGTAGCTCTTCACTTGCTAAATAAGATGCCACTTTACTCTCGTACACTTTTTGTTCCATTGTGCTGATTTCTTTTTCTTGATCATTCCATTTCCGATCCAGCTCTTGGACGACTTCTTCTAATTCTTGGCGCTTTTCTTTTCCTTTTTCCAATTCGATTCGCTCCGTGATCATACTTTTACTAAAAGTCATCGTACCACCAGTCATCGAACCACCGACATGAACGACATCACCATCCAAAGTGACAATTTTATAGCGTTCCTTTATCATCTTACTAATTCGCGTCGCCGCATCGATATCACGGACAATTAAAACATTACCAAGTTGATTAGTGAAAATATTACGATATTCGTTATCGAACGTAATCAAATTACTACCGACATCAATAAAATCACTTTCTTGCTTTAATAAATCGAGTGTCTCATAATCGACCCCTTTTGGTTTGATCACATTCAATGGAAAAAAAGTAGCCCGTCCTAATTTATTTTCTTTTAGATAACGAATGGCATCCTTCGCACTATTACTATCATCAACCACGATAAACTGTTTGCTCGCCCCCAACGCAATTTCCATCGCTTTCGAATATTTTTCATCTACTTGAAACAAGTTACCGATGACATCATGAATTCCTCTTAACTTCGGATGATTCAATATTGCTCGCACACTATTTGGTAGACCACTGCCATTTTCCAAGGAATTTTCTAACATCTGAATACGATGGATACTTTCCAAACGTTCCCGGTCCTTAAGCGCTCTTTCTTTTTCTAGATCCCGTCTCTTTTCCTCGAGTAAACGCAAATTCTGTTCGTAAGTCAACTGATCCTTTTCCCGCCGATTGTGATCTTGTTCCATATTTAAAACTTGTTCTTGAAGCAATGCGACCTCTGTTTCGACCTTTAACTTTGCTTCTTTTAAAGAGGCAATTTGATCATGTACTCGATCATCTTTCGCATCGTATTTACTACGCTCTTTCAACATATTCTTCTCGCCACGTAGTTTTTCTTCGGTGCGCGTTTGTTCCAACAAAAGACGATTGCAATCCGATAATGTCTCTTCCAATTTTAAAAGATCTAATTTTAATTGATCCGTCCGCGCATCACTATTTTGACCTTCTAAAGTCAACTTGCTATTATTTAACTCTTCCATTTTTTTCTTGGCAAGTTGATATTTCTCATTGATAAAATCGATTTCATAGACCGTTAAGGCAACTTCGATATCCTCGAGATTCTTCTTTGCTTCCAAATATTCTTTTGCGCGAATACTTTGTTCTTTTAAAGGCCCTACTTGTACTTCTAATTCAGCAATAATATCTTCCACCCGATCGAGATTATCATGCGTACGATCTAATTTACGAAGCGCTTCTTCTTTTCGTTTTTTATACTTTAAAACACCAGCTGCCTCTTCAAAAATACTGCGTCGATCAAGTGGCGAATTACTTAATATTTTTTGAACTTCTCCTTGCGAAATAATATTAAATGATTCTTTGCCGATTCCACTATCTAAAAATAAATCAGTAATGTCTTTCAAGCGACATTTTTCGCCATTGATAAAATATTCGTTTTCACCCGTCCGATATACTCTTCTTTTGACCGCCACTTCGTCATATGGAACATTTAAATAATGATCCGTATTATCGAACGTCAAAGTGACACTAGCTACATTCAAACTATTTCGTGATTTACTTCCTGAGAAAATAACATCACTCATACTGCCTTCTCCCCGAAGACTTTTAACCGATTGTTCTCCTAAAACCCAACGTACTGCATCGACAACATTACTTTTTCCACTTCCATTTGGACCGACAATACAAGTAATATTATCATCGAGCGTAATTTTTAATTTATCCGCGAAAGATTTAAAACCACTTGCTTCTATTTCCTTTAAATACATACCTTTCACCTATCTTCACTAGTTAAAATTATACTATAATACCAGAAATCGGGCAAGAAAAAAGAGAATTTTATTCTCCTTCTTGCAAATAGAGCAAATCAATATCGACATCGCCATCGATTCCCGCAATTCGGCCATTATTGCAAAGTTGCCACATTCGATATGCCCCTTGATAGTTCGTCGCCTTGGTATAATGGGCTAACCAGACATCATGATCGATCGTCGTCCAAATCTTTTCTAAATAGTTTTTACTACTATAATGCATCGTTTCGTAGCCCGCTTGTTGAATCGTATCTAAAAATGCATTGCTAATTTCATTTAAGTCATAAAAACTGATCTTCATCGTTCGAAAATGACTCCAACATTCCCAATCAAATACAATCGGCAAATCGAGCTTCTCCCCATTCAATTGCGATAACACCCATTCCGCTTGTAAACGGGCCTCTTCCGTACTCGAAGCATACGAATAATAGTACACTCCCACTTGGAATCCAAGTTCTTTTGCCTGCTTTAAATTCGCTTCAAAATAAGGATCGATCGTCGAATCTTTTAAGACCCCACCTTGCGAACCAAGTCGAATCATAATAAACTCGCATCCTGCTTTTTTCAATTCTGCAAAATTGATTTCACCTTGCCATTTCGATACATCGATTCCGACCATTACCTGTTCACTTTGATGCTTTTTTAAAATCTCTTGAAAAGATGTCGTCGTTTTAGAAGAAGACGAACTTCCCTTTTTTTTCTCGATTACGTTTAAAGTAAACTCTTGTTTCGCAACATTACCACTTTTATCTTCTGCTACATACAAAAGTGGATAATTGCCCACTTCATTTAAATTGTATTCCCCCTCGATATAACAATGCGGTTCTTTGTCATAGTTATCACCACATAAAATGTCTTCGATAAAAGAAGTCGTTCCTTTTACAACCGTATAAGAATTACTTAACCAAATCAAAGGCGGCGTATGATCGACCACCTGAATTCCAATCGTCCGCTTTTTCCGCACTCCTTGTTGATCTCGATAAGAAAAAGAAATCGGTTGGATACCCAAGCTAGAAGTGTCGATGGCAACGTCTTCTAATGTTCCATTCTTTACTTGAACAAAATCAGATAACATCGCATCCTCATAAACAGATACTTCAAAAGGGGCAAGATATTCTAACGAATCTTCCTTCGCTATTTGAATTGGAAAAATACTAATAACCAAAACAAACAAAAGAAATATGGGCCATAGCAAAAAAGATAGAATACGCATGTTTTTATCACCTACTTGTTATTATTATACTATGTTTTGAAAAGAATTCCAAAGAAAACACAAGGCAAAAAAAAATAGGTAGAAGTAACACACCAAAAAAGGCTCTTTACATATTCTATATTAGATAATAAATAAAGGGTTGATAGCGTTTCCTAGCAAGATATGCGGGGGTTCAAAATGTTTCCTGGCAACTAGAACATTCGAAAAAAACATTTCTTTCGATTTTATAACCAATTCATTGGTGAACCAAATAAATGACTCAATCGTAAGAAAGGATCAAAAGTGAAAAAAGGATAACATTTTTACTACAACCCATTATTGTCTACGAAAGGAGGAATTGCTATGTGTGGAAATAATGATCGTCCAAATGAAAATACGCATGTTGCTTCTGGATGTAGTTGCTTCGGAGATATTCTAGAAGTCATTTTAAAACTACAACGTCGCGGAGAAAAAATAGACCAATTTAATGAGGGATGTGACAAACCATTCTTAGGACCATGTCCAAACATTACTTGTTATAATACGAGACCAGTGACATTCTATCGTTGCGCGGATGGCGAACAATGGACTATGCCTTTCACTTTAAATGGCACTACTGGTTTTTCAGGCGTTTTCCGTGTTGAAAATCTCGATGGCTGCTGTGTCACTTGCCGTGTTTTAGCACCAAATCCAGATACAAGTCAAGCAGATGCGTTCCCATTTGTGTCAACCGACTCATTCTTTACTCTCAACCTTGAATGTGTTGGAGCATTAAAATGTTTACCAGATACTTTCATTGGCTGCACTTCATAAAAGAAACGATAAAAAGTAGTATTGAATTGAATACTACTTTTTTTGTGGTTCAAAAAGACATTGTATTATTTTTCGATCGTTCCGTTTTCCGATAGAATACTCGCTAATGTTTCAAACTGATAGCCTTTTTGCTTAATATAATTAATTAAAGTACCCAACTCTGTTGCCGTCGTCTGATTCATTTCCAAATGGATAATTGCTCCAGGTTGTAAGTTTTTCTTTACGGTATTAAATGGATAGTTCGAAGTTAAAATAGTCGGTTTTACCGAATACATCCGATACGTACTACATAGATCCAATACCGAGTTATTTCGATATTTCGTATAACAATATTTCGGCGTAACATTCGTAATCGATTCAATTAAATTATTCGTCCAGACAAGCCATTCTTTCGCATACGATCCATCGTATCCCCCATTTTCGACCTCGTGTCCATCTTTTGCCATTTCATACACTGTTTCCATCTTATTTTCAACCCATTCTCCATCGACAAAAAAAGTAGCAACTACTTGTTTTTCCGCCAAAATCTGTAAAATACGATCGAGATAGTTATCGTTTTCTACTTGAAAAACAAGGGAAACCGACTGTCGTGATTCATTTCCTTGAATAAAATAATGATCGTATTGCTTCTCACTAGAAAATTCGGGCGTCACTTCTTCAAACACAAATAAACTAGCATTAAATTCACCGAGTCGCTTCATATTGGAATAGCTCTTATTTAAATCAACCTTTAACCCGTTGACACCGGGAATTAATCCTTGCTCCGTCAATACCGCATCCGTCGCTGGAACTTCGTATTCTTCATAGACACTTAAAATTTCTTGCATCAATGGGTCCGCATTACGAGCAAGTAAAGCAATTTGTTCGGTATAATAAAAACTAAAACATACTAGAGTCATAACTCCTAAAGCGGTAAAGATACGTTTCATTTTATCACCTAATAAACTATATGGATTTTGGAAAATAGATAGAACTAAATCGCTGGAAAAAGAAAAGAAAAGCTAATGCACTTTTCTTTTTCTTATATCCAATCTCGAAAAGTAAAAATTTTCGATCCACTCATTTTATCGCTTATCATTCAAGCCAGACTCGTGAAATAGACACATACCAAGTTGTATTGTCATCGATAGCTTCCGAAAAAATGTAAAATCCTAGGTAACAACTTGTATTAATATTACTTACATCAAAATAATAATATCCGGGAGTAGTCCCTTTACCAGTTAATTCTGTTCCGACTACTGGTTCTGCATGATTAATGTTATTAACCGACTTAAAACAGCCAATTCCAACATGCGCTCCTAATTCACCAGTTGTTGTTAAATTTTTTACATCATGTCGAAATGCGAGACGTTTATATTTTGATAAATCTATCATATAATTGGTAGCTAAAGATACAATGGATCGTTCGGTCGCTAAAAGGGATGATTTTACCATTCCATTCATAATTAAATCATCGGTGGTACCTCCATAATCGTATATGAAATTTGCCTTATGATAGCCTCCTTGATAAAAGGAAGCAGAATCACATGTCTTAAAAAATTGTTCCCATCCATTTGTGACTAAATGATCCGACTCATAATTATAAACATAAACTCGATTAACGGTAATCGAACGAGTAGAACTTGCACTCTGTCCATAGTCATCGGTCACTTGATAAGTAATTTTAGTAGTTCCAATCGTATGATTATCCCAACTTGTCGGGCTGTAACTAATTTTACTCGTAATATCTTTTCCGTAAGGATCTTTCGCACTGACTCCCGTCATCACTTGATAACTATCTCCTGCATTGATCGTAACCGTTGTAGTATTAAGTGTAATCGTTGGCTTCTTTACTTGATACAATCCTTTAATGGACGTTGTATTTGCTTCTTGTTCTAGTGGTTTATCTAATAATCCTCCTTGTACACCAATCGTAATTATCTTACTACTACTGTTTGTATTTTCGATCGCTAAGACAATTACTTCGGTTGCTCCTTTTTCAATTACTCCATCGGGTACACTCGTCTTATAAGAAATCGTTACTCCGCTTGGTAGTGTTCCACTATAATAAAGTTGATACAAGGAATCGATTTCATTGTTGCTTTTTAAATTGACCGTAAACGTAAGCATCGAATTTGCCCCAACCGTTACTTCTTGTCTTTCATTCATCGAACCACTTGTCAATGTATAAGAAATCGAGCCTGCTGTTAAGGTTAAAGCGTTTTTCTTTTCATAAGAAATGGTATAAAAAGCATAACTATAACTAATGAGCAAAAGAAGTGCACCCAAAAGAAGAGTTACGACAATTACAGAAACGCGCACTCTTTTCTTAAAAAACTCAAAAGATAACGATTTTTTTTGCTGCTTCTTCATAGCTACCTCACTTTATTCTCTTTACATTATTATACTCTTTTCGAAATGCTTTTGCAAGATGATATTGCCGAAACTCATAATATTGCCGAAACTCATAATATTCATTAAAAAAAAGCAACTATTTCATTGCTTCTTTTCTTGATAAGTTTAATCTTCCCCGTTTATCAAAGCCAAGAGATTTGACGACAATTTCGTCGCCCACTTTCACGACATCACTTGCTTTATTTACTCGGTCTTTGGCAAGTTGAGATACATGAACCATTCCTTCGCACCCTGGCCACAATTCTACAAAGCAGCCAAAATCTTCTACTTTCACTACTTTTCCAGTATAAATTTTTCCTTCTTCGACTTCTTTTGCAACATCTTGAATTCTCTTCGCTGTCCGATCGATCACATCTTGATCCGTATGATAAATAATGACTCTTCCATCATCCTCTAAATCTACTTTCACGGCATTTATATTATTAACATCCGTAACATTACTTTCTTCACAGATAATTTTGGTAATCATTTCGCCTCCACGACCAATGACATCTTTAATTTTTTCTGGTTTAATATAGAATATCATCGTCTTTGGTGCATATTTGCTTACTTCTTTACGAGGCTCTTTAATTTGTTTTTCAATGACATCTAAAATTTCCATTCGCGCATCTTTCGCTTGTGCAAGTGCTTTTCTTAAAATCTCTTCGGTTACGCCTTTAATTTTTATGTCCATCTGTAATGCACAAATACCATTTCTAGTACCTGCCACTTTGAAGTCCATATCGCCTAAATGATCTTCCATTCCTTGGATATCGGTTAGAATTTGATAATCGTCACCATCCGTAATAAGTCCCATGGCAATTCCTGCGACTGGAGCTTTGATTGGAACTCCTGCCGCCATCAAACTCATACATCCTGCACAAATGCTTGCTTGGCTACTACTACCATTGCTTTCCAAAATTTCAGAAACAACGCGGATGGTATATGGAAATTCTTCTTCACTCGGAATTACTTGAGATAACGCTTTTTCTCCAAGTGCTCCATGACCAATTTCACGGCGTCCTGGAGAACCATAACGACCGGTCTCCCCTACTGAGAAAGCTGGGAAATTATAATGTAGCATAAATCTTTTTTGATCTTCAATTCCAAGTCCGTCCAATACTTGATGTTCTCCTAAAGCACCTAGCGTAGTCACACTTAAACTTTGGGTTTGTCCGCGCGTAAATAAAGCAGACCCATGAGTTCTTGGAAGTAAATCGATTGCCGTCGATAATGGTCTGATTTCGGTCATTTTACGACCATCCGCACGGGTATGTTCTTGTACGACAATCGAGCGGAAAATACGATATTGAATATCTTCGTAAATCAACATAACTTTCGTATACAATTCTTGCAATTCATCTGGCTTCATCGCGTCTTCATAACGTTCTTTGTACGTTTTTAACAAATCGTCGCGAATTGCTTCTAAAAAAGCATTTTTTTCTAATTTATCGACGATCCGTAATCCTTTATCGACTCGATCTCCAACCATATCTTCGACTTCTTGACGAAGCTCTTCACTGATTTCAAGATGTGGATATTCCATTTTTGGAACACCGATCGCCTGAATAATTTCCTCTTCGAAAGCAACCAATTCTTTAATCGCTTCATGTCCGAACATTAACGCTTTTAACATATCTTCTTCCGTCACCTGTTTCGCCGAAGACTCGACCATGTTAATTGCATATTTCGTACCCGCAACCGTTAAATCAATATCCGATTGTTCCATTTGCGCAACCGTTGGATTAATGACGAATTCTCCATTCACCCGACCGACCTTTACTCCCGCAATTGGACCATCAAATGGAATTTTACTAATACAAGTTGCCAAACTAGAACCGAACATAGCCGCCATTTCTGGAATATTATCCTGATCGACGGAAAGTACCGTATTGACGACTTGTACTTCATTACGGAAATCACTTGGAAAAAGTGGTCGCATTGGACGATCGATCATCCGTGCTGCTAAAGTAGCTTCTTCGGTTGGACGACCTTCTCTCTTAATAAAACCACCCGGTATTTTTCCGACCGAATATAGTTTTTCCTGATAAAGCACCATCAATGGAAAAAAATCCGATAACAGATTCGCATTATTAGAAACGACTGCCGTCGAAAGAACAACCGTATCTCCATAACGAACTAAAACGGCACCGTTCGCCTGTTTCGCGAGTTCCCCATGCTCGACAATAAGATCGCGGCCACGAAAATTCAATTGAAATACTTGTTTCATTTTACACCATCCTCATTACTATCTTTCTATTATCAAAAAAAAGACACTTAAAAAAGTGCCTATTTTCTTAATCCTAATTTTTTAACAAGTTCCCGATATCTTGTAACATCATTCTTAGCAAGATAGTTCAACAAACTACGACGTTGTCCAACTTTCTTTAAGAGACCACGACGTGAATGATAATCATGCTTATGCTCTTTTAAATGATCCGTCAAATTATTGATTTCTTCAGTTAAAATAGCAATTTGAACTTCACAAGAACCAGTATCTTTTTCATTTCTTGCATATTTCTTGATGATTTCTTGTTTCTTTTCACTAGTTAAAGCCATAGTTTCTCCTCCTTTAATTTTAATTCGCCTTCTCTCAAGACGGGTCGGAAGAATCCACATCAAGGGACAAGGTACATCCATACTATACTAAATTTCTTTTCAAAATGCAAGTCTAAAATAGCGTTTCTTTAAGATAAGTACGGTTTTAAGAAAGTAGCATGATGAATATAATCTTCTAATTGTTCTTCATATGTACTTCCTTCCATCAAATAGAAATCATATTCTAATACGACACTCTTCTGATAATCGAGTGATTTCAAATAGACGATCGCCTTGACCCAATTTTCTTTATCCTCGTCGTTCTCTTGAAACGGCAGATGGGCTTTGTAATAATACTCGTCACGATGAAGATGAACATTGTTTAACCGTTCTACTTCGATTGGATCAAGATCGGTAATCGCCCCATGATTCCGAAATTCATGACCTAAGTCATAGGTATAATACAAATCATGATTATTATATAAAACTGGTTCAATCTGCTCTTTCGTCAAACGAGTTACCCCGAAACGCTGATCCAAATTTTCCAAACTGAGAGTTAAATGATATTGTTTCATATAAATATAGTTTAACAATTCACTTAATAAATAGTTTGTTTTTTCTAAAGCGACACTTTCGCATCCATCTTCCTCCATCGTAACCGGATGATAGACAATATTAATCGTCTTACCAGTGACAAGTGCACATTCCGCCACCGCATCTAAAAACTTTTTCTGTATTTCGATATCATCATAACTACTAGAATGTACTTGCAAAAGAAAACCTCGCTCTTTTGCTAGATAAGCAAGTTCTAACAGATAATCCATTTCCATTTTATTTTGACAATCGACCATGATCTCATAACCATCGACGACCCGATCATGGTCCATCATTTCGACCAAATGGACAAGTTCTTTCGCACTTCTACTAAAAAATTTATAATTGATCGCTAATAATAAGTTCATAAATCCTCCTTGACTTTAACATTATATCAGAAACAAAGAGAAGAACAAAGTCTAAAACCGTCAATTATTGAAATGAAAAAAGAACCGATTATTCGGCTCTTTTCTCGACATCCAATTTGACATCGATACCATTTAAAAGATACTCTTCTTCTAAATCTTTCTTTTCGACTAACTCCAATGCAAGCGTCTCTTCTTGAATCATTTCTTTGAAATTCGCCAACATCTCTTGGAATTCTTGTGGACCATCATAATATACAGTAATTCGATCCGTAATATCGAAGTCCTTATTCTTTCGAAGTTGTTGAACTTTACTGATCAATTCTCTTGCTAAACCTTCTTGTTCTAATTCTTTCGTCAACGTAGTATCTAAAACAATGAATAGGTTTCCATCGTGAGCAGCATTAAAGCCTTCTTTACTAGATACTCTCATTTCGACCATTTCCGAAGTGATTTCTTCTTCCCGATCTGCAACTGTCATATGAATTGCTTCCCCTTGTTCTAAAAGAGCAATCTCTTCCTTCGACAAGTTCTTTAATTGTTCTTGGAATACTCGAATATTAGCTCCAAAGATTTTACCACAGATTTTAAAATTCGGTTTTACTTCGATATTCATATATTGGGATAAATCCGTTACGAAGGTTACTTTCTTTACATTCAGTTCTTCTTTTAACAAATCGACCAGATTTCCCAATACCGTTTCATTTTTATAATCTAAGATTACTTCTTGAATCGGTTGTCTTACTTTGATTCTTACTTCTTCTCGAACATTTCGCCCTAACGAAATAAGCGTCCGCACCATTTCCATTTTATTTTCTAAAATATCGTTGAAATATGTTTCATCTGCTTTCGGGAAATATGCCAAATGTACGGATTCTTCCTCCGTCAAGTTGCAATAAATTTCCTCTGACACAAACGGAACGATCGGTGCAATCATTTTAGAAATGCCGATTAGGACATCATACGTTGTCTTATAGACTGCTTTTTTACTGGCATCCAATTCACTGGCCCAGAATCTGCGGCGATTTCTTCGAATATACCAATTCGATAAATCTTCGTTCACAAAATCGGTAATCGCATGTACTACTTTTGTCAAATCATATTCATCATAATAAGTAGTTACATTTTGAACTAAATGATGATACCGAGAAAGCATCCATAAATCGATCTCTTCCAACTCCTCTTTCGACACCGTAAACTCTCTTGGATCTAAGTGATCGGTATTCGCATATAGAGCAAAAAAGTTATAAGTGTTTTTTAACGTATTAAAAAATTTCGAATACACTTCTTTTAAACCATCTTCATCAAACCGAAGAGGTGTCCAAACTGGCGAAACATATGGAAGATACCACCGAATTGGATCCGCTCCATATTTTTCGATCAATTCAAATGGATCGACTTTATTTCCTTTTGACTTACTCATCTTTTTACCATATTTATCGAGTAACAAGTCGTTTACTAATACGTTCTTATAAGGAGCACAACCTTTGACAAAAGTAGAAATAACTAAAAGCGAATAGAACCATCCACGCGTTTGATCGACTCCTTCACAAATAAAATCTGCTGGAAATTGACTTTCCCATAATTCTTTGTTCTCAAATGGATAATGATACTGTGCAAATGGCATACTACCGGAATCAAACCAACAATCGATGACATCGCTGACACGTTCCATTGCTTTGCCACATTTCGGACATTTTAAATGTACTTCGTCAACATAAGGACGATGTAATTCGATGTTTTCATCAATTGGTTCGATCGCTTTTTCCACTAGTTCTTTGCGGGATCCTATCATCTCTTTATGACCACATTCACAAATCCAAAGTGGAAGTGGAGTTCCCCAGTAACGTTTTCTTGAAATTGCCCAGTCATTTAAATTTTCGAGCCAATTACCAAAACGCTTCTCACCAATATAAGAAGGATGCCAATGAACTTTCTTATTTTCTTCTAAAATACGATCACGAAGCTTCGTCACTTCAATATACCAACTCGGTTTCGCATAATAAATAAGTGGTGTATCACATCTCCAACAATGTGGATAGTCATGGACAATTCTCTGTTTTTTAAATAATTTATCGTTCTCTTTCAAATAACGAATCACTTCATCGTTTGCTTGGAACACATCCATTCCTGCCCAAGGTCCGGCATTATAGGCTCCATCTTCACCAACTGGATTTAAGACCGGCAAATCATATTTACGACCGACTAAATAATCGTCTTGTCCAAAAGCTGGTGCAATATGAACGACACCGGTACCATCTTCCGTCGTAACATAAGATGCACAGACGACATAAAATGCTTTTTTATCTACTTCTAAAAATGGCAACAATTGTTCATATTCCGTGTATTCTAAATCTTTTCCAAGGTATTCTTCCTCAATGGTTGCATCTTCCCCTAATACTATAGACATCAAGTCTTTGGCAACAATGAAATGATGGCCTTTGGATAAGCATTTTACATATTTCACATCGGGATTAACGCACAAAGCCACATTGGCAATCAAAGTCCATGGTGTCGTCGTCCATGCTAAGAAATAAGTATCCTCTTGCCCCTTTACTTTCATTGGAACAATAACCGTATCGGTCGGAACTTCTTTATATCCTTGGGCCACTTCATGAGACGCAAGACCAGTTCCACAACGTGGACAATACGGTAAAATTTTATGCCCTAAATAGAAATATCCTTCATCAAAAAATTTCTTTAAAATCCACCACTCGGTTTCAATATAATCATTTTTATACGTGATATACGGATCATCTAAATCGATAAGCTGTCCCATCTTTCTAGTTAAATCCGAAAATGCCTCTTTATTTTCCCAGACAGAAGCCCGACATTTTTCATTGAATTCTTTAATACCAAAGTCTTCAATATCCTTTTTCGAATGAAATCCCATTTCCTTTTCTACTTGTACTTCAACAGGCAAACCATGTGTATCCCAACCGATTTTTCTTAAAACATGATAACCCTGCATAGTCTTGTATTTACAAAACGAATCTTTTAAGAACTTTGCTAACATGTGATGAAGTCCCGGCATTCCATTCGCCGTTGCCGGACCGTCATAAAATACGAAATTTTCACTATTTTTACGAGTTTCAATCGACTTTTCTAACAAATTCATCTGTTGCCATTTTTTACTGATTTCTTCTTCTACTTTACTTACCTTTTCTTTTGATAACTCTTTAAACATAATCCCTCTCCTTTCATAAAAAAACGCCCTTTGTTAGAACAAAGGACGAATCATTTCGTGGTACCACCTTATTTTATAAGTATCGAACTTACCTCAAAACTATAACGCGTTACCGGTTTTATCTTATCCACAAAACACAACTTGAAAGTGATCTTAATGAAAGTAGTTTGCTCTTTTCACACCAACCAAAGATTCTCTTTCAAACATCCAATCATTACGTCTTTCGCACTTGTTTTTATTGAATTCTTTTTTAATATATCACATTCTAAAAAAGACATCAAGAACTTTTCAAAAGATTTATCGTGCAAAAGAAAAGGCATATTACAATCATAATTATGAATACCATTTATCTAAAGTACATTTTTTTAATACAATGAAGTAACCATTTTTTTAATCTTTATATCAGCAACTCTAGTATCATCTCGACCAATAAAAATAGTAGTTAATGAGTCAATATCATTAATATCAATCTCGCTTAAATTGGTAATTGTAACACTTTGATCATTACTTCCAATATTTTTAACTATACCTATAAGTGTTTCCGAAGACCTATATTTTAAAATAATTTCTCTTGCCATCAACAAATTATGATAAGTAGAATTATGCGGGCTATAAAATACTATGCCGAAATTTGTTTTTGCTACCGCTTCAATTCTTTCTTTTGTCTTTTCCTGTTCATTAAAATTATCACTTAATGAAATGATCGCAAAATCTTTTGTAAGAGGAGATCCCAATATAGCAGCACCTGATATAAAAGAAGTTATGCCCGGAATTATTTCTATATCTATATCAGGACAAAATTCCTCAACTAACTGTATCATAATCGAAGAAATACCATAAATACCAGTATCTCCACTTCCAACAATTGAAACATTTTTATCTTGCATAGCACTTTTAACTGCGTTCATACATCTTTCTCTTGTTGCATTATAAGAATTACTAATTATTTTTTTCGGATCAAAATGAGTCATTAATGACCGGTATAATTTTTCATCACAATAAATTAAATCAGAATTTTTTAAAGTTCTATCTGCCCTAATAGTCAAATCCTCATAAATACCACTACCAACTCCAACAACAAATAATTTGCCCATATATCTTTCACCATTTTAATAATTATTCTATTTTAACCATTTACATATTTCTTCGAATAAATCGGTATCTCTATTTACTTTAATAGTATTTATTCCCAATCTATTTGCCCCATCAATATTTTCAGCATTATCATCTAGAAAAAGTAATTCATTCGGCTCAATATGATATTTATTTATGATATGCTCATAAAAATCCGAATCCGGCTTAACTTTATGAATCTCTGCCGAGATCAAAACATCATCTAAATAATCAACCCCAAATGATTCTCCAATAAAATTTCGTACGTATGAAACATGATTCGTAGCAATAATAATTTTTAAATTAGGATCCTTTTCTTTTATTTTTTTAAAAATATCACGATCTCTCACTCGATATATCTTTTCAATTAACTCTTCGGTTGTTCTTATTAAAACAGAATCTTTTTGAATAATTTTTCTCGCATCCATCAGATAATCAGAATCATTCCTATTGCTTCCAAACATTCTTTCCAACTTATCTTCTTCAAGTGTCAATTCAATATCCTTTTCATTAACCAAAACTCCAACTAAATCAAACGCTATAACTTTTATCATTGATATCCTCCTTGATTAATACTCTCCATGAGCCATAATTTTTACAACATTGAATAATATCCTTCGGTTTTTTTAATTTACATTCATATTGTTCTTTAATCGGATTAATTATTTTAATCTCATTATTAATTGTCCCATCTAATATTATAAAATGTCCTCCCCTCATATTTTTATCATTAAAAACAGCAGATTCAACACATAGAATAATAAATTTACTCTGCTCTATTTCTTTAAATAATTCTCTTTCATCAAACTTTTTTTCTATAATCGGAATATTTAAATTTAATGCTTTTTCTATATTTTTAAATCCTGCAAATCCTAAATCAATATTCTTTTTTCTTGTATAATCAAAAAACAAATTACTTTTATAACACATAATTTCAATGTTATTAAAACCTTTTTCTTTTAAACAAATAGCTAATTCCGTTGCCCAGATCATTTGTAAGTTAATATCGTCAAAACTTTTCTTATAATATCTTAATATATATTTTACACAAGAACTACCACATAGTATTAAATCACTCATACGATCATTTTTCTCTCTGCAACACTAATTTTTTTTGATTATAAACAGTTAAACTATGTTGCGCTCTTGTGCATACAACATAGAATAGATATCGATCTTTTTCTTGATACACATGTTTCTTGTCAGAATAAGCGATCACACCATCAAATTCTAATCCTTTTGAAACATACGACGGCAAAATCACGAGATCGCTAATCTCTTTTTTTCCATCCCCATCTATCAAATTAATACTTGAAAATTGTTCTTTCAAACTTTCATATAAATCGATTGTTTCAGCATTATTTTTAGTAATAATTGCAATTCTTTTCATACCATTTTCTTTCATTTGATTAATATCAATAACTAACTGTTCAATGGCCTGCTCTCTTTCAACATCTCGAAACACTACTGGGATTGAATTACTTCTTCTTACTGAACAAGCATTGTTAATACCTAATATATGATTCGTAAAATCGATAATTTCTTCACTAGAACGATATGTTTTTGTTAGTTCAATATATCGACCATTGTTATCAAATATCGAATTTATCTCGTTCAAATTATTATATATATAATACGGATTAATAGTTTGATGAATATCTCCTAAAATAGTAAAAGATGCTTTATGAAATATTTTTTTTAACATGTGAAATTGCAACAAGGAATAATCTTGAGCTTCATCAATAATAATATGTCTAATAGCATTACCATTAGGATAACCATTTAACTCAAAATACAAATACATTACTGGTAATAAATCTTCATACTTTAACACCCTTCCCGCTTGAAAAGAGGAAAACGATATTATACCAGCATTTGTTTTAAAATCTTCTGAAGATAATATTTTTGAATAAATAGACATTATATTTAAGTCATCGTTTAATAAATCCCGAAGTTTTTCACTAAGCTTTTTTCCATATTTCTTATAAGAAATATGATTTAAGTCGCATAGATATTCTGAAATGGAATCAATTCTTTTTAAAAAAGGAAATCGTGAAAATCGATCTATTAATAGTCGATTTAATTCTTCTTTTGTTATTTCTTTATTATTTATGATAATCCCTTTTGAAAAGTGAATACTCAATCTTAATTTTTCAATATAATTATCTAAATAGCTTTTAAACTCATCAGACAATTTATATTTCGTTACCTTAAAACTTTCTTCGTCAACTTTCCCGTCTTTATAAAATCTTTCTAAAAATGCTGTAAAACTTTCAATTTCCTTGTAATCTTTAATGTACGAACTTGCAAAATCACTAAAGGTCGACTGTAAAACATTATCTTCTCCAAGCCCTGGAAGTACATCTGATATATACTCCGAGAAAACATCATTTGGTGAAAAGATTAAAACATTATTTGAAGTAAGATTTTTTTCTTTATAAAGTAAATAGGCAATTCTATGTAACGCAACCGAAGTTTTTCCACTACCCGCTATTCCTTGAACAATTAAAAATCGATCGGTAATATTTCGAATAATTTCATTTTGTTCTCTTTGAATCGTATTAACAATATTAGTCATTTTATCAGAAGAAGAATTAGATAAAATTTCTTGTAAGTATTCATCATCAATATTAATATCACTATCAAAACAACGTTCAATTTTATTACCTACAATTTTATATTGTCTTTTCAATGTTAACTTGCCATCTATTTGCCCACTGGGTGCTTCATAAGAGGCTTTACCAATGCCATAATTATAGAATAAACTTGCTACAGGGGATCTCCAATCAAAAACATAGAAATCTAAATCTTTCATAATACCATTTATTCCAATATAAATGGCACTCGTATCTCCATCATTTTCAAAATCTACTCTTCCAAAATAAGGATTCATTAATGATTTCTTTAATTTTTGAAATTGTCTTATACTTTCATTCGTATATCCTACATCAGTATTAACATGATACATTCCAGTTGCTATTTCCATGTCATCTAAAACAGCATTATTTTCCCAAATATATCTTTTCAACTCATTAATAGAGTTCATTCTATATTGAATAGTAGAATCACTTTGGTCTATAAGGGATTGGATTACTTTTAATGTCTTTTTTAAATACTTTTTTTCCTGTTCCAATTGTTCTGATGTAATATTCATTCTATATCAATCCTTTCTTTTTTGATATGCTCGAAATTTTATTCTATCAAAACTTTCATAAAATGTTCCAAAAGCATTTTCAGGATGAACAGATGCTATAAAATGGATATCTTCTTGTAATTTACTAATATCATAATCTGTAATTGGAAACTCTATTTCATCCATAACTATAAACCTGTTTTTAATTATACCATACTTTTCCATTAAGATTAATGTTACCACGATTTGGTTTGCTAATCGATTGTAAAGATTTCTATAATACGTGTATAATTCTTTATCGTTCGTCTCATCAAAAACATCATGTCCTTTTTCTAAAAAATAAGATAGATCAAAACATATTATTTTATTTTTATTTTTCAACACATCATGAAATGGAAAGTACTTCATAAAATTATCGATAAAACCATTTACATTCCATTCATCTAAAACAATTTGTTTCTCATCGCGCATATCAATAACAGAAACATTATTATACTTTTGCACCACTTTTTTTAATAATGATTTATCCTCATGTTCAGTAGCAGAATCTAATATTATAATTCCAACGCCCTCTGAAATTAACCTTTCTATCTCATTAAATAAATATGTAGTCTTGCCTGTTTCTTGACTTTCAACTATTAACTGATTGTTATTCATACGTATCTTCCTTGCCTATAACATTTTCTTCAATCCAGGCTTGCATTAAATAGATATACATTTGTTTTCTATCAGCACAATGAGGATCCTCTCTATAGATATCACCAAATTTACCATATGCCGAATAACAACAGGAACAACACATTCCTCTAAATATACATTTACTACACTTATCAATCGTTTTTGCCGTTCTATTTCTTAATTCGATAATTTTTGGTTTTTTTAACATATCCTCAATTCTTTCATTTAAGACATTTCCCATCACAAACTGCTTTTCACCTTTAAAGCCATCACAAGGAAAAACATCGCCATTCGGATTAACCGAAACCAATTCTCGAGCAGCCCCACACGGGTATCTTAAACAAATATAATCTCTTATAGGCGTATATACATTTTCTTCAAATATATGAATTGAAAAGTTTTCTACATCGATCTCGTCTTTCATTTTATGCATTTCTTTAAAGCACTCAGCCCATTCACCAGGCCTTGTAGTCAAGTGATTTTCTTTTTCTCTTCCCAGAATATTGACTGGTCTAGGTTTAAAGTTCATTCCAATTTGATCAAAATATTCCATTAATTGTCTTGGATAGCGAACGTTATGTTGTCCTATTGTGCAAACAGCGCCATCTATATAAATTCCATTATCTCTTAATTTTTTTATTCCCTTTTCAATTCTATCAAATGCACCTTGACCATTTATGTCGACCCGTGTTTGATCCGTCATTTCTTTAGGGCCATCTAGACTTACCCCAACACTCACATTAAAATCTTTCACCAACTTGATCAATTCATCTGTTACCAACACACAATTAATTTCTGTTCTATATTTGACTAATTTATCATAATTTGCTTTGACTGATTCAACTTTTTCGATAAATTTTCGCATTCCTGAAACATTCGTAGATGCTTCACCACCTTGAAATTCAAATGTGATAACTTTTACCTGTGGCATTGACAACATACTATCAATCGTAGCATCCATAACATCTTCAGTCATATTCTCGCCCTTAAAAGGTCCACAATCAGCAAAACAATATTTACATCTCAAATTACATCCAGTAGTAATATTTACAACTATGACACTCGGATAATCAGCAGGAACAGGAAAATCAAAATCTACTTCCGTATGTTCTTCATCATCAGCCAATCCTCGAATAAACAAACTTAACCATTCTTCTTGTGTTAAATCATCCTTTTTATATTTACCATATTCTTCTTCCGTTAATGCCATCCAAGATCCCAATTCTGGATTAATTAATATTTGAAATTTATGTTTTCCAACTTTAAGCGAAAAATTCTCAACATTCTTTGATTTAATAAATTTTTTATTAGACACATCAAACGAACTATCGATTATTAAATCATCACAATTTTTATCAACTGCCAACCCTTTTAAATATAACTTTTCCCATTCTATTTCATTAAATAAATTATTTTCATATTTATCATATTCTACTTTACTCAACAATAAACTAGCATTTGTATTAATATTTTTCAATTCATAATTACCATCTACTTCATTAACTACAACGTCAGTAGATTTTTCGTATTCACGACTTAACCACGGACTCCTCATACCTAACCTCCAATAATAAATTTACACAACATAGGAGATTAGTATTAAATGTCTATTTATGCGTATGGGTTCCGCATCCATCGTAACCCAATCCTATCTTATTGCCAAAAGAAATTTTGATTTTTTTATTTGAAAGTTTCGTTTTTAAGTTTTTAACAATATCATTCTTAATTGCCATTTTTTTCATCCAAACTCCTCCTTTCACTATTTTTCTTTAACAACTTATATATCATCATAGTTTCAGTTTCCTATGTTGTGTACAAAAAAAGGAAGCAAAACACAAAATGTTTGCCTCCTAAAATAGTAATTAAGCAAATTAATAATGGGCAAACACACCCAACTTGTTAAATACTATTATTGTATATTTTAATATAATTGTCAATTGTTCTATTTTATTTGATGGAAGAAACGAAATGTTGGAAATAAATTATTACAAAAAAAAGAGACATAATATCTCCTTCAATTCAATTCTAAATCTTCAATTTCCTCGACAACTGCTAGTTGTTGTTCGACAACAAGACGCAATTTTTTCTTAAAAATTCGCAAATTCCGGTCTAGCGTATCTGCTTGTAATTCGATCTTTTCGCTTCGTAAAAGCGAATCATTGACAATACGATTCGCATTTTGCTTCGCTTCTTGAATGATTAAATTCGCTTGTTCTTGAGCCATTCGTTTTATATTATTACTCGATTCTTCGGCTTGGAAAAGTGCTTTTTGTAAAGTCGACTCGATCGACTGATAATGGACTAGTTTTTCTTGCAAAGATTGAATTGTTTTTGTTTGTTCGGCAATTTTAGTATGCTGTTCTTTTAATATTTTATCTTGTTGCTCTGCTTTTTGTAACATACCCTCCAACTGTTTGATTGTATCACTTAAAAATTGGTTTACTTCTTGCCGATTATAACCATTAAACTCCTTACTAAACTTTTCCATACCCATCACCTATTTAGCACAATTACCAATTAAATTCTTCTTCTTTTTCTTTTTTGCTTCCTTTCACGCTTTTTGCATTGTCATCTGAAATTTTTCCTTCTACATTGACATTATTTGGTGTACATAAGAAAATTCCACCACCAAGTTTTTGTAGATCGCCACCAATGGCATACAAAGTACCACTTAAAAAATCGACAATTCGCTTGGCTTGGTCTGGCGTTACTCGTTTTAAATTGACGACAACCGCATTACGAGCTTTTAAATAATCAGCGATTTGTTGTGACTCAGAATATGCCCGTGGCTCAAGTAGCATCATCTTATTCGTCACAGTACCTTCTTGGACTGCTTCTTTTGAAGCGGTGTAAAATTCATCGTCACCGGTTGACTCAACTGGCTGTTCCTCCTCTACTCCAAAAAAGTTTTTAATCTTTGATAGTGCCATAATAATCTCCTCCGTTTATTCTTATTAAATTTATTGTATCACAATTCATATAAATTGGAAAGTCCAATTTATTCAAAGGTGCTTGTTCCTGTAACAGTTGCTTGTGGAGGTGGTGAAATATGATTTTCATCGACCGCCACAAACCATAATTTTTCAATGTCCGCATTATTGCTAAGTGGCTCCGGATCCGGACGATTTAAACGCATCGCCACCGGTACTTGGAAAGCGCTTCCGAAAGCAATACAATTACCAGGCTGCAATGTTTTTAATTGTTCGACAATCGCACTACTAATATTTGGAACCATATTGCGAATATATTCTAGATCTTTTGGATGTAACGTTCTTAAAATAATAAAGTTCGAACACTGTGAGATCGCCGTTTCACTAAGTTCCGAAGGCCTTTGCGTAATTAAGCCTAAAAGTACTCCATATTTTCGACCTTCTTTTGTAATCCGCTCAAAAATATTATATCCCAAAATTTCGACGTCACTATCGTTTTGAACATAGCGATGAGCTTCTTCGATAATAATATGAAATGGCATAGAAGCACGATTTTTCTGATTGACCGCATAATCGAAGAGCAATTTCGATAAAATTTTCGTAATTGCTTTTGCCATCCGATCATCGACATAATTAATATTGAAATTGATAATTTGAGCTTTATATCCTTCTAAAGTAGTAATTAGTTTTTTGATATAATCTTCCCTTGATATCATATCGGGATAATTAAAATAGGCCGCTGCATCACTATTTACTAATGAATGAAGACGCACCGACAAGATATTGGCATAATCAAATACTTTGTCACTTTTTAAAACGCCCTCTGAAATCAAAGCAAAATTAAGAGCTTTTTCTAAATCGATCAAAGAAAATGGGACCGATCCATCCGGTGTCTTTAATTCCAAGCCATCGACGATAAATTGGTTCATAAAATCGACGACCACTTGCATCTCTTGCATCTTGCCAGTTTTATCCGTATAAAGAAGTTGCCGTAACGTTCTGGTATAACCCGGCTGAACAATCAACGACTCTAAATTTAAATCTTTCGTATTAAAGTTCGTTAGCACGGCCATTACCTGATCACGAATTTTCGTCGAATCTTTTCCACTTACTAAAATATCCATAATTGCCCGCGCAATAATATCATTTTTATGTTGCATTACTTCTTCATCATCATTTTTTAAAATAGTTACTAGTTTTAACGCTTTTTCGATAATCGGCAATTGCATCGAAGTAGTTACTCCTAAAAGTTGTGCCACATCATCGACATCGAGTAACCAAAGTGGAATTTGTAGTAATTCTCCATCTGGATACGAAGTGTTCGTCGTATAATTTTTATAATGTAACAACGGTGAAATCTGATTGATTTTAGAAAAAGCATGTGTATATTCCCCATACGCATCAAACAAAAAGATATTCGCGCTGACTGGAACGGCTTTTGGGTTTGCAAATACATTTTGTAATAATCTTGCTACCGTAAACGATTTACCACTACCAGTATTACCTAGAATTGCAAAATGATTACTAAAGAACTGATTAATATTGACGTTGATTTGGTAATTCTGATAAACCGTCGATAGCCCAAAGGCTACTTGAGTTTGATCTTCTAACTGTTGTTTTCCTAAAATAAGGACTAATTCATCACCCGTAATTAAACGCACCTTCGACTTAAAAGATGGCTTTTTGGAAAAGCCAGGCATAAATACACCATTCTCAATTTCTCCGACAATGTTACAAATCATCGTATCATTCTGAATATCTTGAATTTCTCCCACAATTTTAGTGTTTTTATCTTCAAAAACAACATGTAGATTAATCAAATTTACCTGCTGCGTAATATCGATTGATAGACGAACGGTCACCATATTATCGACAATACTGATAATTTTTCCTAACATCACACATCACCCTATTCTAGATAGATTATAACATAACTAAAAAAAAGAAAAAAGAAAAAATCATCCATTTGGATGATTTTATGAACTACATATTTCGGTAAGATCGTAGCTTCTGTTTAAAATAATTGCTTACTTCTTCGACTTCGAACTGTTCTTTCGCCACTTTCTCGGCAAGAGTTTGATAAAGATTACGTTCACTTTGAGAAATACTTGTTTCTAATAAAGTTCGATAATAAAGTAATAATTCTCGCAAATGACAGGCTTTTTGATAAGACGATAGAAAATCATCGAGATATGCTTCTTTTTCTTCTTGCTGCAATTGTCGAAAGGAAACAATCTGTGTTTCTTTCTTCATTTCTTTGGAAAAAGCAAAAAAGTGATTACTCACTTTCTTGTTCGCTTTCTACTTCGGCAGCAGAACCGACGATTTCTTCTATAACCATTTCCTCTTGTTCTTCCTCTACCGCTGGTTGTTCTTCGATTGTTTCTTCTTCTTTCTCATCGTCGTCGACAACAACTTCCGAATCCGTCGCATTCTCTTCTACTAAGTAATATTGAATTTGATCTTCTTTGATCTCTTCATTGGTTGCTGCAAAAGTTCCATTAACCGTTCCTTCGCCTTTAATAACCCATACCGTCGGAAGAGCATAAGCTTCGGTTTCATTCACGATGGTACCGGAAATAGTAAGAACAGAATTTTCTAAATCCTCACCGATTCCTTTGGAAACTTCGATACCTCCAAATTCATTATTCGAAACATTGGTAATACCAGTTAATTCTACTTCCGATGCATTTACTAATAAAGCCGCATCTGCATTCATACCAGTGTAGTTATTTAATACGACATTTTTCGCATTATACACATGAACACCATAGCTTCCTTGCCAGTCAATTTCATCTGTAAGAGCTACGGTAACGTTATTTAAAACAACATCATCACTGATAATCGTGATACCTTTTAATTCGAACTCCTTGAACGTCATCTGATATTCATTACCTTCGAAATTCATTGGTCGATCGATAACAAATCCAGAGATATCCTCCAAATCGTTTTCTAATTCGATCGTCGTAATGTCTTCATTTGCTAATGCTTCCATTAACTCGTCTTCATTTGTAATATACGCAATCGTTCCCACAAGTGATTCAATCGCTTGCAAACGGTTCTGTAATTCTTCTTTTACTTCACTAATTGGTAGTTTACCTACGGCAATCACTGCCATTTCATAATTTTCACTTGTAATTTTTTCTTCTGCTAAACTGACAGCATTAGTAGCATCTTCTGTCAACCAAGCAATTCGTTCCGTAATTTCATCGATTAACACTTCGATTTCCGCTTGTTTCGCATCTACTTTCGCTTGTGTCAAATCCGCTTCTTGAAGTAACATAGCTCCTTCTTCTTCTACAGTAGATAACTCTGCTAACAAATCGATTAATGTTGAATCTGAGCTTCCTTCTTCAAAAACGAGATTATCGATTACAGTACTTGCTTCTTTAACTGCATTTTTTAATCCTTCTAAATCAATTACTTCTGGTGTCGGTGTCGGTGTTACTTCTGGTTCGTTATTCACCGGAACTGTAACATCCGTATCTGGTCTGTTATAACCTGTATCGTAATTATGATTGCTATTAGTATCGTTCTCTTCATCATCAGGTGTCGAGGTTGGTTCTGGAGTAACAGTCGCAGTTGGTGTTGGAGTTGGTTCTATTTTTTCGTCCTTCTTCCCACAACTACGTACTCCGATAAGGATAGCAATGATGACCACGATCACAAGAACAACAGCTACAATTTTTTTCACATTGTCTTCTCTTGTGTCCATTTTTTCTTTTCCCCCCTATCGTTATTTTTGCTACACATTCATTCTATCATCGCTATTTTTATAAAGTCAACGAAACTTGACACAATTCGACAAAAATTATCGAGATTTTAAAGACCCCGGAATTTCCTTTTCAAAACTTGACGTTCCGTCAAATAATGTCCTTTCTGATAAAACAAATGACGGCAATCGCGAAACATACCATTTTCCTCGTTGATCAGTTTATGGCGTGGAAAATTGAGTTGTTCTAAATACCGCTCCATTAAAAATCGCTGATAATAATATCCACTTTTACGCACCTCCTGAAATAATTTTAGCCATAACAAAACTAAGATTACCAAGTAATTTACTTGGTGATTCGAAATGAGTAAAATACTCAATCCGACCAAAAAGAAGAACGACATCGTAAATACATAAGAAAAACTTTTTTTATACGGAACAAATCGTTCCCATAATAAATGACATAATTTGCCACCATCCAAAGGATAAATCGGTAATAAATTAAATATCAAAATCCCATAGTGATACTGTAAAAAAGCTTGTTGATCGACAGTGCGAGAAAGAATCTGCATCATAAAGAATGCAAACACCACCTGAAAAAAAGGGCCCATAATCAAAACCCAAAATTCTTCTTTTAATGGAGTATTGACCCTTGTTTTAAACTTTGTACATCCACCATATGGATAAAATGCAATTTCCCGTACTTCCCAATGAAAAAAACGGGCCATTAAAAAATGTCCACATTCATGTACAAATAGAATACTAAAAAAGAATGAAAATTCACGAAATGTCCCCGTTAAAATAATACCAAAAAGCAAAAGAAAAAAAGAAAAATCAAAACGAACCTTAGGCAAGATAGTCTTTATAATCTAAAAATTTCCCATCTTTTTGAAATACTAAATAAATATTTTCTTCTTTTGCTTCTCCTAACAAAGTCCCTTTTTCAATATAATCATATAGTTTTAAATCTACCAATTGAACGTTTGCATACCATACGTCAATTCCATTAACTTGCTGAACTACTAAAGTATTACCGTATCCTTCTTTTTCCCCAATATAGACAACAATTCCGCTTTCTAAAGAAGGAACTAAATAATTTTTACCAACTTTTACACTAGCCCCATCTAAATAGACATTGGCTTCTTGATAGGTAAATTGTTCTTGAAAAACTGGTTTATCATCTAGCTGATCGCCAAACGGTAAGACACTACCGATATATTTATTATAAAACTGTTTCACTTCGGCAAACTGAAAAGAAGTATGATAGACGTTTTCTGTTACCCATGTTTTAAATTTTGGATTTACTTTCATTACGATCAACGTAATTAAAAAAAGAATGACGACAATTAATACCCGACTGACAAAATGAATGAAAAACTTTTTCCAGCCTATCGGTATTTTTGAGTTTGTTCCCTGGTGATGCTTTTTCTTGAATTTAGCAACTGATTTATATTCGTTCATAGCTCCATTCTCCTCTAGAGAATTCTATGAAGTAATATTATATTTTATGAATTTTACACTTGCGAAAAAGTAAGTACCCTAACAAAAAGAAAAGACTATTCGATAAAACAAATTGCAATAGATAAAGGAAATAAGTAGACCATGACAGCACATAATTTTGAAGTACTCCATAGACGAAATAATGTAAGCTAAACCCACCGAGCAAAACGAGTAACATACTAAGAAATGGATAATCGGTATGTTCTAGCAGTTTCAAATAAGCAAAACCTAAAACAGTAAAAAAAATCGCGTGATAGATGAACCACGAAGTATAAGAAAGATCATAGAATACTCCTGCTATTACGCCGAACCATAAGTATCGATATTCGCGATGAAAAAACAAGAAAAAAAGATAAAAAAGAATAAAAAAAGAAAAGTGAATCGTAAAAGAATACGAAAAATACGGTACAAAATTTGAGATGACACCTTCGAATAGTAAAAAGAAAAAACCGAGTATATAAATCACGATTCCACTCCTCTCACTAAGACACTCACATAATTGATCTGATTAAAATCCTGCCCGCTTGCCAAATACAAAGTCTTCGTAATACCAAATTCATCTTGTGTCACTTCTACTACTTCTCCCACATAAATTCCTTCTGGGAAAATTCCACCTAGACCACTGGTCGTTATCTTATCGCCTATTTGAATCGTACTTTGAGAAGCAATTCCAGTTACACGAAATAGTCCTTTCTTTTCATCATAACCACTTAATACGCCATGGTACGTTTCCTCTTGACTATTCACCTGAACAGAAACTTGAATTGGTTCGGATAAAGAAGAAAGTAATCTTACCTCACTAAATGTTTGACCGACTTTAGAGATCTTGCCAATCAATCCATACGGAGTAATAACAGCCATATCTTTTTGAATTCCGTCTTTCTCTCCTTTATTGATCGTCAAACCCTCTTTAAAATAATCCGTATTACGTTCGATCGTCAAAGCAGTAATTACCTGGAAT
Organism: uncultured Bacilli bacterium; assembly: GCA_944358775.1. Lineage (GTDB taxonomy): Bacteria > Bacillota_I > Bacilli_A > RF39 > UBA660 > Faecenecus. Next base: position 9,329 of record CALVRU010000003.1, on the reverse strand, counting down.
TGTGTATACGTACTTTTGATTTCTAATAGCTTTTTTAATTCTTCGATTTCTTGATCTTTTGCCTTACTTAAACTAAGATCCAACTCGTTTGGTGAGGGCAATAATACCTGCTGTACTGGAATAGAAAACATTCGCGTAATTCCGACACCCACTTCTTTCATCCATTGCCCAACCATTGAGTAATTCTTATCTTGACGATAAAAAATAAATAAAAATAAGCCTCCTACAACAAGGACAACAATACTCCCAATTAAAATACGCTTCTTCTTTTCTTGTTTTTTTCTTCTCATAAATGCCTCTCTAATAGATGATGTTCATAAAAACTATAATAACCATAATCACCGACAATAATATGATCTACTACTGGAATTCCATTTAACTCACCAATTTCCACTAAAGCCTTCGTCAAACATTTGTCTTCCTGACTTGGTGTTAAATCATTCGACGGATGATTATGTAGACACACAATCGCAGAAGCACTGTTTAAATATGCTTCTTTAAAAACTTCACGTGGATGAACTAGACTACGATTTACCGTTCCCATAAATAATAACTTCCTTTCAATTAATTCTTGTTTTGTATTAAAATAAAGACAGTAAAAACATTCTTGTTTTTTACCGACAAATAAATATCGCATTTTTTCATAAATGTCCGCCGGCGTTTTTAAAAGTAGATTTGAGGACTCTGTTTTATAAAAAATACGTTTCCCTAGTTCAATAGCAGTCAACAATTCCATCGCTTTAATTTTGCCAATACCTTTTGTTTTAGTCAGATAAGACATCGTAACATTTTGAAAATGTTCCATTCCCCCTAGCTGATATAACAATTCTCGTGAAACAGCTTGTACACTCTGACCTTTAAAGCCTGTTTTTAATAAAATCGATAACAGTTCTTCATTACTCAGATTTTCGACTCCTACTTTTAAGAAACGTTCCCGCGGTCGATCTTCCAATGGTATTTTTTCCATCGCAACACTCATGTAAATCACTTCCTAAATTTATTATTTCAAATCTTTTCGAAATTCCTAAGATTGATTTAAAACGGACTCTTGATAAGAGGCAACAACTGTTTTCAAAACTGCATTCATCTCGTCCAACGTGTTACATGCCGACAGTAAAATATCATATTGTTCCAAATTATTTAAAAACTCTTTATTGCTGACGACTACCGGTTTAATATAAAGTTCGATATTCTCTTTTTGATATGCTTCTTTTACCTTATTTGCATTTTCTTCTTTCGAAGTAATGCCAACATAGACATAATACTTACCATCTTCTATCGTCGTTAAAAAATCACTTAATTCATCCGTATTTTGGGCAACCGAATCCGTCGAAGTATAGACTCCTTGTTGTAAAAAATAAACAATCCCTGCATCCTGAAAAACGCTCTCATTTTTCTCATATTGTTGAAACACAAACTTCCCACAAAAATATCCTAATAAAATTGCTGCCACCATTGGAATAATCACTTTTAATTTCATATCTTGTCACCACCTACATCATAGCTGGTTCGAGAATCACTTTTTGTCGATTTTAAGATGTTTTGCGAAAAACAAAAAGAATTTCATTATTTGTTTGAAATTCTTTTTATTTCTTTACTTTTAATATATGTCATAGACAGTAGCAAGGCCTATTCTATTCTCACTTTCTTTTGAAGTTATTATCATTTCTCGACACTTTCTAAACACAATCATCATCCAAGGACAATTGCACTTTATAAGAAGTGACCTTATCATCCGAATGAAATGCATTAATTTGTAAATATAAACTATCTTGATCGTAATTCTTACACGTTTGTTCATAATCATCCACTTTAAAACGAACTTGCTTTAAAAATTCTTCTAACGATAACTTTTCCTTTCCAGAAGAAGCATACTGACTAATTTGAATTTCCCGATTATCATGCTTCTCATATAAAATACATTCAAGCTTTTCATACTTTGTTTCATCGAGTGCTCCACAATAGTCAATATTTGAAATATAAATAGATGACTTATTGTCATTATAAGCAATACTGCCAGAAATAGTGAATTGTTCACAGTTCGACGAAATCGTCCGAAATTCAAAGTTAGGGTCACGATTAAGCGAAACAATTACAATAATACAAACGATTGCCAATACGATTAATATCGCAATAAGGACAAAATAAGTTTTGTTTTTCTTAGGTGCTGCCGGAGTAACTTCTCCATTTAAAATATCATCTATGTTAACATCAAAATCATCACTGATCGCTTTTAATAAAGAAATGTCCGGCATATTCTTACCATTTTCCCATTTACTAACTGCCTGATAGGTAACACCATATCGATCGGCAAATTGCTGTTGTGTAAAATGATTTTGTTTTCGAATTTGTTTAATAAGATTTCCGATTTTTTGCTGATCCATACTCCACATCCCAATTTTTTTCTAATTATCTTTATTATACTATACTTTTTTGCGTTTTTATAAATTTCCTGTTACAATAGAAAGAAATTTTGAAAGAAGTTGATCAAATGGACACAAAAAAACAAATATTAAATTGCCTCGAAGAATTAATAGAGCGTGAAGCACAATACACACCGGTTCTATCACTAAACGAAATAACACAATTGAAAAAAGGGTTTTCTTTTTCAATAGATCATCCTCATTATCCGAAAAACAGTTTAGACTCTTTCGCAATCGTATCAACCTTTTTTAAAAAGAATTACCCCAAATACTATGACATGATTCAAGATGGCATCGAAAAAGGAAGTATCCGAATAAGTCACGATATTGCCACCATGAAAAAATCCTGTTTCGACTTTATCACGATGACCTCTTATATCTTACTCCAAGAAAATGATGGCGACCTATTTTTATTAGTACATGAATTAGGCCATTTTATTGACGTTAATCTTTCTCCGACACTTGTTCCTTATGAGAAAAAATATCTATGTGAAACAATTGCTTTTTACATGGAGAAAAAATTACAGTCTTATTTATTATCCCTCGACAAAAGATATCAAGATCTCATCGAAATGCGTATTCTAGCACGACTTTATTTTGAAAAAAGATTTCTAAAACGAATCGATCACTTACTATTTTATATTAACTTGTATCAAAAACACGGATTTATTCCCAACGAATATTACGATGAAAAAAAGATTCAACCACTCTTAACCAAAAATTACGATCACTTAATCGATTATTATCTACGTTATCCACTTGGCAACTTATACTCGACCTATCTTATCAATCACGAGATGCCTCTAACCAGAGAAAGTATAAACTACCTACCCACCATTCCCTTTCAAGAACTCATGAATTGCTTGCAAGAAGAGCTACCCCTTATCAAAGTAAAAAAGAAAGATTAACGTATCTTTCTTTCAATTTCATCTAATGTCGGATCCATTTTATCGACTAACAACTGATACAATAATGGTCGATTTCGAATCTTCTGAATTAAAACAAGTTCCTCCTTTGCTAAACTAATTCCATACTTTTGATCATTTTCAGCAATCATATACAAATCTTTTCCTAATAATTGATCAATACTGGTGTGAAAGACATCGGCAAGTAAAACTAGAGTCTCTAACTTTGGTTGCTTTGTGCCATTTTCGTAACTACTAATACTACTTTTGGAAACAAATACTTTACTCCCTAACTCTTGTTGAGTTAAGTGTGCTGCTTTACGGAATTCCTTTAGTCTTTTCGTAAATAACATGATCTATCCTCCACCTATATTTGATGTGTTAATTATAGGTAAATCAGAAATGCATTTTAACAAAGTTAACTAAAAGGATACTTTTTTCGACAAAATTCGATATTAATATTTGTTAATTTGATATTTTAAAGAATTTTTCTCATAAAGTTCTACTTCGTATTGATTATTGTTTTGACAAGTGAGTATCACTTTACAATTCTGTTCTTTTTCGTCTTCCGGTACTTCTTGACAATGTTGTAACTGTTCTTGTAATGATTGAATCTGCTGATTTAAACTACTAATTTCAGCTGCCTGTTCTTGAACCTTTTGATATAATTCCGTTTCTGTATCCGGAATATCATTCTCACAACTCTGTAATTTTGTAGTCAAATCAGTGACTTGTTCATTCAGGCTAGTAATCTGCTGCTCCTTGGTAGCATTTTCTTGTTGCAATAATTCAATTTGTTTTTGTAATTGCTCGATCACTTTTGGATCATCTCCTTCCGTTTGTTTTGGTAATTCTTTTACCCATGTTCCATTACTTGGAACATAAATCTCATCTGCTAGTTTATACCAAGTATAACCATCACTTTGGCTACTTCCTAAATTGTCGTAAATTCCCATAATAATATAACCCAATTTTGGAGCGGATGTAGTTGGTCCCGTTCGTGCGATCAAATCACTATACGAAATTTCAAGCTGGTCTTTTGCCGTATCACGAACCGTCGGTTTGCCCACTAAATATCGCCATGAAAGACCACCACTATTTTTTACCTTCGTAAAATTACGATCGACATAAAACACATTTTCAGGGGGAAGCGTATCACCCGTAATAACCCATTTGCCCGTCGTACTTTCCGTCCAATTGTTACTACTTCCACGCCCACATACTAAATGAATATGATTTGCCGTCGCACCATCCGTTCCTTCATAGCCGATGATATCGCCCCGACGAAAAACATCGCCAACTTTAAAACGACCAATATCATCGTCATTTTGATGAGTCAATGTCATAAAAGCAATATCCGTAAACGTCGGAGTGATCACCGGGGAAGTAGACACTAACCACATCGTATTCGTAATATTGGGATTACCCACTCCTTTGATCGCGGTAATTTTCATCTCATCACATGGACAAAAAACAGCACTCCGTCCACTATCGGCCCCTGCAATATCGATTGGATAATCTTTGGGAGTACCAGTAGTATGAGGATAATGAGACGTCTTACCAAGATAAGTCTGGGTTACATTCATCGTCTCCATCGGAAAAATCATATAATTATCGTGCATAGTTACTCCTTTCCTTTTCAAAAATAGTTTATGTCAAAAAAAAAGAAGTGCTCATGACTTCTTACTCATTTATTTACTTTTACTGTCTTCTTATTTGCAAAAATGGCGTCGAGCCGTTGATCCGGATAATGTCGATCCAAAAATTCCGCAAACGCATTTTGAGCAGGAACTCCTACCTGCCGCTGACCTTGTCGATAACTTGCCGCAAAAGAAAGAAAAACATCGACACTTATTAAGATAATACAAATCCACGAAACAATACAACCGATTTTATTGGGAATCTTCTCGATTCCCTTCGAACATACTGGATAAAGTACAAAAACAATAATAAGACCTGCTACACCCCACCACATTGCATGATAAACACTTGTCCTACCACCAAAATTCAAAAAATATTTCGAATAATCCCACGAAACTGTACCAAACAATAACTCTTGCAAATAAGAACAAATATATTCGAAAGCTCCCCCGGCAAAAGCCGCTATAACAAATACTTTAAATGGATTTTTCTCGTGCCGAAATAAATACATACATAAAACCATTCCGATTCCATAAATCGGTATAAACGGACCATAGATTAAACCAACTCGATTTTCATAATGTCCACGTTGAATCAAACATAAAACCGTTTCAAACACACATCCGATCAAACTGCCGATTACAAAAATCCAAAACGCTTTATAAAAGTTCGTACCAGCTGCAAAACTATGTTGTTCATCCTGTAAGTTTTCTTGCAACGTTTGATAGGCATCTTCCAATCTCTTCGATTTTCCTTTTTTAGATGATGACGATTGCGCTACTACCTGTTCTTTTCTTCTCATACATAACTACCCCGTTTTTAACGCCCTTATTATATCATCTATCGTACTCATTTACAAGAAAAAAGACCATATCGGTCTTATGGTAATAAATAATAATTCTTAAACAAATAATACATTTTTTTCGTACGCAACGTCAATTTTCTGACTGGCACATTAAATCCAACATACGTTGGTAACTTTGCTGGATTCTTAAATATTGAAAAAGAATCTTTTTTATCGGCTAAGGTCACTAGCCAACTTTCTAAATATTTCGGTGGTGTAACATTAAGCGGAAACATATGTCTAGTAATCGCATCTGCTACAATCGGATTCATATATTGCTTAAAATAAACTTCGGCATTATGACAGGCTTCTTGGGCATGAATAAATCCATGTTTTTCAAATAATGGTTTTTTCGGCTGATCGCGCCAAGGTGTAGAATAAAGATCGTGCAAGAGTCCAGCAATCACAGCATCTTTCGTTCTTACTTCAATATGATATTTCGTTAAGGTATTACACATTTGATAAACAATATAAGCGACTCTTAAGCAATGATCATAAACCGAATCATCGTGATGCAAAAAGGTTCTTCGTTTTTGCATCTCTGGATGAACGAGAATATCTTGAATCATTTCATAAAACTCTTGATCTTTTAATATTTCTGTTTCGCTCATAATTCCTCCTTAACAGGCAGTATCTGTATCACACATCAAAAGACGCTTCATCATATTCTTATAAATACTCAACAACTCTTGATGTTGCTCATCTGTGAGTGATGTATATGGATCCGTCTGACTATCCACAGATGAAATTTGAATATCTTGAATGATTCCATTTTTTACTGCAATGATCGTCGGAAAATAAAGGCGCTTAATCGTATCGTCATTTAACCCTTCATACGGTGTTAGTACTTCACTCATCGCCTCGATCAAATCGTAGTATTCTTTAGTTCCTTCTTGATCGACCACAATATTACCATTTTCATCCAAATGTTTCACGTCACGAATCGATTTTGCATTATAATAGTAGATCGGTTCTAATCCAACGGCTTCTGCTGCTTCCAACAAAACAGGAACAATCGTCCGACACCATGGACATTCTGGATATCCAAAATAAATAATTCCCGTCCCGCTTTCTAAAATATTCATTACTTCTTCATAAGATGCATATTTCACCGGATTATTTTTATTGATGGTAACATTTAGATAAGTTCGATTAGTATTGTCAATCTCCTGACCATTTAAGGACTCGTATTCATTTTGAAAACGAAACGCATCGGTTTTAATCAAAGAATCCGAATCATTTTGATGATTATCGATATATAGATAAATTCCTCCTGCAATCATAAAAATCACTAAAACTACAATAATAGCGATACCATAAGCAGAAGAAGAAAAAGTCCGTCGTTTTTTCATAAGATCACCTTGTTTATCATTCATTATTCATAATATCGTACTTTCTATTTTTTTGTCAATTATTTATTAAAACTATTATTAAAACTATAATTCTACTCACTATGGCTTGATTTAAGCAGAAATATTTTAGATAATCAAATACTATAAAATGATATTGAAATCACTTTATGTAAAAAATAACATACTTCCATTTATCCCTCACTAACGATATTTTCACATTCGCATCAATACCATAATACTGCTTAAATTTTGCTAAATGATATTCGTTTTCGGGATTAATGTTACAATTCGCAAATGCTGGAAATGCATCAATATAAATAACTTCAGCATGACTTTCAACTTGATTTACAATATTTTTCTCCAATTCCTTTTGACATATATAAATATTTATATAAAATATCACATAAATAACACAAATCACTCCTAATAATGCTTCTGATACAATTATATTCCACTTATTTTCCTCTAAATATCGAGCAAGTATAATAATCGAACAAATGCCAAACATCACATAAGTAAAAAAAGCAGTTCGATAGCCCCAAGTCGGAGATAACAGCATCACAACATTACCAACTAAGCCGATTAAAAATAACAATATAACTCGTCCATCTTGCCGATCTTCAACATAAAGCAAAACACTCATAATAATAAAATAAATAAGCCAATACCCAATTACAAAAATATTATTCGTATTAATCAAGAAATCAAACCGATTCATTTCTGCCAATGATAATGGGTAAATTACTATAGTAAGTATGGAACCGACTAAGATATAAAAAACACTAACAAATTTTAACCATTTGTTTCTAATATGTTTCCAGACAAGCAAACAATTACTGCACCCCATTAAAAATAGCAAGAAAGTATTACTAGTAAACGTATAATAAATAAAATTAGGTATATTTCTCAAGATTTTTTCGAAAAAAGACAATTGGTTAAATTCGATGTTTTCAATGCTACTTCTATATTTTGTTCCTGGAGAAAGAAGCATAAAAGCAGTTCCACTAATGGCAAAAACTAAATATAGTAAAATCCATTTATCGATTTTGTTGCTTTTAATATATTTATAAATACATATTAAAATATTCCCTATTACAAAAACAAGAGCCATATTTTCAACGAACATCGTTCCTAAAAAGTTAATAAAACAAAAAAGTATTTTAAACCATTTGTTATAATGATCATAACGAATTAAAAAATAAAAATAAATGATCAGTACTGGAACAATAAAAAAATATGTCATATTTCCTGCTAACCATACAATGACTTGTGAAAACATATAAGGATTCATGCCAAAAAGAAGTAGTCCTACCAACGCAAATATATACTTCTTATTTTGACCAATCAATTTCTCAACACCATACACAAAAACTACTAATAATATAGCATTAACAATATTCCATAAATATTTATGATAAGTTAAAATGTTTATTAATATTCGACTTACCAGTCTTCCTTCCCAATTAAAATACAGTGTCCACGCTGATTGAAAAGCATTTTTTATACCTAACTTTCCGACTAGATAGTTTCCCCAATCATCACCCGCTATCGGAGACAAAGAAAGTAATAGTAAAAAAATGCCAAAAAGTGCTAAATACTTAACTTTTTTCTTCATTATCATCACCACCATTGAAACACATTATCAAATATAATCGGATATTCATTATCTAATTTTAAGAATTATGTTTATCTCCTACTACTATTCGTTGAGATTTCAAATAAAATTTCACAAAATTTTTTCAAATCAATCAATAATTATTTCTTTTCCACATATTTTATGTTATAATAAAAATGTCTTGTCCACGTAGCTCAGCTGGATAGAGCGATAGCCTCCGACGCTATAGGTCATGGGTTCGACTCCCTTCGTGGACACCATACGATATAAAATCCCAAAAGGGATTTTTTTTTATAAATCAATTGCATCTTGGACATCATCCATTTGATCGTCGATTTCTTCTAAACTATCTTCAAATTCACTGAGCCGATCTTCCAACTCGCTGACTCGTTCTTCAAGAGCCTCTTGATTCTTTTCTAATGTCTCGATTCGTTCTCTTAATTCGATAATAAAATCTTGCATATTTTTCTTCCTTCCTCTCATAATAAAGTCAAGTATTTTCTATACAGTATTTTCTATACAAAACTTTATAATTTTTTATTTTTTTAT
>CALVRU010000002.1 GCA_944358775.1 uncultured Bacilli bacterium | reverse complement strand
AAAAGACACATATTTTTACCTCCAATGTTTGTTTAGTCACTTACATTGTATCATAGGTAACTCTATGTGTCTTTTTTATGTCCTCACCGGACACTTAATTATTCAATTTGTAACAAAAAATAGACGAAACTTTCTTAATTATCGGCGATCAAAAAGGGATAAAAAGAAAGCAAATTTTTCTAAAATTAAATTACTTTTTTGCATTGCAAAACCTTTGCCTAACGCTTTTCCACCAATGGTACAAGCCGCAATCAAAGCAGTTATCAACAGACTTGTGAATAACATGTTCCAATGGAATGTCGCGACTAAAATCGTCACGATCGTTACACCCGTTGCACCACTGATAATGCCACAGATATCCCCGATAACATCGTTACAAAAGCTCGATACTTTATTGGCATTTTTGATAAGACGGATAGCGAGGCGCGCACCTTTCTTTTTTTTCGAGGCTTGCGCATGAAATACTTTGGGATCACTGACTGTAATAGCAATTCCAATAATATCGAATAAAATGCCTAATAAAATAAATAACACTAATACGATGATCGCTACGATTAATGGGACATTTGGAATAATCGTCTCACTGAAAAGTGAAAAACCAAAAGATATGAGAAAAGCACAGACAGTAATAAAAAGAACCCATTTAAAATCGAACATCTTTTGCTTTGTTTGTTTTCTTTTCATAATTCACCTACTTATTATTTCAAAAAAAAAGAAATGGTTCTTCGAATCGTAAACTTTGCATCTTAGGTCAAGTTGGATTTCCCCGATTTCTACTTATCGTTACCAATAAGCGGTTCCCCTTTCAAGAAAACGATAGTTTGTCACCAAAACTATGACTTGATTGCCACTTAGTATACACTGTAATCCGATTCAAAATTATGGACACTCTAGGAGATTTCCTCAAAGATATTCCTTATTCCTATGCTTTTTTGCAGACAATGTTTCAAGTAGCAATACTTCTCTTTCGTTGTACCGCGAAGAAAAGCTGTCTCTATCCCCAATGACCACGCAAGCCAAGCTACACTATCCATAGCTTTCACCACAGATAGGTTCCGCCTAATCCGTAAAAAATATTCATCCATTTTCCACATAATTAGGTCTCCGCGAAACATTGGAACGGTTGCCGTATGCCATTACGATCGCCCAATATCTCTTCATTTCCAGCACCCACCCCGAACTGGGCGTTCCAAGCAGGCACCAGAAGCTTCATAGATGTGCTCTTGAACGGTGTTTTAATCCCGTCTTCACAATAAGAAATGATCTACTAGAATAATGCACCATCTCAATTTGTTCTACATTATATCATATTCTTTTACTTTTGTAAAGTATTCCGCTTTTTGTAGGCGTTTAAGACGCCAGTAATCGCGCATGAACTACTTGTCGATTAACATTTCCATCTGCACAAGTCGACAACGTAATGATCTTATCAGTTGCTTGAAGGTTCACATTGAAATTAAATTCCGATCGTCTTTTTAAAGTGTTTAAAAAAGTCAAATAGGCATCATCATCGGTGAATTTTGTCTGTAGATAATAGACCTCTTCCGGAATTTCATAAACTGAGAAAACTTCGAAAATATAAGTCTTGGTTGTAGTAATCAAACGAATTCGATGATTACTTTGTTGAAACCATGCCTGGGTTCGCATCTTTGGAATACTTCCAAACATTGCACCATTTAAACGGTTATGACCATAGATAATTGTGTTTCTTCCTAAATCCGGAAAAGAAGCTCGATAATCCGCAAAAATCCAGCCGATTTGACTGACGTTTCGACTAAATGTATGATTTAAATAATACGTGTTATTGATCGTTTGAACGACGGGATAATTAATATTAGTGGAATCGACTTGCAACCAAGCAACGGTATCACTATTTTGGGCAATATAAGAAGATAGGTCAATCTGGGTAACATCTGTTCCTTGGTATTCTGACTCTTCATGACTATGTTCATCTTCACCATTATTGGAAGGTGTTTCTACCACTTCTTCGTCATCTTCTTCGATTATGATAGGATCTTGTACATGTCCTTCACTCGCTTGAAAAAACGGTTGCGGTGAAACCAAATTCACAATCGAAATAACAATTAGAGCATATAATGTTACTAGTAAAAGACGTTCCGGCTTTTCTTTTTGATGAAGAAAAAAGCGCTCAATCTTTTCTTGTTTTCGTAACCATGGAATTACTTTTTGATATTGATGCAAAACGAATAAGCAAAGGTCCATTAACCATTCGTTTATTTTGGTCGCCACCCAACTGATAGCAGAAACAAAAAAAGAAAGAATGCGAACCGGAATTAAAAGTATTTTTTTGATTCCTTTCATAAAGATCGCCTCTTTCTTCTTATCTTATGAACGTTTCTTTTTATTCATTTCGTTATATACATAATAGGTTGCTGTTGCTACTAATCCTAAAACAGATAAGCCTACTACTAGATATAAGGACGCGTTCGTATGAGGATTTTGAATTACATCAACATCGATTGTAAATGTTTTGATATCCCCAAGTTTTGCTTCTAGCGTTGTACTGCCTTCGGCTTTGGCTATTAGTTTTCCATTTTCCACATAGGCAATATTAGGGTCACCACTCGTCCACGTAAGTGAGATGTCCCCGGCTCTATCATCCTTGAAAATATCCATTAACGCCTTCGAAGCAGCTTTCGAGATCGTTACCACTTGTCGCTCTGTCGTATAATATAAAATTTTATCTTTTTCATTATGCGTAATAGCATTTTCCTCTGGCATTGGTTCTTTTGTCCAAGTATTATTTTCCAAAGCATTGACGATCATTGGATTGGTTGCTTCTTCTTGTCTATTAATTTCAATATAGGATAATTTACTATTTTTAAAAATTACATCATGTGCTTCTGTTGGCGATAAATTCGCATTGTTTTCCACTAAAACTTTACTGTTTTCAAAGCTACTGTTGTCGATAATTAGACCTTCGCTACGTTCCGGTAGGATAATATACAACCCATAGCCGACATTATTCATCGTTATCTTATTCCATGTTTCTTTTGCCTTTCCTTTATCGATTACAATTCCACCGGTCATATTAGAAATGCTAATATTATTCATATCGGTAATTCCCTGATCAAAATACATACCAATATTGGCATCGTCATTATCTAGGAAATCATCCCCTTGGTTACCTGAACCGACAATTGTAATATTACTTAGATGATTGTTTCTATCGCCCGCTTCTTGAATTTCTATTCCGTTGTTTGTTAGACCTTTTAAATTGATGTTATCAAACGAAACCTCCGTTTGCATTGTTTCAATTCCGTGTTTCGCATTCGTAACGTTGAAGTCTACTAAATTTAGACTACCATTAGATGCAGTAACAACATACTCCCATGCAACATTCGAGATCGACATACTCGAAATTGTCGCTTTTGCATTTTCTAAATTAATGAAACTATGAGCTGTCCAACTATGAGTGGATACACTATCTTCCTGTACTAGTTCAATTTGAAATACGAGGTTTTGTAAATTAAATTGCGCACTAGCGGTTTCATCTTGAGAAGTAAAACGTATATAATCATCGGCATTCATTCGAATTACAGTTTTATCTCCTTTAACGCCGGCAATAGTCAATTTGCTTAAATTCATACCATCAAAATCAAGTGTTGGAGAATCATAAGTACCTTCGCCTAATTGGATTTTTATTTCTGTATTCTGAGAAGCTTTCACTCTTTCAAAGGCTTCTTGTAATGTCGTCGCCGTACACCCAGAAGCACAAACTGATATATATTCTTCTGCTTTTGGAGTCATACTTGGTATGAGAAAACATCCAGCTATCATTGCGAGTAATAATACTATCTTTTTCTGGTTCATAATTACTCTCCTATTATTTTTTATAAATCAAGTATATCACCATGTCCATTTTGTGGCAAGAAAAAAGCGAATCGAATTATTCGCTCTCTTTTTTGTTTTTTTTCTTTTTTGAAGTTTTTCTTAAATCTTGCTCCGTCTCTTTTACAATATAAATCGGACGATGTTTGGTCTCTAAATAGGTTTTGGCAAGATATTCACCGATGATTCCGGTGCAGAATAAATTAATACCGCCAACTAAGAAAATAATACAAGCGAGACTTGGCCATCCTGATACGGGATCGCTCCAAATTAACGTTTTAATAATAATCACTAAAATCATAATAAAGGCAATCACGCAGAAAAGGATTCCTAAAAATGCAGCGATCAACAATGGGGTTGTCGAAAAAGCGACAATTCCATCAATTGCGTAGGTAAATAACTTCCAGAAATTCCATTTGGTTGTACCAGCAACTCTTTCTTGATTTTCAAATTCGATCCATTTTGTATTAAAGCCAACAAAACTAAATAATCCTTTCGAATAACGATTATATTCTTTCATCGAAACAATTGCATCGACCATCTGACGGGTCATCAAACGAAAGTCTCTGGCTCCTGCGACCATCTCGGTTTTTGAAAGATGACCGATGATTTTATAAAACCACTTTGTAAACGTTTTCCGTAAAAAAGAATAACCGTTTCGCGACGTGCTTTTCGTAGCACAACAATCGTATTCGCCTTCTTCTAACGTATGAAACATTTCAATTAATAATTCTGGTGGATCTTGTAAATCAGCATCCATCGTTGTAACATAGTCGCCACTTGCATTTTCTAATCCTGCAAACATGCCTGCTTCTTTTCCAAAATTCCGAGAGAAAGAAAGGTAACGAACGCGTTCATCTTTTTCTGCTAGTTCCCTTAAGATCGATAATGTCTTGTCTTTTGATCCGTCGTTGACAAATAAAAATTCAAAAGTTGCTTCATCTTTCATTTTTTCTGTTATTTTATTTACTTCTTTGTAAAATAGTGGGAGTGATTCCTCTTCATTGTAACAAGGAACAACAATTGATATTTTTTTCATAGAAACTCCTTTTTTGTTTTGATAGTTCGATTATAGCACTCTTTTATACTTCTGTAAATTCTAGGTAATCAATTCTCAAGATAAAACATGAGATAGATTATGGATAATAGAATAACTCTTTTTTTAATTCATATGATAATCTTTTTCTTGATCCTAACAACTGTTAATTTCTTTAGTTTCATTGTTGCTTTCTCACGATCTTCCATTTTTGTGATATGCCATTATTTTTTATGTGGTTAAATTCTCTAATATTTAATTCAAAGCGTTTTTTCCTGGTTTTATTATTTTTATTTGATTTTTATCTCGTGTTTTTTTAGTCTGTATAGATAATCTCAACATCTTGAGGAATCGAATAGTAATTTTTTATCCATGGCAAAATGTACTCTCTATTTTCATAATATGGCATATCGCCACCATAAGTTGGATCTTTCAATTTTTTTAAAATAATCGAATCAATTTTTTCTCCATTCTGTATTTTTTCGCTCGTCGATACAAGCAAATTATCATTATATTGATTAACACTATTATTCTTAAAATATCCTCGTACAATCGTAGCATAATTAACAAATGCAACAATTAGTATTGTACAGACAAAAATATTAGATAATTTTGGAACCTTGGAAATAACGTTACCAATAACATAAATAATAAAAATAAATGTTACAAGTATAAACGGCAGCGAAGATCGTGGTGGATAATACGGTGCAACCAACATCGCTCCTAAACTAGCTAAACTAGCCAAAAATAATTCTATAAACAAAAAATTTTCCCCTTTATAAAAGCAATAACAAATACTGATAACTATTCCAATAAGTTGAACTACATACACCACGTTGATAAGAAATAAAATAATAGAATTAGTAGTCATAGACGTAAAATAAGTAAAATAATTATTATTTTCCATTAATAAAGACAAGACTACTATTATAAAGTTGGAGATAGAACATAACTTAATAAACCAATTGGAAGAATATTTTGTTAAATTTATAAAAGAAATAACAAAAATCGTAATGAAAAATAAAGCTAAAAACATTCCATTATAAGTTGCAAATACCCCGCTAATAATTGCCGGTATCGTGGTAGCAAATTTTTGAAATAATGACAGATTTGCAAAAGAAGGACTTGCATCTAGTCGTAATTGATTACCAGGAGCCAACATTAAAATTAAGAAACCTACTACAGAAAACAAAAGAAACACTAGCTGACTTTTATCTTTTTCTTTTTTCAAGAGCCATTCATTTCCTATAAAGAGTATAGCATAGATTATTGTCATAACTGCTATTTGTTCTTGTGAAAAAGCAGCCAAGAAGCCCAAAACTGATGCTAAAGTAATATATTCCTTACATTTTCTCTGAGTAACATACACCATCATAAAAAATGGCAATAACGGAAACAAATAAGAAACAGATGCCGATGCCCAAAAAATACTATTTCTTAACAACATGATATCTAACATTCCATACATTGAAACCGTAAGAATTGCCAACTGATAATCTTTTAAATGTGTTTTAGATAATAATATTTTATATATAAAATAAAATATCAAAGCAATCACTAAACTTTGAACAAAGCGGTAAACTGGCAGACCTAAACGCAATAAAGAACACTCTACAAAGAAACAAAGTACTCTGCCTCCCCAATTCATATAATGAGTAATTAAAAACTGAAATATCTCACTTATTCCATATTGATTCCCAACATTGCCTATATCAACATAACTTAAAGAAGCATATGCATAATCATCATGATGTAACCACATAAATTGATGTTGTAGCAAAACTAAAAGAAAAAAAAGAGTAAAAATTACAGCTACACGATGTTGTTTTAAAAAGCGTACAATTTTTTTCATAAAAAGTTTCATTCCTTTCTCTACGTTCAAGGCACACATAGGAATGAAAACCTTGAACTAAATTTATTTTTCTATATAATATCAATTTTGAAGGGTGTGTACTACAAAGCACGTTGAGGTGAGTTGCAGACTTCCTGTAACTCTTGGGATGAAGCCAGTATAAAAAGAAGTGCAAATGTAGGTGTTTCAAGCACACATAAGTAGTTCCTTTGAGACTGTAGATTAATCATTGACTTTAGTTAATTCTTAGTGTTACCTACATAGACAACTCACTCCTTCAAAAATATTTTTGGAAGGAAGGTTTTATTTATAGAAGTTATTTATTCAAAAGCATGTGGTGTTGATGTGCATAAATCTTTTATTGTTGCTGTCATTTGTGACTCAACATCCATCACACCTAAATATTACAAAAAACGTTTCTCAACCTTTAATAACGACCTTGTCAAATTTAGAAATTGGCTTATTGATAACGACTGTCAAAATGTATGTATGGAATCTACCGGCAAGTATTATATTCCTGTATACAATGCATTAGAAGGTTTTATCCCTAATGTCGTCGTTGCCAATCCTAAATGGGTTGCTGTTATCAAAGGTGAGAAAGACGATAACAAGGATGCAAAATGGATTGCAGACTTGTTTAAATTAGGTATTGTTCGCTCTAGCTTTATTCCATCGAAAGATTTTAGAATTCTAAGAGAATTAACTAGACATCTTTACAAACTTACCTGTATGAAATCATCTGAAAAGAATAGATTTACTAATGCTCTTACAGTTGGAAACTGCAAACTCGATATGGTTTTTTCTGATATCTTTGGTAAATCTAGTCAATCCATTATCCAAAACATTTTAGATAATGACTCTTTTTCAGATGATGATATTATAAATTGCCTTCACCAAAATTGCAAATCATCACAGGAAGATATTTTGTCTGCTATTTCAGGTATTTGTTTTACTTACGAACAAAAACTAAGAATTAAACTTATCAAAGATCATATTGATTATTTAACGAATAAAGTTAATAATTTAAGAGATATTGTAGATACTTTAGTTGTTCCGTATGAAATTTATATTAATCTGCTTATGACGATTCCGGGTGTCGATAGATATTCTGCAATTACTATTCTTTCTGAAATAGGTACTGATATGTCACAATTTTCTTCTCATGATCGACTTACTTCTTGGGCTGGGCTTGCCCCTGGTTGTAATGAATCTGCTGGTAAAAAGAAATCGGTTAAAATTTCTCGGGCTGGTGTTTATCTTAAGCCTTGTTTAGTTGAGGTCGCGCACTGTGTTGTTAAAGATAAGAAGCTTCCTTATTATGCAATTAAGTTTAATAAGATTTCGAAACGCCGTGGTAAGAAACGGGCTTATATTGCTATTGCTAGAAAAATTTTGGTTGCCATATATCATATGTTACTTACTGGTGAAATGTGGAATCCTCGTGATCTAGCCAGTAATGAAACATCGGATAAGGATAGATTAAAATATTCCAAAAACAATTTTAAACAATCTCTTAAACAATTAGTTTCTTTAGGCCTTACATCTAATGAACTATTAGAAATAGTTAATCAAAATGCCTTAATAGAATAGTTAATTTTTGACTTAACTTGGGGTAAGGGGAAGTCTGCCTTTTTTTGGCTTTTTCTTAAACTTTGTTTCGTTTTATTTTTCAGATTATCACCTCTCAAAAGTCAACATAAGTATAACAAACATGAAAAACAAAATCAATTTTTATAAGATTTTGTCAAAATAAGAACACGAAATAAAATTCAAATAAAAATAATAAAACCAGATAAAAACGCTTTGAATTAAATATTAGAGAATTTAACCACATAAAAAATAATGGCATATCGCACAAATGGAAGATCGTAAGAAAGCAACAATGAAACTAAAGAATTTAACAGTTGTTAGGATCAAGAAAAAGATTATCATATGAATTAAAAAAAAGATTTTTTCTGTTATTCATAATCTATTTCATTTTTTCTCTTTATCGCTTTCTGCTTAATCGTTTTTGCTACGACCTAGGATCCTCTAAATTTAAGTTGAATCTTAGTAAACATAATAATATTAGTAATCCTGTTTAGTATTTTTTGATGATACAGAAAGTAATAAAGTAATTTTATTATGAATGATTTACCTTTTCACAATAAAAAACCACTAGTTCAACTAGTGGTTTTTCGTAAACACCTGTAAGGTGATGTTACTGGCAACTCCCATTTGGGAGCTTTTTTGTTCCGCCAATCGCCTTTGTCACTCTAACTTACCCTTGAAAAGGATCGTTATATTCTTTCACGCTTCTTTTATCCAGAAGCATATCCTCTGTTTCTTGTTCTCTTATATATTTCTTAATTGTATTTTTATTTAGTCCTACTGTACTAACATAATATCCTCTTGCCCAAAAACTTCTCTGCCCATATTTGTATTTTAGATTCGCCTGATTTTCAAAAATCATCAAACAACTTTTACCTTTCAAATATCCCATAAATTGTGATACACTAACTTTGGGTGGAATCTTAACCAACATATGTATATGAT
Source organism: uncultured Bacilli bacterium (assembly GCA_944358775.1). Lineage (GTDB taxonomy): Bacteria > Bacillota_I > Bacilli_A > RF39 > UBA660 > Faecenecus. Next base: position 70,464 of record CALVRU010000002.1, on the reverse strand, counting down.
CAATACAGGCATTGGCCTCCACTATCTCAACGCCCTTATATTCGCATAGACGTCTGAGAATTACACCAATATCTCTTCGAAGTTTTCCATATATTGCCTTTCTTCTATATTTAGGAATGAAAACAATATGATATTGGCAATCCTATTTGGTATGAGATAATTGGCTCTCATCTATATTTGATTTTAGTTTATGAAACATAATAACCTCCTTTTACTAAGTGATTGACGGAACATCTTTCATTATAGCAGAAGGAGGTTATTATGTTTTTACCTAACGCTTTCGCTTTTTAGATTTCTCACCTGCACAGCAGGTGGTTTTAAATGGAAAACTGATGTTTTCCATAATAAAATAAAGGGTTAATCTTACAGACTAACCCTTTATCTCGTAATTCAGTATTTCGTTTTTATACAAGTAGATATAATATTTGGCATTTTTGGAGGCAATGAACTTTTTGAAACCGTTTTGTTCTTGCCTCCATTGTAAGTTTTCAATCTCTAAATCACGTTCCGTAACGATTTTCTTAAGTTCCTCTATCTCTTTTTCTTTTTCTGCAATTTCATCTTGCAAATCTGCTATTACTTGTGGATCTTCCTTTTCTTTTTTTGGTAACCATGTACACCAGGAGCCGTTGGCAATCCAAATATTTTCTTCTACTCTATGCCATTCATAACCATCTTTCGCAATCACTTCCCATGAATTGTAAATACCCGGGTTGATATAACCTAAAATATTACCGGCAGCCGAATCACGTGCATATGCATTATCTACATTAACTTGTAACTGATCTCTTGTTTCGTCGCGAGATACTGGGTTTCCAATTTTTTTAGGGATCTCTTTCCAAGAAAGTCCACCATTGTTTTTTATCACATTCGTAAAACTAGGATTAATATACATTATTTCTTCCGGCTTTCTCGTATCCCCGATTATAATCCATTTGCCAGTAGAAGACTTAGTCCAATTATCACTATAACCCACTCCTACCACCAAATGAATGTGATTAGCAGTAGCACCATCTGTTCCTTCTCCACAAATGATCTCACCTTTAGGAATAACCGATCCAACATTCCACTTTTTCATAAATGGATCAGAATCATTCCAGTGAGTCAATGTCATAAACACCTGAAAGCCTCCTGAAGGTGTACTTACTTTGTTTTGAGAGACCAGCCAAACTGTATTGGTAACATTCGATTGTCCAATTCCTCGCTTGGCTGTTACCTTCATGTCGACCGGCGCAAAGATGGCAGATTGCCCAGAATCAATTCCTGCGCAATCAATTGGATAATCTTTTGGAGTCCCTGTTGTATGTGGATAATGTGAGGTTTTACCGAGATAAGTCTGTGTTACATTCATTGTTTCCATTGGAAACGTAAAATATTCCATTTTATCGTACTCGCTTTCTCTATTTCCTTCAATTAGAATTTGTTTCATTTATTTTATTATTTTCTATTAAAATATTTATCTAGGAATTTCATTTTCTTCGATTTTATTTTTTTCAATAATGGCAATTTCAGAAAGTGGCTTTAATCCAAATTTTCCTTCAAATGATTTGTAGATCGCTTCTGCACCAATAATAGACAAGACTGCTATCCAAAGACGGTATTCTATTGTTAAATTTGTAAAACTATATGCAAAGCAATATCCCATTCCAAAAGAAAATATGATTGAAGCAACTCGGAAAATGCATTTATTCATTAACCCCAGTTCTTTTATAAACTGGGTCGCTTGGGTACAAATGATACCACTGGCTACTGCGACCGCTAATATTTGTGCCAACAATTCTAAATTCATATTAAAATATCTCCTTTTTTCTCTTTTGAAATTCTTGAATAATATAATCAAACTCTTCATCTAAATACCCGTTGGATACATTTAATCTCTTAATTATTGTTTGATATTTCGAATGAAACATAAATATCGTATCAAACTCTTGCGTCGTATGTTTTTCTCCACTCCTTAACGATGATGCAAATGATAATATCTCATATCGTAATCTGTCTTTCTCGTTATCATCGATTTTTGCATTAATATTATCTATTTCACTGTGAAAAACCTTATGTTCTTTTACCAAATCTTCGATTAGAAAACTTCGAATCATTTTCGGAATTTTTAATAATACTTTTCTGAATATTTCTTTCACCTTTTATTTCCTCCTAGCTATTTAGATTGAATTTGAATCCAATTAGACCATACATTTTGGTTTACTTTTTGGCGATAACAAATTACATAATTGGTCCCAAATGCGAGGTGGTTAACCCATTTGTCAATATTATTACCTTCGATTCCATTCGAAACCATCGTAAAAACAGTTCCGTAATCTGTATTGGGTTTATTTTTACTATTTTTATCGAAGTAATAACATCCATCTTTTTGTGCCTCATCTAAATTATTGGAATATAATCCTGTAATGTATAACATATTATTTTTCAAATCACTTATCTGTTGTTTTACTTCTTTTTAATTCAATTAATATCTATTCTAATGTTCTCGGCTTGTTTGCTTCAGAATTATAAATTACCATTTGATTATTTAATTTTAATTCATAAAAAATACTTAACCTCACAAATTTTCCTTTTTAATTCGTCCTAATCCACCAGTATCCTAGATATGATCGTTGAACATTATTATGCGGTTGATTGCCACCAAAACTAAATGTAAAACTATCATATGAAACAGCGCCGGCAAGATCTTCTCCTCCTGAACGGTAATTACTTCTTTGGAGTCCCGGTTTAACATATCCAGAATATCCTTGTCCTACAGTTGCACTTCCGGCACCATGAAAACTGAAATATCCACTAATGTATGGTAACTCTTGCTCTGCTAAAATATGTTCATTTTCTCCCACGTACGTTCCAGAATGATTAAATTTTGAATCGTTCGGATCACATCCCATAAGAACACAGCATCCAAGATTCTCCCAGACTGTTCCAATCCACAATTCATTTGGATCAAAATCTGCATTTTTATTAAATACAGTACTTCCTACTGGATAAATTAAATCAACTAGTTCTTTTCCCAAATTCAATCTTGTCATAAAATTTCAATTGCAAAATTATATTATTATGAGTTAAGCGGTACGAAGCCAATAATACCCTAAATAAGAACGCTGTACATTATTGTGTGGTTGATTGCCTCCTGCTGGGTTTGTTCTTATCGGCGTTTCATATCCTCCATTATGGTTAAATGGTAAAGTGTATCCTGATGCGCTGCCATTATTATGCAGCCGTATATCTAAATCACAAGTTAATCCAAAATGAACATGTCCTGCCAACTCTTGTTCTGTTAAAATATGTTCATTTTCTCCGATATAAGTGCCTGGATTTGAATATTTCGAATCATTCTCATCTACTCCAAATAAACCACATGCTTTTAAGCGTATCCAAGTTGTTCCTGGCCATTGCTCATTCGGGTCAAATGTAGACAAAGCATTGAAAATCACTTCTCCAACCGGATGTATTAAATCACACTCCATAACTACTCTACTCATAATTACACTCCAATAAAAGAAAGTTAGACATTTAAATATCTTTTTCTCCTTTCCTTAAAAAGAGTGAGCAATACAATTTAATCAATTGTACCTCCCTCCCAATCTTTATTTTGAATAAACATTTTATTCCTCCTCTTCTTCAATAACTTCAAAAGCTTTAAAACCCCAAAGTTCTATAAATTTTTTAAATATTGCGAATGTCGGAATTCCTTGTTTTACACTACACTCACTCACAGTGGATACAACCTTATCTGTTGCTAAAAACTGAAAATCATATTGCTTTTGGTAATCAAAATTTGTGCCCAATGTGGCATCGGCAGAATAAGTGTTATTACTACTATCGATTGTAGTCGAAATATTATTATACGTTTCTGGCCACTCGGATGATGTTGATTCTTTATATCGGAATTTCAAATTTAATGTGTTAATAGATGCACCAAAATTACCCGCAAAATAATTTCCTGTAATTTTTGCTTTAATAGTATTACTCGTATTACTTTCTCGTGATACATCGGCATTACATGTTAGTTTAATATAATCAACCATTTCCAACGTTTTTTCATCCGAATTACTGAAACCACGACTGTCTGTTGTAGTCCCTTTAAAATAACCACTTTCAGAACCGTTGAATGTAATTTCAGAACCACTACCAGATTTACCATCTCCACACGATACTAAAGTACTTTGAATCGTTGCACTATTTTTCGCTGACGTAGTTACAGTCACTTTAGGATTGCTTACAAATTTAATTAGTTTCTGATCGTTTCCAGTTAAAGAAGTTGCTAGAGAACTCGTATCAGCAACAGTAATTGATACGTTCGGCTTACATTTTGACTCGCTAGTGTATGCGGTAAATTGACATGTATTTGTACCAACCAACTGTGAGTCATTATATGTCTCACAAGTGATCGTTCCTATTCCATAACTAGCGTTTGGAATTTGCGTATAGAATGAATCTGGAAGTTCCCATGGATATGAATCAGTTACTCCATTTTCGATAGTTCCCATTAAAGACCCAAATACGTATTTTAAAGTATGAGTGAATATTGGGGATTTTCTGTTAGTATAAATAATAATAGCATCTTCAATATTTCCACTTGTTGCGGTTGGCTTACTTGCTCGAGCAATATTGGGAAGTGGAAATGATCCACTGACCGAGGCATTTCCTAACGTCCACGGGGTATTAATCGATGCACTATAAGATGCTGTTGCATTCCCAAGATCATCATGAGGAACTACCACATCTAACGTACCAAGTAATTTGGTTTCACCTGTACCAAGCGAATTTGTTGTTCCAACTACATTTTCATTGATATAGCCCGTAACTGTCGATCCAGATCCATAATATCCCGGATCTGCTTGAAAATATAGATAATATCGTACGGTATGATTGTTATTTTCTATGCTAGTATTGATAATATCATAATAAAAATTCAAATGAAAATGGGTTCCATTACGACCGCTAAAATTTGAACTATTTAAAAATGTTGCCATATTTTCCTCCTTTTTTAAACAAAAAATCCAACTCCGTTTTCGCTTGAATCACTTACAGCATGAATTTGTTCCACTCTAGCCGGTTCCAATGTCAACCATTTACGAACTTTTAGATTTTCTGATTCTACACCAGCAGATCGAACGGTTAACACTTCCTCTTGATCTCGTTTTACAACTAATCCATCCCAGTCTAAAACAGAACTCATAGCTTCACCAAGTTTCGAAATTTTTAATCCATTTAAATCAAATGTACCAGTTACGGTGCTAACTTTTGATACCCCGTTGTTTTCGATTTCTGTAACTCTTAAATCAATCGAACCCGCTTGTGTTTCAACTTGCGTTATTTTTCCAGAGAGTGCCTCAATATCTTGGGCTTGTCCGTTCGTAATCGATTCAATTTGTTCTGCATTTAGATATTCGTTGGTTAACGTGGTTTGCAAATTCGCAACTGTGGAAGTTGTCCCATCTAAATTAGAAATCGTTTCATTCAACTTGACATTAGTCGTATTGATTTGTTCTGCATAATTTGTGGTATTTTCCCAATCTTCTATAGAGAATGATGCCTCGATTGTTTTGGCCGTTTTACATACAAATAGATCTTCTCCATCGGTCCATAGATCGCCAATATCATATGGTACAGTTGGTTCTGTCACGAATACTCGTCTTTTCGAATTTGCTATAGTTTCGGCATTTGTCGCCTTATTAATAGCATCTTCCGCCATCTCTAAAGCTTCTGATAAATCTGGCTCTTCTTGCCATGTGTAAATGACTCCATCCTTGATAAAACGATATGCACTACCGGTTTCCGTGTTATAGAATAAGTCTCCTAAATGATCTTCTTTTAACTGATCCGTGGTCCATGTCGAAGCCGGTTCATTTGCCAAAGTCGGAATATAATCTCCTTTATAATAGATGATGTTCGAATCGATTTGATCCACTAAATCATCTAGTCCATCTTGAATACTATTGATCATTTCAGATTGAGAAGTTTGTGTCTGAATTACTTGTTCGATTTGTTGGGTGTTTTTATTGGCAATAATCCATGTTTGATTTATTTTTTTATCTGTTGTACTGGCTGCTTTATAATCTGTCGTACTTTCTTCTGGCATTTCCGTATAAATACACTCAGCTACACCTTGACTGAATTCTATCTCATTATTCAAAACATAAGAATGGTAAGAAGTATTGTTCGTAACTATTTCAATCTTATCCAAAGGGTTAAAGCCACCATATCCAACTAGTTCTAGATCGAATATATCGTATTCAATCCCATATAATGCATCATATAACTCGTCTAGATAATCACTTCGATCGTTATCATTCATCAACTGATTATCGACAATTTTATATTCATTCCAACTGGTTAATGTTTCATCTCGTTTATAAATGTTATCCGATTCGGAAGATCTTGATAATACAACCGAATTGATGGGACCAAAATGTTCGCCTAACGAAATATTTTGATTTTTTAATAGATCGTCATCCACCGTTATAGTCGAAGTACCCAAGGAACATTTTTCAACCTGATTATTATTGCATCGAAATAAAGTTGCAGTTGCTTGTCCAATATCATCAAAGACATCTCGATACGTAAAATTTATATCGGCATAAATGTCTTTCTTTATGATTCTGGATCCATTCGGTAAACTGGTTATGTTCGTGGTATAACCGCATTCCGTACATAGTTGTTTTAAGAATTCAAGAACAGTACATGGATAATTGATCATAATTGGTTGATAATCGGTCATTGCATTTAAAAAGCTATCATACATGATATATTCATAGGTTTTACTATCCGCGTTTAATTCAGGTTCTTCTTTTAAGTAAAATGGTCCATACGTGTTTGTAGCAGTTGTGTCATTGAAACTTACTGTATTTTGAAAATAGATTGCTTTATTCGGAAGTTTAACCTTGGATGTGACCGTAAGTCCCAACATGGTTGATCCGGATAAGACTGCATTAAAATAAAGTTTTATACTATCGATATCATCATGAGTAATTTCTATTTTATTATCGTTATCGTAATAATAAAGTTTGGGATCGATTCGCCGTCCCGCTTTTTGCATGATCTCATAATAAGTCGTTACATATCACTTCTTCTTTCGATCGCTTGTAAACTAAAAGAAAAAGGCTTGTACTTTTTGGAGTTCAGCCTTTCTCCTGTAATCGTTGTACCGTAGAAATCTTCCGTTTTACTAGTTCCTGTTTTCGTATCGATAAAGGTTACATTTTCTATAATAGGATGCTCTATCGCATTTCGAATAATCGTTAATTCCTCTTGGGTTGTTTCACCGACGGATATCTCTAGCTGATCGAACCAGCCAATAAAAGTACCACTATATTTACCACTATTGCTGTTTCGACCCGCATCGCTTGCCCAAACTCCTTCAATCGAATGTTTGGGATTTGATAATATTTTCGGTAATTCATTAATTTTTACTTCCATATTTAACCTCCATTTCTAGAAAATTCCTGACCGTTCATAATTTTTTTGATATTTTTACATAATAAGCGTCCATCAATATAATTATTGAGTTGAATATTAAGGACGATCCATTTGGCGATTTCTTGACCTAGCCGTTGCATAGTAGCGGCGTTTGTTAATGGTAATACTCCTTCGGCACCAGCTTCGCCACCGATAACATTTGCAACTAATGGAACTCCCCGTCTTGGAACATCGATGATACCACCGGTTGCCATATAAGTCGGTTTAAATCTTTCAATTCGAAATTTTTCTAACGTTGGAATCGTAAAGCCGACATATTTACCGATACTATTAATTCCTCTGATGATCGCATTTACACCATCCACAACTAAAATATTAACTAGATATTCAATACCACTGATCATAAAATTAATCAATTTCGTGACTGCTGAAATTGCACTATCTACGAAGTTTTCAATTGCTGGTCCTAAATTGTTAATAAAATTTAAAAGTGACGTTAATACTTGATCAACCAAGTTGCCAATTGCTTCTAATATTTTAACAAGGGCATTTCCTACACTAGTGATAACAGTACTAATGCCATTAAAAATACTAGTAAATAGATTACCGATGGAATTAATAATGGGTGGTAAGACTGTTCCAAGTGCATAAATTATTTTTTCAATTAGGTTCCCAATGATTTCTAAAACAGTACAAATCGATGGAGCAATCGTCGTTATAAAGCTTCCGACCGCCTCTAAAATAATTGGAATCGTCTGTGCCATAACATTCAAAATAGTTGATATTTTATCTACCAGGATGCTAAATGGAATTAAGCCTTCTGTCATCGACGGACCTAAGGTAGTAATCGCGATCATTAAGCCAACAATTGTTAATAAGACTGTGGCCATAAGACCAATTACTTGATTTAGTGTTAATCCACTTGTGGAAAAGGTCTCGATTAAGAGGCATACCGAACTTAAGACCGAAACCAAACCTTCAAATATAGTAGTAGCTAGAGCTATGCTTTCCCAACTGGGTTGTAAAATAGTCATAACACCAAATAATATAAGGAAGGCTGCTGCTACTTCACCTAAAACGATTCCTAATAATCCGGCTACTTCACCTAATGTCATACCACTTTGGGCAAAACTATTCATTAAATTTGTTATTGAATTGATCGCTATGATAATTTGTCCTAATATAGTGATCTGTTCAGAAGACTCTCCCGATCCACTTAAAAATTTAGTTAAATCGATTCCGGATAAGCTGTCGGTAATTGATTTTGTTATTCCATTTATCTTTGTCTTGATTCCCTCAAGAGCCTTATCTATTCCATCTGTTTCTATGGTTAATTCTTCTTCTTTCAAACTTTCTATCTCTTGTTTGAACTTTTGAAGTTCTTTTTTTGTTTGTTGTAATGATTTCTTGAAATCTGTATTATCAATCTGTGTTTTTATATTTAAATAACCATCCGTTTACTCACCTCTTTTTCATTTGTTCTTCCCAATACTTATCTAGTTCTTTTTCTTGGGACGTCTTTTCGTGACGTAATGCCACTTGTTTTTTTGCTTTTTCCCATTTTTCACGTTCTTTTCCTTTTTTGTTACTTAATGGTTCTTCACGAATCATTCTTGTTCTGGATAATACACTATCATCGGTAAGACCTTCTAGGGCATCGTGAAATTTCCACCAATGCATGTCGGTTTTGTCTAAATCAATTTGATAATCCGACATAAAACTTGTTTTTATTCTGCCCATGTCTTGTTTAAAATCCATACTCGGTTCGTCGGTATTTCCTTCCATTTCTTCTGGATTTTTTCCACAGAGCAAATACTTGGTTAATAAATCGATTATTTTTTTATGGTTGTCGGTATCTTTCATCGCTTCTTCGCCAAGTAAAATGTAAATGATGGCAAGTGTTTTTTCATAGTCAGAAATGGAATTATCTCGAAATATTTCATCGCACTTTAAGGCAACCCAAAAGCTCGTATTTATTTTGTAACTTTTATTGCCTACTTCGATAAATTCAGGATATTTATTCATCTTTCAACACATTTTCATCGGTCATTTTGTATTTGGTAGTAATTTTTTTGTGAATGTTATCGATATTAACTTTGAAAAGTGGCATAATCGGTGTCAACATTTCTGCTAAATCATCGAGCATTGTTAGATATCTTTTTTTGCCAAAGATTTTCGAGAATCCACCTTCCCCTAAAAATAAATCCATTGCCTTTTCAATCGATTTATAGTACTTTTTCAAAGCTTCCATTTTTGCTTTTTGATTTTTGGTCAAGCCTTCTTGGATTTCAACATCTGGTTTTTTATCGATCACAAGTAAATCCATCTTTAACGTGTTACTGGCTTTTTCACAACCGGCAATCGCTTTACTATAATTATCTATTACATCGAGATCTTCTAAATCAAATTCGATAAATACTTCTTGGCCATCTTGATCTAGTTTGGTAGTTCCATTTTCATCTTTGATACCAATACGAAGTGTATTTCTTTGTTTTAACTTGATATAATCGTTCATTTATCCTCCTAAAAAAATAAAGGGTAAGATGATTTCTTACCCTTCGATTGTAGTTGTTTCTTCGGTAAAGACAGGTTTTCCGGCAGTTAATGTAACTGTTCCGTTAACTGGATCTCCATTTACATTAATTTTAAATGCAATTGTTGGAGTTGCCCCACCATCGCCACCATAACTGCTAATGCTAATGGAACAAGCAAACTTCTGGGCTTTAAATGATTGATCCTCTGTAACGTCGTATTTATCAACTAATAATACTGTTGTTTCGGCATCTGTTCCCGTTGCTAACTGATATCTTAGACCATTAATATAGTCGTAGACTTCATCACCAAAAATACATTTCATCTCTCCATCAACGGAAAGTGCATAACTGTCTACTGTTGTTGTAGCATTATCATTTACAATATAGGTTTCACTTGTTTCTTGTGCTTCATAGGTATAGGAACCACTCGTCATTCCATTTCCCACTAAAGCCCATGTTTCTGTATCTGCGGTTGGCGCTGTATTTAAGAACGCCATAATTTCTGTTCTTTTTACAAATCTACTCATTATTTTCTTCTCCCTTCGTTTTTATATAAGTAAATATGCCATTAATTCGATAAAGTGCTTCGGTTGAATTTGGTTCAACCATATACTCATTCGTTGTCGTACTAATAGATAACGGTAAAATATTATCATCCACTTCTGGATAAATATTTTGTTCGTCATTTTCTTCTAGCCAATTTCTAAATTTTTCAAAAAATAAAGACGTATTCGTGTTTTCTTGAAGCGGATCTGTCCAAGAAAGACAGGTATCCAAATGAAAAGCAAACTGCATTTCTTTCTCTCCATTTAGAAAAGAATAGATGACTGGATTATAGTCGGCTGATTCATTGATCGAATAGTTTTTATCTTGTTCTATCGAGTTATTCTGATTTAACTCAGCAAGTTCATTTAAAAATGGGCAAGTTTCAATATAAGCTCTTATTTGTTCAATCATAATCTACTAATCTCCTCTTGAGTTCCTTTGCCATTCTCGTTAAGATTTTTCTGCTTTATTTTCAAATCCACAATTTATTGCATCAGACTTTTCATGTGAACTTAATCCTAGCGTTTTTAAGGTTTCTACATAGAAACTCATATTTGCAAGCAAAACATTTACTTGATCATAAATATCTTTCATAACTTGTTTTGTGTTGATACTATCTTTTGTAAATTGAAGCCTATCTTCTAATTCTGTTCTTTCGTTAATCGATTGACTGAATCTTTTTTGAAAAGTATCTGTGTTTTTCGTGTCCTTATGATTGTCAGTATTTAAAAATTGAGAATTTTCTTTTAAATACTTTTCAAGGTTTTCTTCGAAATCACCTTCTAATTTAGATACTTCGGATAAAACAAACTTCTGAAAGCGTCGATCGACACCAGCATTCGCGACTACTGATTTATGATTGGCATACATTAAATTATTCGTGAATTTTTCTATTTCGTTTAATAATTTAAGGTGTTCGTCGTTTGTTTTTTTACTTTCTTTCCACTCTTTAAACTCTCTTAATTCATTTTTACTCGGCATATTTTTAGTAGCCTTAAGAATTAATGCATTCACTTCTTCTTGAGTGAAAAATTTTTGTGTTTTTTTTACAGGTTCTACTCCTGTCCCCTCAGTTTTGTTGGCAGACTGAGTAACTGTGTTAAGGCCTTCTTTCGTTTCCTTTTCCATTGGTAATGGAATCTCGAAAGGCATGCTTTCTTTTTTCATAATCTCCTCCATTTTTGATCAGGGTAATAAAGTAACTCCCTCACCTTGGTCTCTTTATTGTCTAACCAAGTAAAAGACAAGTGAAAGAACGAATTTCTATGCTCCTTTCGTACTTTTGATGAGAACTACATAGAATCGTTCTTTGCTTCGATTGGTTGCAGGAGTGGGATTTGAACCCACGTTCTCCAGCTAACGACACTGGCGAGCTAACCAGGCTACTCTATCCTGCGATATTTTTCCAGATAGTAGGAAGCTGTCAATTGATTGGACTTACATCTTACGAACGCCAACATTATTTATTTCTTCCGCTTCGGAGATAGCAAATTATTAGGATGACGGCTATAGCAATGATTCCGATTTCGTTTATTCCGATTTTCATCATTCCACTCCTCACACTTTTTCGATCGAATACATCCATTACAGCGATGACGCATAAAAAAAGAGAAATCACAAAATGGGTTCTCTAATTTTTCTTTGTTCTTTTTCATATTTCTAATATCTCTATTTTTTTTCTTTTCCTAAATAAGCTAATCCTACTAAAGTTATACAAACCATCAATGTAATAATTACCGCATCGCTCATTTATCATTACCTCCTTATCATAGAAAATCCATATTCAACAATTCTTGTTGTTTCTAATTTATCACAATACCAATTTATCAAAAAAAAGTGATCATGGGTGCTCATCCTAAAAAAGGATAGACATGTGCGAGTCATCTAATTATTCTATCTTTCATCGAAGAACATACTATATTGTCTCCGGGCAATTGTTTTCGCTTAGAAAATCACAATTTGAAATCAATAAAAAAGAAATTATGCATTTCTTTTTCTTTTGTAGTTTTGATAAATCCGCCGACATTGAGGGGAAGAATAGTGAACCAATTGAGCAATTTGTAGCCATGTTAGGTTTCGTGTGTCCTCCTCCTTATAATGGACAATCAATCTTTCTATATCGCTATATTTTTCTAAAATTTTCAATTCATTTTCGATCCATTTCATAATACTTTTTTTCTGCCGTGAAATATAATTTAACGTTTCATCAATCGCTTTTAGATCTTTTAACTCGACGTACTTTGCTAATAGATCTTGGCGTTTCCCACCATCTACTTTCTCCTGTTGGTACGAAGGTGATTTTGGTAATACAATGCCTTCGATTTCTGCCTTTTCATTTAGAAAAAATTCGTAATCATTTTCTAACTTTTCTAATTCTTTATTTGCCTCTTTTAAAGTCATTTTTCTCCTCCTTTTCTAAGAGTAAATTGATAAAACTCACTCCACTCTATTTTTCTGTTTCTTTTTTTGGTATATCTAGAACAATCCTGTTCTCATTATTGTTTCTGTCATCGTCTTATGATATAATTTAGTCGTTCATCAGAACAAAGGGAACTTTTACTTGGTGGTTGGGTTCTCTTTTTTGTTGTTTCATTTTATCCTCCTAAACTTGAAATTCTGATTGTTGCGAAAGATAGAAATATTACAATCCCTATGAAGAACATTAAGTTCGCAAATCGTTCTTTCCAGTGTTCTTTTAGTACTAGTCTTTTCGTTTTATTCACCTCCTTGACTTATCAATATAATCTCTACTCCTCTTATCATTTGTGCATATTATCACATATATTTTTAAAAAAAATATTTTTATCTATGCTGTAATAATTCAAAATTTCTTCGAGTCTTTCTACCGATAATCCCATTGCATTCGTTTCATATCTTCCTAATGTTTTGTTATTAATTCCTAAATCATTTGCTACATCTTTTAATTTTAATCCTTTTCTGACGCGAATTACTTTTAGTTCTGTTCCAATCGCTTCCAGCATTTTATTCCTCCTATTCTCCATCATTATATGTGATTATATGCACAAAGTCAATTCTTTTTGTGCAAGTTTACACATTTTTGGTTGCTCTTTCTCTTTTCTATGATATAATTAAGATGTTAGGAGGAGAACAATGGCTGAATTTTTAAATAAGAACGTTAAACATTTAAGAATTATTAATGGTTTCTCTCAACAAGAATTGGCGGATAAAGTCGCCATCGATCGATCTACTATATCAAGAATCGAAAATGGTGAAATCGAAACAACGGTAGATAATGCTGTCAAGTTAGCAGATGCTCTTAATGTTTCACTATCCGATTTATTAGGAAAAGATTTAACTAAAGAAAATAACATTAATTTTGATGAGGTTGAAATTTTATTTGACAAGAACAAAAAAATATTGACCGAAGATGATAAAGAGATGATTCGTTTTATTATTGAAAAAAGAAAAAAAGAAGTCGACAAGCAATTAGGATTTGATTCCGAATAGCAATTATTTTATTTCAATATACAAAGCTTTCCAATACAACCATTATTTTAAGTATATGTTTTTCCCTTTTGAGGATACAAAAAATATAGTATGCTAGTATAGGTACTTATTCTAAAGGAGTAAGTAATATGGAAATTATTAATTTGTTACGTGGAGACATCACTCAACAAGATCTTCTAAATTATTATAATGCGTCTATCTCTTATGAAGATCTACCAGACAATATAAGAGGCTTTGTCTTTTTATATCGTTCGATTTATCATATCATTATCAACAAAAAACTAACCTATTACCTGCGAAGAAAGACTGTTCTACATGAGCTGGCTCACATCGAATTAAGTCATCTTGGTCAACTTGATCGTGATCTTTTTGCATTTCGAATTGACGACTGTGAAGATGAAGCGGACAGTTATATTCAATTTCTACTAGAAACAATGAAGAATGATTAAAGGTGCGCTAGTACAGGTGCTTTTAATAAAAATATTAGAAGTAAAGGAGGTGTAACGATGTTCAAAAGAATTCTATTTATTGCAATGGGAGCATTGTGTTTATTCACTGTTACCGGCTGTGGCAATAATTCGGATACCGGCAAACTCTCTTGTACCAAAACAAGCACCGATGAAGATGGTTATGAAGTGACAGATACGATGAATGTAACTTATGAAAACAATAAAGTTACTACAGTTGAAAACATTAATATTTCTGAAACGGATGCAAATTATATCGATATGACGATATCATTTGGAAATACTTTTGCAAGCGCTTTAAATGAAATAAATGGTTTTAATGCTACTTATTCCAAAGAGGATGACACACATGTAAAATACGTTGTAACTGTCGATTACACAAAATTAGATACAGAAGCTTTAAAAAATGTATTCGGCGATAATTTCGATGCAGAATCTTTCTATTCTTCAAAAGATATAACGATCGATGAATTCAAAGAACAGAATCTAAAAGATTATACTTGCAAATAAAAAATCTCTGTAACGACAGAAATTACATCTTTTCAAGTACGCAATCAGAAATAGTTTTTAAATATATTTCGTTTGCGTACTTTTATTTTTTTCAAATAAAAAAGGATACTTTTTGTATCCTTTTTCCATTAAGCATGATTACGATCTAATCTTTTTTTCACAGTGATTACGAAACCGACAAGTGATAGACCTCCGATTGATAATAATACTGGCATATTAATATCTGAAGTACTTGGGTTTTCTTCTTCATCTTGTCCTGGTGTAGGTTCTGGTGTTGGTGTTTCTTCTATTTTCGTATATTTTGCATAGATCGTCGTATCTTGATTTAATGGTTGTGTAAAATCAAACACTGTTTTATAGTCTGCATCTTGATACCAACCATCAAACGTGTAACCATCTACATTTGGATCTTCTGGTTGAGGCATAACGAGACCTGTTGGAACCTTCATGATAGCACTACCATCAAATGTCGTAAGTGTTAAATTGATATAACCTGCAATCTCTGCATTAATTGTTCCTTCTTCAGCTGTAATCGTCGTCGTTGGTGTAGTCATAATCATATTTTCACTGACTGGTGAAGCCATTTCTTCTGTTCCATAGTTATAAACATAACTATTTCCACTTTTATCATTATTAATTAATTTTGAATTATCGATGGCAATCGTAACTTTTGAACTTGCTAAATAAGAGTCTCCAAACATAATTAAGTTAAGTGGATTAGCAGTGGTAATTGCATTCGACACTTCTGAATCTTGAATCAACAATTCTAATCCGGTTTGTCCACCGATTACAATCGTTCCATATCCATTTGTCGGATTTACTGCCTGGTAACTGATTCCGATTAATTTAGAATTTGTTACAGAAACTACATTGTCATTTGCAGTTTCTTTCGCACTACTACCGTTTGAAATATCTAAGGCAGCCCAACCAGTTACTTCTGATTGATCGATTGTAACATTGTTCTTTTCGCCATGTACCCAAATTGCATATTGTGCATCAATTTTTGAATTTGTTACGTTTAAAGTAGTTCCATTCGCTGTTTTGCTTAAACGAATTCCATAGGTCCAGTAAGCTTTTCCATAATCTTCGTTTTCTACATAATCTTTATAACGAATGTTGCAATTAGTTATATTGACTGTACCATTTTCCTTTCCAGCAATATCTACCAATTGTTCTTGAGCAGCTTCGACTGTTACATTTTCTAGTGTAACATTTCCAGAAATCGTAACGCCTCCCTCAATAATTACTTTGGTAGGATCGCTTCCTTTCAAAGTAAGATCTTTATTGATTGTAAGATCACCTTGATAAGTTCCGTCTTGTAATAATAAAACATCGCCCGCTTCGGTTGCTTCATCATTGATGATATCTTGAATTTTATTCGTGTTCTCAACTGTAATTTCTTTTGCATTTACCAATTGAGGCACCAATAACAATCCAAGACACATAATACTTAGTACTAACAATTTTGCTTTTTTCATCTCATTTCCCTCCTTATACAATTCTTTTGCACCTACTATTATGCAATTATATTATAACATACTTTTCATAAAGTAAATACTCTATTTCTGTCGAAAAAGCAATGCTTGTCATATCTATACATTATTTTTTCCGAAATACAAATAGTTTACTAAATACATAGTTTGCAATAATTACTACTACTTGGGAAATTAACTTCATAATTTTATCATTACTATGAAGAATAGTAACGCCCACAAACATAATCGCCATATCCATTATTAATGTTGCGACACGAGCCATTACAAAACTTGTTGCTTCTTTTATTTTGTTTTGATTCTTACTCTCAAAAACAAATTTACGATTTGTTACATAGGCAAATGCGACTGAGCCAACCCAAGAAATAATATTTGCAATTTGTAATTGAATTGCGTTATTTGGATCAAGTATTGTAAACACAAGTAAATAATAAAGTACTAAACTGACGACTGTCGTCAATACGCCAAAGATTAAATAAAGAATGATCTCTTTGTATTTTTTCCATAATTCTTGTATTTTTTGTTTCATATTTTTTCTTTCTACTCCATCTATATACTTTTCGATCAATTGGATCATGTGTTCTGTATTGCTCTTATATTTTTTTGGTTTAAAGGTTTTGGCTTTCATCAATACCTTATTGAGCTGGTTCATATCTCTTAATTCTAAAATATATCCTTCTTCTGAAAATTTTCGGACAATTTGTTTTTGATGATCGTTCGTGTGCTCTTTGTATTTTGCTAAACGTGGGGCCGCAATCACTTTTTTATGATGATTTAGTCCGGTTAAAATCGATCCAACTCCACCGTGCGTAATTAATAAATCACACTTATTTACTAAGTCATCAAATTCATCGGTTGGAATCAAGTCAAATATTTTCATATATTTCGATGTGAATTTTGTACAACCGGCTTGAACAATTACGTCTTCTTTGATATTTCCTTTCTCAATCTGTTTTTCAATGGCTTGTAAGAGTCTTGGAAACTCTTTGTCTTGTGTTCCTAATGTCACTAAAATCATTAATAAATCCACCCTCCATAAACTGCTTTAGGGTATAGTTTTAACATACTTTCCCACTGAACAATAAATAAGTCTGCAAAATGATAAATGAGGCGCCCAGTGACCGTTTTCGTATTCATATTGGCAAATGTTTCAATGTAGATGATCTTACTGCCAAAAATTTTACCAATGCAACACATCGGACCAGCGGTATGCGCCCCCGTTGTAATAATAAACATCGGTCTGATTTTAATATAAAAATAAAGACTTTTAAAGCAGTTCCAAATCAATTTAAAAGGATACGTTAAAATGTGATCTTTCGTTCCATAGACTAAAAAATTCACATGGTTCGCATATTTTTTTGTTAATGTAAGATTCGATTTCGTCTTCTCGGTAATGATATGATAATCATATTTGGAAAACATCGGTGACAATTGCATCATTTCCGATAAATGTCCTCCTGTACTAGAAATAAATAATACTTTCTTTTTTTTCATATTATCGACCCTTTTTCAATAATTTTAACCATTCTTTTTTAACGATATCCGCAGTAAAATTCATACTTGTCGTACGTCCATTTTGACCAATTTTTTTTCTTTTATCTTCCTCATCGATTAAGGCAATTATTTGTTCTTTCATTTTTTCTTTATCGCGATTTGGAATGAGATAACCATTGTAGTCATTTTTTATTAATTCCGTTGCCCCTTCGGCGGAATCAAAGGCAATCACAGGGATTCCAAATGACATTGCTTCCAATAAGACAATTCCAAATGATTCGGTGAACGAACTCATTACATAAATGGAACTTTCTTGTAAAAGACGATTAATATATTCTTTTTTTTGATATCCGTGTAATGTAATATAATCATTCATATTCTCATTGAATATACGATCTCCTAACAAGTTTTTTTGAGCTCCATCACCGATAATATCAAGTGTCCAATCTGGTCGTTCTTGATGAACTAATTTCATTACATCCAATAAATCACTATAGCCTTTTTCACGAGCCAATCGACCTACCGAAATAATTCGGTGTTTTTTTAAAGAAGAGGTCTTTTTAGGTAGATCTTCAATCACATTTGGAATATAGACACAATGACATTTACTATTTTTCATTTTCTTCTTATAAAATGCTCGTAATGAATCAGAAACCAATACCAAAACATTTAGATTTTCACTGGAAGATGCTACTTTATTCGCATAACTGACATCACCATGATGATGATTATGTTCCCAGCCTATTTTTAATGTTTTCTTTTTTCCATATTTTCCTAGCCATTTATTAAATAGATCGCGTGTTGAAATGATAATATCACTATCACATTGTTTGATTGTCTTTATCATTGTACGACGACGAAGTAGTAATGTCATAATACTATTTTTACTTTCTTTTAGGAACACGATCGGCTTTACTTTCTTGATTGAGTTCTTCCACGCTTCTCGATTCGGTTGATATTTTGTAATTAAATATTTAACTTTTACTTTCGGATTTAAGTCGAACACCGGTTGATCATATAATTTGTAGCTGGATACAATTTCAACATCATAGGTATCACATAGCATATTGGCAAGAGCGGAAATTGATTTTTCTATTCCGCCATATCCTAAATGTAAGGCTAAAATTGTTATTTTTTTCACGCTTAATTAACATTCCTTTCTTTCGTCCCTTCAGTCCTCTGAAAGGCACAAATTGAATTGAAAATAAACAATTAAATTTTCAACACTATACTTCTATTGTATAATAATAAACTGTTATTAGGCATACTACAGAGCACGGCGAGGTGAGTGGTGTTAAAGTATATCTTTAAACCCGTATGTTTATATGTGTCGATTATTCTCGGTGTACAAATGAGTGTTGCCTTTTTGAGCACGGAACCTTATCTATGTGAAAACCATTACTTGCTTTTCTGGTTTGAGAATTTTCAGTCAATGCCTCAACAACTATTATTTAATTTGTTATAAACCTTAAAATTTTGCGATTTTTTTCAAAATCTTTTTTGCGTTCTTATTTAGTCAATATTTTTTTTCAACCTTCACCTTATATTCATTATAAATAAAGCATTGTTTAAAGTCAAATCAGTAACAATTTACCCCAAACAATGCTTTATAAATTTTCTAGAACTATTAAATATTTTTTTTAAAATAAAATCAATTAATATGGATCCTAAAATTGCAAAAATGGTATAGAAAACAAACATACTTGGATAAGACACTGTAAAATTAGACAAGATTGGATAATTTTTACTAATAAAAGTAATTGCTACAAAATCCATTAACTTAAATACCAAAATATGGAAGCACATAATAGGTAACGTATTTTGCCCTACTACAATCAGATATTTTTTTACAATATTTTGAGACTGTAAAAAGTGACAACACGTATAAACAATGTAGATCATTGCAAATGCACCAACATAAAACAGTGGCGGAATCCACAAACTATTTTGTGATAATTCAACAGAACCTTCTACAAAATACAGACAAAAGCAAACACAGAATAAAATGATAATCGAAAGGACGAGATTTGGCTTTAACCACTTTAACTTTTTATTTCGAATCAAATTACCGACGTATAAAAATGGTAAAATAACAAAGCAAGTCTGACAATGCCACATCAATTCAATCTGATTAGTATTAAGATAAATTCCAAAAATAGTTAAAACGACGACAAGAAAAAAGCGTGCTTTCTCTTTATCAATTTTTAATGTATCTCGATTGGTAATAGCAAAAATAAAATTGAAAATAACCAAACTGACAAACAAAACTGGTATAAACCACATGGCCGCAGAAAAAGGTTCGTTAGAAAGAAAAACAAAAGTATTAAAAAAGCCAGTCACAAAATCTTGAAAATCATATCCAATATAACCTGGAGTAAAAAGTCCCATGCGATATAAAATATTATGAAGAAAAACCAAAACACTTCCATAGATTACATACGCTTTTAAATACGACTTTAACCGCGTTCCGATATATTCCCATGGTTTATCAGAACATTTCTCATTATATAAATAACCAGATAGCATGAAAAAAAGTGGCAAATGGAATAAATAGATAAATCGTTTCAAAAAAGAAAATGAAGGTGGTAGACAATGTCCAAGTACCACGAGTATAATTCCAACTGCACGCATCATATCAATTAAACTATTTCTATTTTTCATAAAACTCTTGTATGATATATATAGTCAGTTACAAGAGAGATATTGTATTTTCTACTGACTAGTATATTATCACTAACTCCTTTTGTTTTTCTCTCTAATTTTTGTATAATATACTTAAGATAACTGTGGATTGTATATTTGAAGCCCTGTAGCTTTGACTACTTTTTCGGAGTTTACAACCACAGTTTTATCTTTCATTGCTTATTGGTTGGTTGAAGCAAAAGACTTCTTATAACAAGCAAGGCTGTAATAGATAAAAACTGTGGAACCACTTTGTTATCAAAAATATTTTATTGTGAGGTGTTCTTACATGATTTATGTTGGTATTGATATTGCCAAAACAAACCATTATGCATCTATTGTTGATTACTCTACTGGAGAAGTGATTGAAAATCCTTTCTTAGTTACCAATAATAAGCAAGGATTTAATCTTCTTTATTCAAAATTGAAAGATTTTAATAAAGATAGTGTTTTAATTGGATTAGAATCTACTGCTCATTATGGGAACAATCTTATCTTTTACTTTCATGAGAAACAATTTAATCTAGGGATTATTAACCCTATTCAAACTGCCGCTTTAAGAAAAACTAGAATTAGAAAAGTTAAAAATGACAAAGTCGATTCTATGCTTATTTGTGAAGCTTTATCTTTAGGTTATTATAATTTATTGTCTGACTATGATATTAAATTACTTGAAATAAAATCATTATGCAGATTTCATAAAGACCTTAAAGAGAAAGCTTCGGAAGCTAAGATTCAATTAAAAACATATGTTGATCAGCTTTTCCCTGAATTGAATAGTTTCTTTAAAGATAATCTTGATCTTAAAACTGCTCATGAACTTTTAAAACGTTTTCAATCTCCTGTTGATATTGCCAACATTAATTTAACGAAACTTTCTAATTTATTAGCTAAATCTTCTCATGGAAAATATGATAAGAATCGGGCTATCGAACTAAAAGCTTTGGCTTCTAATTCAGTTGGTATCAACAATCATGCTCTATCAATCCAAATTAAAATGACCATTGAATTAATTGAACTTCTTGAATCTCAAATCAGAGATATTGAAAAACAAGTTAGTGATTTCATTAAAAAAAGCGACAATGTTATTACTTCAATTCCAGGTATCGGCTATATGACCGCTGCCATTATCATCTCTGAAATTGGTGACATTAATCGCTTTCATAATCCTAGTCAAGTTTTAGCATTTGCTGGGTTAGATCCGTCTGTTAAACAGTCTGGTAACTTTAATGCATCTTCTACTAGAATGAGTAAACGGGGATCTCCATTGCTACGTTATGCTCTCGTTTTAGCCGCTAATAACGTCCAACTAAATACTAAAACTTTCAATGATTATTATAACACGAAAAGACTTCAGGGTAAACTACATTACAATGCTTTAGGCCATTGTGCTGGTAAACTAGTTAGAAATATCTTTTACATGTTAAAACATAATGTCAAATTTAATTTAGATTGATTTTTCAAAGAACTTTGCTTATTTTAATGTCTTCATTGACAAAGGAGTCTATATCCGTAATCTCATTTACGGTGCGTTGCTGTGCAATAATTTTAATTCATAAAATTCTCTTAAAAACTATTGACTATTCATAGTTGGTCTCCGTTACAACTCTTTAATATCGGCTAATGACTTGAAATACGTTTCTAGTTTCTGATGCCGCAAACGCATCTGTAAATTCAAAACAATCTTTTACATCACGATCGACATAATTATCTTCTACAATCGTTGTATAAAAACAACAGATTAATTTTTTGTTAATATGCAAAGGATAAATCTCATTTAACTTTGCATAATCCTTCATGTAACGAACGATGACACGATACATACGTTCCACATTCTCTTTTTTAAATTCATTAAAAGATTCGTGATTATAAACAGGAACAGGTTTTTGATTTTTCAAAACGAAATGTTGTAACTGCCCGTATGGAGCAGATAAAAAGAACTCTAACAATAATGAATAATAATAAAATTTCTGATAATCATCGTTTTCTTTTATATCAAAAAGAAAGTGCAATTCACTGTTTTTATGATATCGTTTCACATGATTAGAATTCGTAACATAGTAACCGACAAATTCTTTTTCTAACAATTTCGTCAATTGGTATTGAATCGTGCCAGAATAACCCAAATCTACAATGACAAGACGAGATTCCTTATAATTTGGAACAGTCTGTTCAATATATTTGAGATACGCATCTTTCCAAGATTCCGCAACCTTAAAAATTTGAGGCATATATCGTTTGAATTCTTTTTTTACTTTATCCTTATCTTGTGGCAACAAAATAGAATAGTCTTCTTCTTGATATTCGACTTCTAAAATATTTTTAAAAAATTGCCGAATCGTTCCTGTAAACTCATTATCGAGCAAAGAATAAACATCTGCTTCTTTTCGAATATTTGCAGTAGAAGCTGCTTTTCGAGAAGTTAAAAAATACACATTGTGAGAAGGCTTAATGGCGTTCATTTTTATATAATCTTGATATAGTTTTTGTAAATAGTATCCTTCTCTTGCCAAGAATAACAACTCATCTTTCTGCTTTGTGTGCTCACAAATAAAGTGTAAATACTCATTTAAGATTGGTGCATGAAAAACATAGGCAAAATCTTCTAACGATGAAATTGTCGTTCGAAAAGGAGAATTGAACATCGTCTTGTTAACTAGTAATCCAAGCATCAAAGAATCACTCAAATCATGAATATAAGAATTGCTCTTTGCATAAAGAGAACTTTGTTCAAAGAGTTCCCGACTACTAGGAATTTTAATCGTTTGAATATGAAATTTCCTTGGAATTGCAAAATCAGAATTTTGATTATCGCCAATATGAATCATTTTCTTTCTAGGATATTGTTTCTTTAAAAAAGGCCACATATCTTTTCTATCTTTTCGTTTATCGATCGAATTGGATAAATAAAGTTTTACATGATTACGATAATCGCACTTCTCTAACATTTTTAGAATGGTAGTTTCTTTTAAATACATGTCACTTGTAAAAATAACTGTTTTTCCTTGTTGAAGCAAGTCTTTCACCACATCTACCATGTCTCGTCTTGGAACACATAGCTCGATTTCCAAATCCGTTTCCATCTTTTGAATCTTCTGTACTTGTTTCGGAGTTAAATTTTCCAAAAAACGAAATTCCTGATAGATTTCATCCAAATTGACATCTTTCTTTAATTTTTGATTAGCAAGTTGTTCCGCTTTTTTTCTTTTTTCTAAAAATTTTTCATCGCCCAGTTTCTCTGACATAATCAAGAACACATCATCAGGACGATAAACTAGTCTTGTTAATAATGTGTCAAAAATATCAAACGAAATTACATCATATTGGGAAAGATAGGCGATAAATTCTTCTTTACTAAATGGTAACTCTCCACGCTGGATACGACGATCCAGCTCCACACGATTTTGAACTGATTTTGGAACACAAAGATGGTATCCTTTTCGCAGAACACGATAAACGATTCCTTGTTTTGAAAACATCGAATTCATCTCCTTTCTTCTATCTTCCAAGTATTCTCATCAAAGCCCTTTTACATCTTACTAAGTAACGCATTTTTTTACCGGTTGGTTTGACCGCGATTGGAATTGGTTGAATCAAGTAATTGACATTCAACACCTCTTGACTAGGCATAACCGGATCTTTTAAATACATCTTAGAAATCTTTTTAGATGCGATTTTTCGATCTTCTAAAATAGATTGAACGGCTTCTAAAAAGTCTTGGAATCCTCTTTCTAACGGATAATCTTGCATGTATTGGATTCCCTTGGTAGACATCTGTTTTTGAAGTTTATCATCATCTAAAATACGAATCAAGGCCGTTGCAATAGCTTCCGGTGTACTATCTGCTAACAACACACCTGTATCTGGAATATCGTATAAGTTGTTTTCCCGATACAAGTCGACGACTGGAAGTCCTGCTGCCATCATCTCAAATGGAATTCGTGATGGATTAGACGAAGAAATACAAAGACCAACTTTACACTTATTATAAAGTTCATTACATTCTGTAATTGGAATGATATGCAAATTTTCAACATCAAAATCAAATTGAGTATCAACATCAGAACCATATACATAAATTTTAACATCCGGTCGTAATTCTTTAACTAACAATAAAGCTTGAATACCAAGTTTACTACAACGTCTTGCTTTTTCTGGTTGATAAATAAAACAGATAGCATTTTCTTTTTTTACGTTCTTTAATTTTTTATAAACTTTCAAGTCTGCGCAAAATGGAAAAGACGTCATCGGTGCATGAAATTCTGTACTAATCTTATAAGTAAGCCAATTTCCAATGCTGATTCCCTGTAAGCCATAGCGATAAGTTCTCTCCATTTCTAAATAAAGACCTCCCATCGGCTCAAACCACGGTTCAAAATCTTGAATAAAGTATGCTTTATGCTTGACATTTTTCATGGCATAAACATAATCTGCCGTCAAAATAGAATACGTTGCAAATACCAAATCATACTGTTTTCTCATCGCAATTCCCACATAAACATTACAGTGACATTTCCCATAATATTCTTCAATCTGTTTTCTTAACGTATCCGAATCATTTACGTAATCTTCTTCGACGTAAATATCACATTCGTATCCAGAATCAGATAGAAAATTGGCATTTTGAATCATCGTTCGAATCCCGCCAGAACCTTTGATCGGATGAGGAATAATCCAAGCGATTTTCTTAGCCATCATCGGCTCTACTTTTTTCAAAAACTTAGGGCTTACTTCTGTACTAATAACACCGTAACGCATCCCCTGTTTGCGAATCTGTTCAGTCGTAAGGAGATAATTATTACGAATTTCTTGTTGGATAATTAAAACTTCTTCTAATTCAACTTCCTTACTAGCAACCGTACTAGTAGATTGGCTATGCTTTCTAAAATAGTTTAAGCTTTTAGCACAGTAAGAAACTTTTCCTGTCGATAACAATTTATAATATAAAAACCAGTCTCCACTAATTTTAAAACGCTTGGCTTTTTCGATCAACTCGACCTGCTTCCCTTTTTTGAAAACGACTGCAGAAACGTTTGGAATTGTATTACAGACACTCAAAGCTTCTTTAATTTCTTCTTCCCCATCATGAATAAAACTATGATTCCAACGAGTCGTACTAATTCCACTCATCCAATCTCGACAAGATTTACTAAGAATTCGATTATATTCATCAATTCTCATACTTTCCGCATAAGACAAAACGACATTCTTTTCATCAAACCCTTTCATGACGTTCTCTAAAAACAACGGACTACAACTATCGTCTGCTTCTGCAATCCATACATAATCACCTTTCGATTCTAAAAAAGCTTTCTGCCATTGAGAAAAGACACTTCCTCCATTCTTCTTATTAAAAATTGTTCGGAATTTAACATCAGGATATTTCTTCATCACTTCTTTTATTTTTTTTACACTATGGTCAGTAGAAGCATCGTCTAAAATGATAATTTCATAAACGGGATACGTTTGTAAGACAACAGAATCGATTCTCTCTTCAATAAATTTCTCATAGTTGTAATTCGGAATGACTACAGATACCTTTTTGGGATTTACAATTTCTATTTTAGAATATTTTTTTTTGTAAATACTCACTGTTTGATTCTTTTTAGATTCCATATACTTCCGACGCATCTCATACGGAAGAACTCTTCTTGCTAATTCTCTAATCTTCATAGTTATACCTTAACCCTCCAAACTTTTGCTAAAAATTGATATCGTTTTTGAATTTCTTTTTTCTGCTTTGCATTCAAATGAAATTCTTGATCATAGTACGCATGAATTCGTTTAATTTCTTCAATGTGATCTTGTTTCTTTGTTACCGTACTCACATTATTATTATGGACACGATAGTAATTATATCCTCGGGCAAAATAGGCAACTTTTCCTTTTTGCATTAAATTTGCATAAAACATCCAATCGCCCGCCTGCTTATATTGTTTTGCCAATGCAAATTCTTTGCTATAATCTCCTTTTCGAATCACGGCACTAGAAACATTTGCAATGGTACAATTTAAAAATGTATAATGATGAAACTCCTCTTTCCCATCATTAATATAAGAATTATCCCAATGACCAGTTTTTTGAATATCGATTTCGGGAACGATAGACTTTAAAAGTTGATTGCCATCGGCATCCATAAACTTCGTATCGCAATATGAGATAATCACCTCATCGTCATCGTATGGCTTCATAACGTTTTTTAAAAAATGACGGTTGGCATAATCATCCGCTTCCGCAATCCATACATATGGATTTTCCGCAGCATTCATTCCTTTTTCCCATTGAGTAAATGCTCGACCACTATTCGTCTGATTATAGAGTTTACGAATATTTACATATGGAGATAAAGCTTCGATCAAATCGTCGATAACTTCTCTACTATTATCTTTGGAACAATCATCTAAAATAATAATCTCATCAACTTTGTAAGTTTGATATAAAATAGAATAAATTCGTTGATACAGATAATTACTATAATTATAATTCGGTACAACGACAGAAACTTTCTTAGAGACAGCACTTCGTTTTGCTTGTCTTTCGGCCATTTTGATTAAATCGTCCTTCTTGATATTTCTTTGAACTAATCCAACTTTACGATTGTGATAACATAAATAAGAACTAATCAATAAATTATCCAAGAAAATCAAACCGTAACTGTTTAAATAGATCACTCCACCATAGTAAAGGCGATACAATTTTCGATTATCTGCCAAAAATTTCTTCAAGAAAAGGTTTTTAGTTAAATGATATTTTTTACTTAGTTGATGATATTTCTTTAAAAACGGATATCGTTCTTTAAAATTTTCTACTTTTGGAATAACATACAAAAGTAAGACGATCAATTGGTTGTATACGATAGCAGCCTGATAAAGTTTCTCATCTTTCACACCACGAATTCGTTCCAAAGTCAAATCGACGCCATCAAAAATGTCGAATCTCTTGTCAGAAAAAACATTGTTTTGAATCGAATATTGGCGTTGCAAGTAGTTATAGCAAACCTCTTTATTGTAACAAACCTTTCGACATTTTATTACTAATGGTAATACAACTGCCAAATCTTCATTCCTTTTTCCAACTTCAAATGCATTCTTAGATAGCAATTCTTTTTGAAATAGTTTATTACATGCAGATGCCGCAAGACCACAATCAACAAAAGACAGTTTGTCATTCGATGTAGAACCACATGTTTGACGTACTTTATTTCCATTCTCATAAACGACATTAATATCACAAACCGCAATATCTGCTTTATTCTTAGAAATTGTTCGATACAAACTGCTGTAATAATTCGTTGGAATCGTATCATCCGAATCAATAAAGCCAATATAATCTCCAGTAGCTACTTCAATCCCTCGATTTCTTGTAAACGACAATCCTCTATTTTTGGGATTTTGTAATAGTTCGATTCGCTTATCTTTCTTTTGATACTCTTTTGCAATCGAATACGACGAATCTTTCGAACAATCATCGATTAAAATAATTTCTAAATTTGGATAATCTTGATTTAAGATAGAATCTAAACTTTTTTCCAAATAGGATTCGACATTGTAAATTGGTACAACAACCGATATTTTAGGATATTTCATTACTCCGCACTTCCTTTCTTTTTTTGATTGTTTACCATTAAATTTCGGAGTTTCATAAGAGAAGACAAAATTTCTTTGTTACGAAATAACTCTTTTTCATAATAGTTATTTTGAAAAGAAAAGTTCAAAGAACTCCCCTCTTTATGAAAACAATAAACATTTGGATCATAATACGAGATTAAATGATCCTGTTTCATACGATAGTATAAAAATTCCTCTTCGTGATACAAAAATGTTTCGTTATAAAAAGCATCTGAATACTTCTTTAAATACTTTTTAGAAAAAATAAGTGCACAACCATGCAAACCAATTCCAAATTGTGCTTCCAAGCCGTTTTTTAAATGTTTGACAGGAGCAAGTTTGTACTTTATATTATGATAAATTCGAAACACAGATCGCTGCAATGGACTAGAAAATAAGCGAATATTTCGCTTTGTGTGAGAAATCGCTTTTTCTACTTCCTCTAAAGAAGAATAGACAGGAAATGGATTGACCGACTCTCCTCCATTCGTATCGATCCTAGGACCGAACATATCAAAATGAGATTTTTGATAACTTTTTATAATCTGACTCTCGAAATCTTTTTGCGTAATAACAATATCGTTATTTATTACGACAACAAAATCCGGATGATAATGTTCACATGCATAGCGAATTCCAATATTATTTGCTTTTGCAAATCCTAAATTATCTTCTAACAAAATGATATCTTTTGTATACTGAGACAATTTTTTTTGTTCTGCTTTCGACAATGTATGATTATCGACAATCACAATTGGTGATTCGGTTTGCTTTTGAATCGAATGAATGCAATCTATCGTATCCTTCATATTTTGATAATGTAATATCACGTAAGCGAATTGTTTCATACTATACCTCTTCTGCAAAACCTTTTTCTAATTTTTTGAATATCTTGATACCAATCCATAAAAGAATCAATGATGCGGCTAAAACAACCAACAATGATTTTAGATGTGGCATACTTTGATAATATAAGATATCACGATAGCAATTGATAATTGTCGTCATCGGATTCAAATTTAAAAGCCAGGCAATTTTTTCTGGAAACAGGGAAGAAGAATACAAGATTGGTGTAGCATAAAACACCATATTTAAAATAAAATTGATAATGTATTCAGCATCTCTAACATACACGTTAATCGCGCTTGTAATAAAGACAATTCCCATTTGAAAAATAGTTTGAACCAAAATAATCAAAGGTAAAAACAATACATAAGTACTAAAACCAATGCCGCTAAATATCAAAAACAAGAAAATAATCAAACAAGAAATAATAAAGTTTACCAAATTACTTCCGATAATAGAAATCGGTAAAATTTCTCTTGGGAAATACACTTTTTTGATGATGCTTCCATTTTGTAACACTGTCGTCGTCCCCTGGTTGATAGTAGTCACAAAAAAGTTCCATGGCAAAATGCCAATAATCAAAAACGTTACATAATGATCTTGTGAGGTTTTCAAAATAAACGGAAAAATAATTGCATACACCAATGCCGTTAATAGTGGGTTGATAAAAGACCATAAGACGCCTAAAAAAGAACCTTTGTACTTTCCTCGAATTTCTTTTTTAATGTTGCTTTTTAGCAACTCTTTGTAATTCTTTAAATTTTCTATCACGTTATTCACCTCTAACTACATGTCTTCAAATATTCATCGATAACTTCTTTCGTGTTGCCATCTTTCTTGACATGACCCTCGTAAATCCAGATGGCACGATCGCATAAATCTTTAACGACATTTAAACTGTGACTTACGATGACGATTGTTTTATCGCTATTTTTTAACTCCATCAATTTATTGAAGCATTTTTCCTGGAAATGTTGATCTCCCACCGCCAAAATTTCGTCAATTAATAAAATTTCAGCATCTACATTGATAGCCACTGAAAACGCAAGTCTCATATATTGTCCGGATGAGTATGTACGAACTGGATTATCGATAATATCGCCCAACTCAGAAAACTCTATAATTTTATCGATTCGGTTTTCGATTTCTATTCTTGATAATCCAAAAATAGAAGCATTAAAATAAATGTTTTCACGTCCTGTAAAATCTGGATGGAAGCCTGCTCCTAACTCTAACAATGACGTTAATTTTCCGTGCGTAATAATTTTTCCTGAAGAAGGATATATAATTTTTGTCATCAACTTTAACAAGGTGCTTTTACCACTACCATTGACACCGATAAGAGCCACTGTTTCGCCTTTTCGAATTTTTAAGTTGACATCATCTAAAATCATACGTTTTTCTATTTTATTTTTATTATGAAATGTCAAACGTTCCTTTAAAGTCTGAGGTTTATCATAATACACTTTAAAATATTTTGTGACGTGATTGACTTCAATCGCGTAAGTTTCTTGCGTTTCTTTTTTTGTCTTATTTACTTTAGAGCTCATCTATTTATCACACCCATTCTATATTTTTCTAACAAAGTATATCATAATTATCAATCGAATACAAAGAATTTAATAAGTTATTCATTTGCCATTTTAATCAAACATTTTCCATAATCATTCTTACGAAGAAGTTCTCCACGTTCAAGCAATTCATTCTTGGAAAGCCATCCATTTTGATAGCCAATAATCTCAGGAGCACAAATGACTATGCCCTTGTTTGACTGAATCGTTTTAATCATGTTAGCCGCTTCTAATTGACTATCCGGTGTTCCGGTATCAAACCAAGTAAAACCATCCCCTAGAATCTGGGCTTTTAAACGCCCTTCTTGCAAGTATAAATCGTTTAATGTCGTAATTTCTAATTCTCCTCTTTGACTCGGTTTAACAAGTTTTGCTTTTGTAACGACATCATCTGGATAAAAATATAGGCCTGTAATTGCATACTTACTCTTCGGATGCTTCGGTTTTTCTTCTACACTAATAATATTTTGATTTCTATCCAACTCCATAATTCCAAAACGTTCCGGATCTTTTACTGCATATCCAAAATTTACCGCATATTCTTGAAGCGCATTTTCTTTTGCCGCCAACAAATAGTTATCAAAATCGTTTCCAAAATAAAGATTATCCCCTAGCACCATCGCACAAGGTTCTTGGCCAATAAAATCTTCTCCCAATAGAAATGCCTGAGCAAGGCCATCCGGACTCGGTTGAACCACATAACTAAAATTCACTCCAAATTTACTACCATCTCCAAGTAGACGTACAAATCCTTCTTGATCCTGTGGTGTTGTAATTATCAATATGTCTTGAATTCCTGCCATCATCAATGTGGATAATGGATAAAAAATCATCGGTTTATCATAAATCGGCATTAATTGTTTGCTAATTCCTTCTGTAATTGGATAAAGACGCGTTCCGGATCCCCCTGCTAAAATAATTCCTTTCATAGTAATCCCCCTACTTTTACTATTTTTTCATATCTATTTTCATTATAACAAGATTTCTTTACTTTTGTAAAATGAATTTTATCCCTAGACTAAGCCGATTTACCAAAAATAGGATTGATCTTTGTAAGAAAGATGCCTCTAGATATTCTTTCGTGAAATACTCTTGGCTTTTTTTTAATGCTTTCGTTTTCTTGTATTTACGAAGTGATTTATCGATACTGACCGAATGATTATGAATTACTTCGATATGATTGGCAATAACCGTTTTTTTCTTTACTTTTTTTAGTTTGCTCGCTAAAATGTTTTCTTCATAATAAAGGAAAACATTTTCATCGAAATAACCTATTTCTTTTAATACTTGTCCATTTATAAGGAAGAAACAGCCAGAAACGACATCGACAAGGCTTGTTTCTTTTTGATAATGTTCCGCTTGATAATAACGATATCTTTTTTCGATTCGCGAATATAAAAATGGAATGCTTTGACCAATTTCCTGCCAAGGCGTCGATAAATGCCAGCCACGGTTTTTTTGATTGTGTTCGATAATCGTCGGAGCCACGACGGCAACATCTTTTTTGAATAATTTTAGTAGTTCTTTTATGTCTTGTTCCCTCTTTATGATAATATCTGCATTCGAGATAATTAGATTACATTTCGAATATTTTTGGATAAGATATTTGGCAGCAAGATTAATGCCTGCTCCATATCCTTTATTGGTAGAAGATTTCAATATGGTTATTTTAGAATTTACTAATTTTTGTAATACCTGATAAGAATCATCGGTCGAGGCATTATCGACAATGACAATTTCATCGAGAACCTTGTAATCTTTAATATTTTCAATCAAGGTTTGGGTCGTCTTTGCATCATTATAATTAATAATAATAAAACCTGTCTTCATAAAACCTCCCTAGGATAAAAGATAAGAAAATATTTGAAGCGCAAGCCGAATCGTATCGTGACGGATCATGTTATCTTCGATCGTTACAAAATTATCTTCGATTAATTTTAAGGAAAGTGTTTTTAATTGTTCGTGATCGACCTTAACAGGGTCTTTTTGCTCTTCTACTTTGTATTTTTCTAATAATGATTTTGCAATGGTTCCATTGTTCGCTAAAACTACATCGATTTTGTGCGTGCCTAGATAACGATTCAATACTTTAACATGATCACTTGCTGTATAATGATCCGTCTCTCCTGGTTGCGTCATCATATTACAAATATACATGATTTTCGCTTGACTTTGATCGATTGCAGTAATCATTTCTTGGCTTAATAGATTGGGAATAATACTCGTATATAAACTGCCTATACTTAAAATAATTAAATCTGCTTCTTTGATCGCTTTTAAAGATTGGGGCGTAATTTTAGGTTCTTCTTTATAGAAAACTCTTTTGATAGCTCGATGATCATCGGTAATATTATGTTCTCCTTCGACAATTGTGCCATCTGCCATTTCCGCCATTAGCGTATTATTACTTTCTTCCGTTAGCGGGAATACTTGCCCTTTCAAATTAAATACTTTTCCTAAGACTTCTACGGCTTCGGAAACACTGCCAGTCATTTCTGTCATAGCAACTAAAATAATATTTCCGACCGTATGACCATCTAACTCACCACTTGTTTTAAAACGATAGTTAAACATTTTTTCGAATAATGGTTCTGTTTCCGATAACGCAATTAAATCTCTTCTTAAATCACCCAATGCGGGCAAATTGAATTCTTTGCGAATCTTTCCTGTACTTTTACCATCATCACACACCGAAACAATTGCCGTAATATCAACCGGGAATTGTTTTAATCCTCGTAGTAAGGTCGATAAACCATTACCTCCCCCTAAGACAACTACTTTTTTATTTTTCATTCTGACACCTCTTTCTATTTTATGCAACTTCTCGCTCGTTTACGTTCCATAATACCACTGCTACAAAGATACTGACTGCCGGCGCCACTAGGACATGTCCTGTAAAAATGCTCATAAAAATCGTAAGGACGAGACTTAAGTAAAATGCTATTTTATGACGAATCTCTTTGTCTTGTTTTTCTCTTTTTATCGCTTGTCCAATGGCATATAAAAATGGGAGTAAAAATAATAGAAAGCCAATCACGCCATGACGATAGAATAGATCGAACGGATCCATTTCAATCATTTTCATATTCATTTCATCCGTCGCATAATTTTCGATATAACCAATTCCCAATAGTTTCTCTATATTACTTGCTTTATTATAATTTTTACTTGTTGTTTCCAAAAAAGAAAGACGACTACTAAATATAAAGTGATCTAAGATCTCAGGATCTGTTATGATTTGAATTGGATTTTCGACTTCTAAAAATTCAAGATGAATTTTGATGTTTTGATAGAACGATGTTTTGGGTAATAATACGAAAATAAGACTCATTCCGATTAGAATTGTTGCAATGACTGCACCTAACGCTTTCTTTTTTCCTTTTTGATAAAGTTGAATCATGAAATAGATTCCATAAGTACATAACACTACACCAAGAGAGACGATCGCCATTTTGGTGCCTAACGAGAAAAAAACGATTAGAATAAGAAGAAAACAAATCAAACGATAGATCCATATTCTTTTTTGAGAAGGACTTGTGGTAAACTGATTCATACAAAACGGCAAGAGGATAGAAAGAATCGCACTGATTTCATTTGTCGAATGGAACCATCCTATATTCCCTACTTTGCCTTGGGTGTAACTATCAAAGCCGGTGTTCGTCAAAATAGGTAAAATAATAAATAGCACATAGATCATCATAATCGCTACATATTGCTTACCAGTCAAAACTGTTTTCTGTTTTAAAATCGGCATTAATAGAATTAATAGAATCGGAAAATAGAAAGTTCGAAGCGCTCCTTGTGCTTCATAAAGAAATACACTCGCATCCTTCTTTAAAATTACGATAATCAAAAAGGAAGCTAGATATAGAAATAATATACTGAGATACCAAAAACTTTTTTTCTTTGTACTATCTTTGTTAATAAATACAAAATAATAAAGTAAAAAGCCTAAAAACAATAGTCGAAAAATAGTCCCAATCGTTACCGGTAACGTCATATAATGAAGTGAAAATGAGGTTAATACATCGAGTAATGGTTGACAGAACAAGAAAACAGTAACAATCTGTAATATATATTTTTCAATCCATTGATTTATCTTTGTCATAAGTACACCTCTTTTTTTATTATAACATAAAAAGAATTCAGAAAAGCTGAATTCTTAGGTATTTACTTTTTATAATAATCGCTTAATAAAATATCTTCATTAATTTTTATTTTTGTCTGTACTTCCGTTGATATTTTTGAAACATATTCTTGCAATTCTTCGGAAACTTCTTGACCATGGTAATACAACGTTCCATCGTACCAACTGTTATCTGCAAAGTATACATAATTTGGATGGCGTATACTAAATACGTCACTCGAAAGATAATGATCTGGATCATATCCTTCTAGGCCAAATAGATTGGCAATTGTCGGCAAGATATCTGTCGTCGACATTAGAGTATCGATTTGTTTTGGCGTAATATCTTTACTCCAAATAAAGAATGGAACATTTTGTAAAAGATTCGTATTGTCACTTGCTTTCTGTTCGTATACGAATTGTATATTTGGATAAGCATAGGTATAATGATCAGTAAACAAAATCAAGACCGTGTCTTCTAAACGATGTTCCTGATCGAGACGCATTAGCAATTCTTTCAAAAATTCATCGGT
Source organism: uncultured Bacilli bacterium (assembly GCA_944358775.1). Lineage (GTDB taxonomy): Bacteria > Bacillota_I > Bacilli_A > RF39 > UBA660 > Faecenecus. The sequence continues at coordinate 35,162 of CALVRU010000002.1, read as the reverse complement.
ATCTTTGGCTAAATTGCGAATGCACGAGAGAGCTTCATCTCCCTCTACCTGTAACTGATATGGGTTATTCACACATTTATCGTTTGAATTATCATATGGCATGTGTGCCGTGTACGTGATGACAAAACTCATAAATTGATCCGTTTCTGGAACGATGAGACGATATGATCCTTCCTGTTTTACTAGATTACTATCATAAAAATAGTTCACTTCATCATTTCCATATAAATCCTGTAATGCAAAATGGTTTTGGTAACCGATCGCTTTGTGAATACTACTACGATTATAAAAATTCCCATAGTTTACGTGAATCGAATTTGTCCGATAACCATTGTTAACGAATAAACTCGGTAAAGAATATGGATATGCATTGTTATCAAAATTATAAGAAGCTTGACCATTGTTAATCGAATAAAGTCCCGTATTGGCTGCAAATTCACTATTGAACGTCATGCCACCGCCAAACGCAGGAGCATAACGATTCGTAAAATTCCAGCCTGTTTTCTCAAGATAAGATAATGTTGGCATCACTTCATCATCGACCAACCAACTATCGATGCTCTCGAGCATGATAAAAATTAGGTTTTTATCTTTGAAAAGACCAGTATACTCATTTTGTCCAACTTCTTCTTCGATATTGGATACTTCTAATGCTTGTGAATTAAAATAATCATCTACTTCTATTTTTAAATTTTCTTTCGATTGAAATTGATCTTTGATATAAATATCGATATTCCGAAAGGTCATTTCATATAGTCCAGCTACCTCCATATTTTTCGATTGATTATTAAAATCGAGATACACATCTTTTACATTATTCCAACGATCCCATGCATTGGCTTCTGTTTTTTCGCCCAATCGATCAATTGCCATGAGTCGAAAGCAAGTAAAGCCACATAATCCAAGGGCTAGAACAATAAAATAATACTTGCGTGTTTTGATGGGCTCTTTTTGAAAATGGATGATCAAACAAACGACAACACAAGATAGAATCGATAAGAAAAACAAAAGAATCATAGCAGGCGTAATTTGTTTTAGGGCAGCCATGAAGTATCCAGCACCTTCTCCTGCCAAAAAAAGATCATAGATACCAAAAAATCTTCCTAATATTTTCTGATGAATCATCTGGGCTAATACCAAAATATTAAAAATCCCAGTTAAAATACTATAAGTAATAATTCTCATTTTTTTTGGTAATAAATATAACACCATCAAAAAGAAAAAAATCCAACTAATCGTAAAGAAAAATGGCGAAGCATGTGTCCAACCATAAAAATTGGTATATTGATTCGAGAAAAAGCGAATTCCTAAATCTAGAATTCCAAAAGTGAAGAACGTTCCTAAAACAATTAAGATATTCGTAACGATTTGATTTTCGAAGAACTTGGTTAACCATTTTTTCATCACTATCGCTCTCCTTTTGTCCTATTATACCATTTTACCTGACAATTTTCGACACTTTTTTATTGGTAATTTATAACTAAAGATACCTATTCTCTAGGATTTATTATATAATTATACTAGAGGTGGTACTATGGCAAAAAAGAATACAAGAAAAAAAGATGTACATCACAAAATAGAAGTAGAAACGAACGAAAAGGACTCGAATTTTTGGGATGAAAAACAGAATATAGAGAAAGAAGAAGTAACCATGAAAGAAGTTGTTCCAACCGAAACAACACTTTCCGAAAAGAAAAAAAGAAAGATAAAAGTTTCACTCAAACAACAAGTTGCCTACTTTTTTCTAGCGCTCTCTTTTGTAACGACTGTCTGTTACTTTATTTATACCGTCCTAACTAGCAGTGATCTAGTCAATCAAATGTCGACGATCATTGCAACCGGTTTGTTAACGTTTTTCTCTTTGTTTTTTATTTTTACCGGTTTATTTGCGGACAACAAAAAAGGACAATCCTTTCTCATCATTTCCAGTTTTCTACTTACTTGTTTCAGTGGATTTCAATTAGGGTGTGAAATAGGTTTTATTAAAGTACCGACACAAAAGTATGTCGAAAACTTTACGAATAAAAATTTAACTGAAGTAGTTGCTTGGGCTAGTGAAAATAACATTACCCTCGAGCAAAACTACGAATACAGCGATGCGATTGAACCTTATCATGTAATCAGTCAAAATGTAGATCCGGGAACTTTAGTGAAAAAAGTAGATACGTTACAAGTTACGATTTCTGATGGACCAAATTATGATAAAGATTTTATTCTTCCTAGCATGTTAGGATGGAATGTCGATGATGTCTTAACTTTTATCGATGAAAACTTCTTAAGTAATGTCACGATTGATTTTGAGTTTAGTGATAGTGCACGCGATACGATTATCAATCAAGATGTATCCGGTCAAATGAAGAGAAACGCGGCGATTCATTTTATCGCTAGTTTGGGTTCTGAGGAAGAACTATTACCTACTGATATGAAAAATTTAGTCGGCCTTTCTTCTTTCCAAGCTACTACCTGGTTAAAACGAAATGGTTTAAAATTCGAATTACTCTATGAATATAGTGATACGGTTCGCAAAGGCAATGTCTTAAATCAAAGTGTCAGTGAAGGTACGACAGTCGATCCAAAAGATGCTTCTTTGGTCATCACGTTGACGATTTCGAAAGGACCGAAGATCTCGGTTCCTAACCTACTTTCCATGAGTGTAGATGAAATTACGGCTTGGGTCGTTGAAAACAATTTAAAAATCAATTTCACGGAAGTCTATGATGATACCGTAGAACTTGGTAAAGTTGTAAGTGCTAGTCACAAGGAAGGCGATGCGATCGAAGAAGGAGCATTAGTTGAAATTACAATTTCGAAAGGACCTTTAAAAATGGGAAAATTTACGACATTCGCTGAATTCAAAGCTTGGGCGGATAGTTATGGTATTCCTTATCAACAGGAACAAGAATTTAACGATAGTGTTCCAAGTGGTCAGATTATTCGAATTTCTCATCAGGAAGGCGATATTATTAAAAACAACGACACGATTCAAATTGTTATTTCAATGGGTGCTTCGATCGAGATTCCAAATTTTGTCGGTAGTAGTAAATCGGCAATTCGACAAAAATGTTCTTCTTTAGGACTATCTTGTAAATTCACTTATGGTTCCTTTAGTGATACGGTTAGCAAAGATATTGCGACAAAGCAATCGAAGCGCTCTGGTACGACAGTTGGAAAAGGAACAAGTATAACGATTACTTTAAGTAAAGGTCCTGCTTCTCGTTGTACCGTATTTATTCAAGATACTTGGATGAAAGCTGGTGAACCTAGTACAACGCAATCTACTTTAAAATCGAAATTAAGTGCGGCTTGTCCAGGTGTCAATTTCAACATCGTATTAAAAGACGTCAATACGGGACCAGGATTAATTACTCAAGATTCCCCAATTAAAGCTGGTAACAACACCTTTATCGAAGGAAACACTTATACGATCTATGTTGGAAAATAGTAGCTAAGCTACTATTTTTTTGATGGTAAATAAGGATATTCTTCTAGCAATAAAATCGTCTCGGTCGGATTACTTATGAGATATACAAAAATTGCTTCTTCTTTTTTTAAAATCCCCTCTTTCCAACAATCGATATATTGTGGTAGATGAATGACAAGACAGCTGATTAAAGTGCTATTGATCCGATGTTGTTCTTGCATATATCGCGTTTTACCATATTGCGTTGTAACAATAATGATTTGTTTGGCATATCTTAAGTAAATAATCATCTCGCGATTTTGAAAAAATACCATTTCTTGCTCTTCCTTCTCTATTTGAAACAACTTTTTTAATGCTTGCCAAAATAGAACACGTACTTCTTCTTGATTTTTCCATAAAAATTGTAACTCATTGTTTTTCATGAATTTAACATAGCAAATAAGAAAAGAATTGGCAAAGTCCCAATTCTTTTTTTTGAAAGCTATTTTTCAAGCAATATTTCTTTTTTATCTGGATAAAAGAAAAGAATAAGAACTTGATTCTTATTCTATTACTAATTCAATACGGAATCTTTTTTCATCTACTCTTCTTACATAAGCACGATGATTATTGATTGTCGTTTCGGCATCAATTGTCTTGTAAGCAATATCATTTAGCTCGCTGTAGTCTTCGTGTCCATCGGACGCTGTTTTCACATAGATCGCATACGTTCCACTTGGAAGAGAGGCCAAATTAAGCGAAGCATCATACCAAGCTCTCGTTTTATCTTTTCCATCGGAAACGCGTAGATCAATCGTATAATCTCCATTTGTAATTGAGCCTACATTATAACTATAACGTTCAAAGGTATTTACATTTTCTAAAATGATCGACCGTACGACATTTTGACCAACGCCGTAGTCTACTCCAATATTGTGAGAATTACCACGAATATGAAGATTCGTGCCATCAAAATTTAATTGCGTAAATGAATTATACATCGTATCTAAAGTCGGTGGATTTACCGAAGAAATTAAACCTTGATTACGGATAAATAGTTCTAGTGGTACTGTTTTATCGTAATAATTCATTTGAAAATGATATCCTCTTCTAGAAGATGTGGTATGTTTTCTCGTCATGTCTTTTCCAAACAAGTTATTAAAATTACGAATTGATTTTACATCACCATTTTTCATTTGAATTTGAACACTGTAATCTCCTTCTTTTATAGAACTTAAGTCAAGTGTTCCTTGGAACCAACCGCCTTGATAATTATAGGCAACACTCTCATCCGAATTGGTCATTTCAAATGGATAGCCACTCGTCCAACGATCTAACTTGTAATAGTATTCTTCCGAAGTTGTATTATTATGAAGAATAAGATAATGAGCAATATCACTTGTAATAGCATTATCTCTTCCCGTAATCGCCATGAATCCACTGATAATCAATTTGTTTTCTTGCATTTCGAATGTATTAAAATAATAAAGGCTATTTCCAATATTCGTGATACTAGCAAGATCGTTCTGGGTCGATGGTTGAATTCCATCCGAAGGTGGATTTGGAGTAGGATCTGGAGTCGGCTCTGGAGTAGGTTCTGGTTCTGGATCTGGAGTTGGATCCACTGGTCCTTCACCTTGATTTGCTACATTGATCTTCATAAAATAAGCAGCTGGCACATAGACATAACGATCCCAAATGTATTCATACCGTGGATTACTCGTCGATGAGCCAATATATTCTAAATCTTGGTCTAATACTGGATCCGGCATAATTTTGTACCAAGTGGTATTTCCTAAAACGTTATCCCCTTGCACTTCTTCTACTATGACAATCGGTACATTCTTTTTCGTAAATTGATAATACTTACTCGAGACATTATAAGATCCCATCGTAGCGCCTTTTTTCGGGTATACGGTATTACTATAGTCGCTATTTAAAACGGCGAGTTGGAATGCATTATAATCTTGGAATTGATAATAAGCATCTAATTTATAATAATACTGCGCAGCCTTTTCCCCCCAATATGGATCAGAAGCATATTTTACATTGATTCCCTGACTTTTATTACCAAAGTTGGAACCATTCCATCTTCCTTGGTAATCTCCTGGTTGTAAAAATTTATAAGAAAGCCATCCATAGGAAAAATCATAAATACAGCCCTCAATGCTAGAATAAGTAGACCCGGATCCATAAGCGGAACCATCGATCGCATTAAGACCAAATAAATTGTTTTTATTTTTTGCTAAAGCACTTGTTCCAAAAGCCGATTCATTCGCTCCGATGGCAAACATCATCGCTGCATTAGTACCATATTTTTCTTGAGCATCAACAAAGTATGCTCCATAGCCATACATTTTAGAATTCTGAGCATTGTATCCTAAAAAAGATAAATACTGATCAATGTCACTACCGTCGTAATTGGTTTTCGTTCGGAAAGAATTATATAAATAAAAGTTATAATATGGGTCATTGGCATTGATCGCATTGTTCGTATTACCATTTCGATAATCGTTTAACATTACTTTTTGATTTTGATAAAAATAGTTTCCGTCGTAACTATAATAAGTGCCAACATTCAATTGACTAGGTTTTGGTCCAAACGCAATACAATAGTTCTTCATATTGCCATAAACACTTTGCGTCAAACAATGTTGAATCTCCTGCTCCGTCACCTTATAATAACTCGATACTTTTACCCAAGAAAGTGGAACAATATCGTATTGTCTCGCACTACTTGAATCAAATTTATCGATATATCCAGTATAACCACTGATTTTTAATTTCGCCCGTCCATTTCCTGACACATACCCTAAATAAGCAGCATCCGTTGCATAAAAAGCACTATATCCATTGATATAGTTATTGTAGGAAGTAGAACTTTCGGTCGGATATAAATAGGCATTGCTGTTGCCTTTGGTATTTAAGTTTAATAATGCATATTTTGCATCGACAATTCTAGTCGGCGAAGCAAAATGGATGATAACCAAATTATCACTTCCTGCTTCCGTACTATTATCCATCGCTGTTTTCGCTTCTTGATAACTATTGTAACAACTCTTTAAAGAAAGTGTCCCATCGGCATTCGCGTACGCTAGTTCGAAAGGACTGGAACCGCATTCATTATAACTTTGCAATTCATCATGAGTAAGTGCCCGCGGAGAAAGAAACGGTAAAAGAAACAATCCCATGGCAAATAAGATAGCATATCTTTTTTTCATTTTCTTCCTCCTTTCGACAATCTTCGACTCTATTTCTATCTTATTATATCAAAAATCACTTTTCTTTTCCATCGTTTCCATATTTCTTCCTAGACCTTGACAAGACTTTACAAAAAAAAGGAAACCATAAACACTATGAATTTCCTTTTGCCAAAAACGTCTGGCACTTTATTATATGTTTTTCTATTCCTCTTCTATGCCATCCCTTTGACTTTTTCTAGTTATTCACGGATTAGAATTGTAAAATTAATAAAAATTCGTTATAATAATAAAGAGAATAAAAAGGTTGAAAGGAAAAAGACAGGATGAAGAAAAAAAGAAAAGAAGAAAATAATAAAAAAATACATGGAAAAGAAAAACCAAATCAAAAAAAATTACCAATTGGAATTACAATTTTAGTGGTTCTAAGTATCTTAGCAAGTATTTATTTAATCTATAATATTTTATTGCTAGGCCCAATCGAAAAAGTAATTCGTTATATTATTATTGCAATTATTATCGTTATTGATGTAGCGATTTTGGTACGCAATGTGCGAATGTTGCGAAGAGGAAAGACAAAGAAACATAGGCTTTTTATCTTTGGACTAGTTCTCTTTATTGTCAGTAACTGCTTAATTGGTTATGGTATATCATTCGTCTATTCAAAAATCGATTCAGTTAACAAAGATTATATTACTTATTCTAGTAGTTTAGTCACTTTGAAAGATAGTGCACTAAATAATTTAGAGGATTGTCACGACATGGAAATTGGTATTATCAATGATACCACATCGGTGGAAGGATATACCATCCCACAAGAGATCATCAAAAACAATAAACTTAACGAAAAAAACAGTATTGTCGAATACGATGATTTTTCATCGATGATACGTGATTTATATGATCAAGAAGTAGATGCGATTTTTTTATCGACGAACTACGTGACGATGTTTCAAGGAATTGCTGATTTTTCAAGTATTGCCGACGATACAAAAGTGATTTACTCACAAGAGAAAAAAATGAAAAATCAAGATTCTCTAGCGACAAACTCTTCGGAAGCTTCTGTAACGGAACCTTTTACCATTCTTTTGATGGGTGTAGATTCCGAAATTGACGGGATGAATAAAAATGCTGCTTTTAATGGTGATTCGTTATTGCTTGTCACTTTCAATCCGAATACTTTAAATGCAACGATGCTTAGTATTCCACGAGATAGTTATGTGCCAATCATGTGTTTTAAAGATCAAAAGGAAAATAAAATCACTCATGCTGCTTGGTATGGCGCAAGTTGTATGATAGATACGATCGAAAATTTCACCGGTATTACAATTGATTATTATGCGAAAATCAACTTTAAAGCACTCGTTAGTTTAGTCGATGCTTTAGGGGGAGTGGAAGTCGATGTCGAATATAGTTTCTGTGAACAAAACAGTAATCGAGAATGGGGTAAAAATACTGTTTATGTAGAAAAAGGATATCAAACTTTAAATGGTGAACAGGCTTTAGCCTATGCTCGAAACCGCCATGCTTGGCCTCAGTATTGTAGTAAAGAATGGAATCAAGGAACACGAAGCGATATCGTTCGTGGTCAGCATCAACAAGCCGTGTTAGAAGCCCTTTTAAAGAAAGCAAAAGAAGTTCGCAGTGTCGATAAGTTATACGAACTAATCGATCTTGTCAGTAAGAATTTAGATACGAATATGTCGACCCAGGAAATTTTATCTTTCTATAATATCGGTAAAGATATTATTTCCAAAGGATTTAGTGGTAACGATAGTGTTATTTCGATTCAGAAATTGTTCTTAAAAACTTCGGATCAGATGATTTACGATGAATCTATGAAATTGGTATTATCCGATCAAATTATCAATCAAGGCAGTTTAGATGATGTCGTTCAAGCAATGAAAATAAACCTTGAATTAGAAGAACCGGAGATGGAGAAAACCTTTAGTTATTCGATTAATGATCCTTATGAAGAAACGCAGATTGGAAATGGAAAATATCCGGCTACGAAGCTTTATACCCTACTCCCTAATTTTGTCGGTCAATCAAAATCTTATGCCGAAAGTTGGGGTCGTCAAAATGGTGTGAATATCGTCTTTTCGAATTCCGGAAACGGGACTATCATCAGTCAAAACTATCCGGCTAAGAAACGGGTCGATTTAATTCCAAACAAAACCGTTACGTTAACTTTATCAGGAGGTAGTTCTTCTTCTGGAAGTGGTATCAATAGTGGTTCTTCTAAAATCAACTGCTCTACTGATCCGGATAATGAGGCATGTGAAGTGCCAAACTTTGTTGGAAAAACCAAAAGTTCGGTGAACAGTTGGCTTATTAAGATTACTGGTATTACCGTAAAATATAATGAAATTAGTGTCGCGATGGCAAATGGAAGTAAAGTTGGTACGATTACCGAACAAAAACTTTCTAGTGATGGAAAAACTCTTACTCTGACGATCGTCGTAGAAGATGAAGAGAGTGATGAAAAACCAGAGGCGACGCCTACACCAACTCCTAAACCAACGCCGACCCCTACTCCATCCGATGATCCAGAAGATGATCAACCAGACGAGTAATTTAAAAAGCTATTGAAATAGCTTTTTTTGTGCATTAAAAAAGGGATTTTTAATCCCATGCATCGATGTGAAATCCGATAGATGACTCGGCATAATTGCTATTCGTTGAAATTGTCGTATAACTAATATTATCACGAGATACAGAAAGCGAATGATCATTATAAGCACGCCAATCCTCCCAATAATGCCATACGGCAACTTCATCAAGATCATAAACTGCTCCCAAGTCTACCGTAACACATTGAATTCCTGTCGTTAGGGTCCTACTACGACTTTCTAAATCTCCATCCGTAATGTTTTTTATCGGATAGTTACTATCTACTGTTCCCGATAGAGTGGCCGTTTTTCCATATGCCAAATTTTTACCATCCTTAATAGCTTGAACTTCATTCCAAATAGCAGTAGTATCCACTAAATTTGAACTACTATTGATGCAGTCTTTAATATAACGTACACCATTTAACTTTGTATTTGTTTTATTGTGAGTTAAACCAAGATAAGTCACTTCAGCTTTTCCTACTCCGACATTATAAGCCGGAAGTATATTATTATCAATAAAGTATTTTCCACTGTAATGAATGGTATTATTCGTATGTGTACCACTTGCAGTAATTGCATTTACGCCTGCATATCCTGAGATAAAACTACTGCCGCCACCACCGGCATGGGCATATCCCATACTGCCACCACCATAGTAGCCACCACCACCAATTCCACCATTGTCCTCAGCACTTCCAGTAACACCATCGCTTTTCCACTGATTATACCAACCTGCTAAGCCAAAGGTTCCAGAGGCATTGATCGGATACCCCGCGCAACTACCACCGCTAGTTTGTCCACCACCATGACAGCTGATATTATAATTAATTTGAGCATTTTCTTCATTCCAATTGTCCGGTGGTCCATATGTAGTACCCCATCCGGTATCTGCGACTAATCGGCCACCGGCACCACCTTGTGATCCTGGCCATTCAGCACCACCACCACCACCGGCGACTAAGATACGACTACGAAGCGATTCCGTATCCCAAAAAGTATTTCCTTTTACTAATCGCATATCTGTTGCTCCACCACCGGAAGCATATACATAGGTATCATTAAGAGGTACTAGATTAAAGGAACTTTTTTGACCGCCAACATAAAAATAATATTTTTCTTGTGCTTTTAAATAAATAATACCGGAGACATAGCCACCTGCTCCTGGTTTATAGTTACTGATTTGTGCACCACTTGCCGCATTGAGAGTCACCCTATAATATCCCGTTGCCGGAACAACCCATTCTTGAACTTCACCAGTAAAACCATAAGTTTGATTGTACGAGAAAACTTGATCTATTTTGGTTCGATTATCTAATAAAATGTTTTCCTGATTGACAAGACCACCTTGAATCCCTAACGTAATGTTTTGATTACTCGATGTATTATTCTCGATAACAAGTGTCAGTTGTTTTTGATTCGGATTATTTCCTATTGTTCCATTTGGACTGCCGCTTTCTTTGATATAACTTACTTTTAGTCCACTTGGTAAGGTACCTTCATAATATAATTGATAATTACTTTCTACCGGATTCTTACTCGTAATAACAAGCGGAAGTTCGAATGTGGTTCCTGGTGCAACAGTCACTTGATTATTGGTAATATTCGCTCCCGATAACTGATAAGAAAATTGTCCCGCTGTTAAACTAATTACATTTTTCTTTTCCGTTGCAATCGTATAAAATGCATAACTATAACTGATTGTTAAAATAAGTAAACCAAAAAGAAGTGTTAGGAACACAACAGATATACGTAGTTTTTTCTTTAGGAACTTTATTCCTATCTTTATCTTCTCTTTCATAACTGCCTCGCTTTATCTTATATAAACCATTATACCCCCCCCCCAGGCTTTTTTGCAAGCCAATTTTTGCCGATTTGCAATTTATAATCTGTAAATATTTTGCTTTGTTTCTCGTTTTATTCGTATGGGAGATTGAGGTTGAACTATTGCAAAAAATGTTTCTTCTATAAAACTTTGTTACGAAATTTCCTGCATAACAAAATATGGATTTCTCATCCATATTAATTCATTTCTACTAATACTAATTTATTATCTTCGTGTACAAAAATCAATTCTTTTTCCGTATCGTATCCAAGATCTTCGACATAATGAATCGTACATTTTACTTTATATGCTTGTTCATCTTTGTTTTCTCCATACTCGAAACTTTCCGTTGTCACTTCATCAACGGTTACTTCTTTTACTTCGGGAAGCGTTTGTTCACGATCACCATAGATATTACTTTTTACATATTTATAAATCGTATTTTTCGCTTTCAATATAAAGTTTTCTTGAATCGATGGTGCTAAAAACTGAACGCCACCGATATCCGCGTTGGATAACTTATTTTTTAGTGTATAAAAATCTACTAGGAATAGTTGGGCAATCGTTTTTACATATTCTTCTTCATCAATATTGTCACCGGTTAAAACTTCTTTTAGATGATTGAACAAATCATTATAGACTTTTGTTTTATTACTTTCTAATTGATAACCATAACTATCAATTTTACTGATTACTGTTACTTCGGTTGGCTTTTTGTTATTGGTAGTAAAATGTCGATAAACAAAGAAAGCGGTAACAGCTACTACTAGAATAATGATAATAGCGAGTATAATTTTAAATTTCTTTTTTAACTTCATTATGGGTTCGTCCTTTCTTCGATATAGTCACCGTTTTGAAGAGATATTTCTTGTTCTTTCTTAATTAAGTCAAATACAATTAAGGAATTCGAAGTCGATAAGATTTGGGAAGCATAATCATTGCACTGTTGAATATATTCTTCGCTGATCGCTTCTTCTTTTAATGGTAAATAAGCATTTTTTTGAGCATTGTAATACACTTTGTTCGTAACCCAATTCCCATTTGGGAAAACGACGATATTTTGGTCTTGAATATCGAAGATGTCATGTCCTAATTGATATTTATTGTAAAAGCCGAACATATTACCAAGAGTTGGCATAACATCGTACATACCCATTACATTGGAAACGGTTTTATGGAGAGATTCTTGCGTTTCTTTACTCCAAATGATAAATGGTACTTTACGGTTTAATTCGTATTGGTATTCGTCAAAATTAATGTAATTTGGATCGTCACTACTTAATACTTCATCGGTTGTTGTATTGTAGTTAAATAGTCTTACATAGTCTTCGATTGGTAATCTTGCATCGTGATCTCCATATAACACGATAACAGTATTATCTAACAAGTTTTCTTGTTCTAACTGAGCGAAAAATTCGCCAAGTGCTTCATCGGCATAATGAACCGATTTAAAGTAATTTCCAAGTTTTGTTCCTTCCATATATGGATGACTTACTACTGTTTCTAATCCAGTTTCTGGATCGATGACGGTTTCTTTGATATCAACTGGGAAATCACCGTATTTATCCACATCAGAAAATGGAGTATGATTACTCAACATAAGTAAGACACCATAATAAGGTTTTCCTTCCGCATTGATTTCTTTGATCTTTTCTACACTTTGCAGGAAGAAGGACTTATCACTTAAACCAAGCCCAATCACATCATCGATTTCATAATCCACTTTACTATAGAAGCGATCGTATCCTAAACTTTGGTACATGACATCGCGATTCCAAAAGTTCGCTTTATTTGCATGCATAGAGAACGTATAGTAGCCTTGTTCTTTTAATAATTTCGGGATCGTAATATATTCGCGATCAAAGTAACTGACAAAGGCAGTTCCACTACTAGTAGGCATTAAAGACGTATTAAAGGTAAATTCGCTGTCACTAGAAGTTCCAACACTTACTTGGGCATAGAAATTATCAAAGAAAATTCCTTCACGGGCTAATTTATTTAAATTCGGAGTCAATTCCTCGCCATTGAATTTCAATGTCATATTAAGTGCTTGCATACTTTCACAGTGAATGACAATGACATTCTTCCCTTTAAAAATATTCGTATATTCATTTGTTGTCTCTTGCTGATCTGGCTTATCTTGATAGAATTCTTTAAATGTCTTCATTGCATTATCATATCCGAATAATGTCGTCAATTTCGGTTCGATGCTTTGAACTAAATCGTTTAAATGATAGGTATAAATACCAAAGTTCATCACCGTATACTCGCGATTCCATAATTTTACAAAGCGGCCAATTTGAACAGGTGTTAAAGTGACACAAAATGCAAGTGCACAGACAAGAGCAGTGATGAAGGAATGTTTGAATTTATCTTTATGTTTTTGCTCTCTTTTATTTTCTTCGGTATAATATACACCCGTCTTTTTTAAATGAATGTATACTACAATCAATGCGATTGGGGCCCAAAGATACACCCAATCTTGAATACGCATCACATTTTCGACGACAGCATCTCCAACATCTACGACAAATCGACTGGTCGACAGTAACGAGATCGAAGTAAAAGAACTATAGTACGTATAGTAAATCGAATTGATAATACAGATTGCAGTAAAGATGATCGATAAAATCATATAATAAGGAAAGCGATTCTTGGCTTTCATTAAATAACCAAACGATGCAAAAAGAACAACAATCGTAAAGTCCGCTAATAAAGGTTTTAACGAAAAGAAATTCTCGACGGTATGAATTGTGAAGAAACGTAATAATAGTCCATTAAATACGCCGGAAATAACGAGTGTAAAAAACAATGTGTTGTTTTTGATATATTCACGGATATTATTAAGAATCGTCATCCAATATAATTTAGGATCATTTTTTAACCGTTGCCATTCTTTTTTTATACTGTTTGTCCATTTTGAAAATTTACGTTTCATAAGCACAACCTTCCTTATTGTATTATAGCACTTATAGTATGCTTTTTCAAACCTAAAAAATCTTACAAATTTGTAAGATTCTAGGATTTTTTTCCTATTTCTTTCGATTCTTCTTGTTTTGGAATACTACCGGCATTTAGAGCCATTCCGAAGACGAAGATATAGGCTAAAATATAGACCCATAACAGCAAGATTAAAAGATTCGAAATACTGCCGTAGAATAAATTATATCGGGCAAACACTTGTGTATAAATAGAATATACTTCGGTAGCAATAATCCAACCTATGGTAGTAAATAAGGCTCCATAGGTTGTATCTTTACTTTGAATTGTCGTGTCGGGTGCCATCGTATACAACAATTTGATATTGAAATAAATTAAAATTAAGGAAAGTGGGTATTTTAAAATTTGATACGTTGCCGAAATGGTATTACGAAGACTTTCTTGATGAATCGCATTTGCTAAAAAAGAGACAAAATAATCGCCAAAAGCGGGTACAATAATGACAAATATTAATAGTAAAACTAAAACGATTGTCATAATAATTGCCTTGATTCTTCTACTTAAGAAATCTTTATTTGGTACTTTATAGATGTTGTTCGAGGCAATAATCATCGAATGGGTTCCATTACTTGCTAAGATAAAGGCGGAAATATAAAAGATGACCATACTTCCACTGATATCTTTTCCTGAGACAAGTGGTAGTAATAAATCCAATGCTTCTTTTGGAATCGACGACGTTAACAAGGAAGCGATCTGGTCCATCGAAATAGAAAATTTGGAAGCGATTGCACCTAATAACGCAATTAGAGGAATCATTGATAAGACAAAAAAGAAGGCTAATTGTCCAGGAAGAATAGACATCTCAGGCAGTTTTATCGTAGCAATGACACGCTTAATAAACTCCTTTAACTTTCTCTTCATGGCGATCACCTTCTATTTTTGTTATTTATAATCTTCTTTGTGTGTTATCATATCTAGAGTTGCTTCATTAATAGCATCATCGATTAGTTTAATATCATCTGTAATCATACTATAACCGATTGCTGCTCCAAATCCATGTGGAAGTTCTTTCATTTCTTTCGTTAATTTTTTCGTATAAGTATTGATTTGTTGATCACTATATCCTACTAAATAAATTAAGAATTCGTTTCCGTCGGTCCGAATGATTTCACTGTTTTCTAGTTGAGTATTGACTAAAATACCCGCTGCTTTGACAATTAAATCATCGCCCGCTTCATGGCCGTAATTATCATTTACGTATTTTACGTTATTTAAGTCGACTACTACAATCGCTTGTGGATAAGTATCGTTTTCATCCCAACTTGGAATGTTAAGATTTAAATAATTTCGGTTTTTGAGAGAAGTCAACATATCCGTGTATTTTCTTCGATCTTCTCTTTTTACTTTCTTCTTTTGATGTTTCTTTTTGAAATATAAATACAACGCAACAAGGATCAAAAGTGGAAGTAGAATAATTCCTAGTACAATTAGATATAACTCTTCAAAAGTCGATCTTTCAATTAGAGAAAGTGCCAAAGAATTACGGCCGGCATTACGGTAATTCGCATAAGAGTTCGTATTGATAATATGATTAAATAGATCATAGAAAACAGCATTTTCTTTTTTCACCATAAACATATAATCATTCGTCATATAATCTTGATACAACACTTCATAACTAGAGAATTTGCTATTTTTATAATAGTCATACACTTCTTTATCGACGACAATTAGATTGTTATCACTTGTTAGTTTATCCAATGAAGTATATTCATTGATAATGGCTCTTCCATTATCCTTAAAATAAGCATAAAGAGCATCATTTTTTAACATATTAATTCGTTTGCCTTTTAAGCTTTCAAAAGAATTCACTACTTCATTCATCGAAACTTTTCCTAATACGACATATTGCTCTATGAAGGTCGAGATCGTCGATTGATATTTTTCATTTGTAGTATTATCATAATCGAAATAGATATCCACTTCTCCATTTGCAATCGCATTTTTTAATTCTTCTTGATTTTTATATTTTTTATAAGTGAATTCGATTCCTGTCAAACGCTCCATTCGAGCAACATACTCACCGGCAATTCCGACGACTTGTTTATCCATCGTAACTTCATATGGGGCATTTTCGACATAACCATAAACATACGTTTTGGAAACGAGATCAGCCTTGGTTTTATCGTTAATTTTATTCATTTCTGCATAATAATTAAAATATGCTTTATTATAGTTTGTAACATAATATTTGTTCTTCCAGTTTTCAAAGTACTTCGTAATAATTTCATTTAATCTTGTATCTTCATCACTGAGTGTTAGAACGATTTTCTTACTGATTTCTGTAAAATTATAGTTAATATATAATTCTTTATCGGCAATATATTGATTTAAGTACATTAGTTTTGGAAAGATCGCCTGGCTAACATCACCACTTTTTAAAGCGGCAATTAAACTTTCGATATCTTCATAAGTCTTATAAGTAAGGTTGCTTCCCGTTTTCAAATAGTAACTTAATTCTCCAACATCACTGGTCAAGACACCGATCGTCATATCTTTGAAGTCTTTTATATTATTTAACTTTAACTGGCTCGTTCCTACCGCAATATAATTATCTTCGGCGATTAAGAGATCTTTGGCCGTTAGAGTGTCTTCGTTATTCAAGACGCGAACACGATAGCTCGTCGTTTTTGGCTGTTCACCTTTTAAATAAGATAGTTTATTGAACTCTAACTCGGTCGTTTCTTCAAAATCACTTAAGAACTGAAAAACGACACCATTTCCGTTCATTCCAAAAATCGGATAATCATTTATGACTTCAAAATCCACTTTCGTAGCGGAATTTTTTTCTAACCACCGTTTTTCCGTTACCGTTAAGCTGGTTTCTTGATCTTCTTTATTGAAATAGACAAACACTCCCACAAATACTAGGATGGCGACGACGATCGGAATAATAATGAATAATTTCTTTTTCATTATTCACTCACCCGATCTTTCGTCCAGGTAAAGTCTTGGCGGTCATGATGCCGATAACCGATAATCGGGAAATCGGTTTTGCTTTCATCCTCTTTTTTGATTAAGACTTGAAAATCAAAATATCCTTTTTGAGCGTCTGTAAAACTCTCTAATACACGTGGTGCCAATGCTTTCGCAGCATCTAAAGTAGTATCGGCTGTCACTGTGACAATGACATTGATAAGGCGTCCCCGTTCATCAATTTCGACATTACTCACGATTGTATCTTCTTTTAATTTCTGTTTTACCTGTTCATATGTTTCTTGAGAAACAGCGACGGCATCTTTTCCATCGAGACGGTCTCCATAGATCGGTTTTCCATTACTTGGTACAAGCAAAGTATATACGCTCGATGCAACAATAACCAATAAAATAAATAGTACAATGACGATTACCATAATTTTATGTTCTTTGATTACTTTCATATCAACACTCCTATCGTATTGTATTTCTATTATACAATAACTTTTTTATTGTGGCAAACTATTCTTCGTTTAGTAGGTGAATTAATAATTCGTTTACCAAGACCGGATTGGCTGTTCCTTTGGTCTCTTTCATAATTTGTCCCATTAGGTATTTTAAGGCCCGATCTTTACCATTTTTATAATCTTGAACAGACTCTTGATTTTGCTTTATTATATTCGTTACGATCTCTTCTAGAACTTTCGTATCGTTGACGAGGGTAAGATGATGTTCCTTAAGTGCTTCCTCAACACTCATCGGCTTTTCTAAAAGATCTACTAAAATTTCTTTTTCAATTTTACTGGTAATCTCTTTACTCGCTAGTTTGTCCACTAGTGATTCGAATTTCTCGATTGTCAACATAGTTTCTTCTATTTCTTTGTGCTCTTTGTTTAAATAAGCACTGATATCTCCTAGTAATAAATTACTTGCAATGACATAATCCAGATTTTCTTTCGCCTTCAATAAGTAATCACTTAATGGACGATTTTGAATCAATTTATCGCTGTTGATATCGCTCATTCCGTGTGCTTTATAAAAATCACGACGAACATTCGGTAAAATCGGGATCATCCTCTTTACCGATTCAATTTCTTCTTCCGTTAATACGACATATGGAATATCCGGTTCTGGGAAATAGCGATAATCATTTCCGGTTTCTTTGACTCGCATTAAAACCGTCTTTCCTTTTTTCTCATCAAACCGACGTGTTTCCTCTTGAATCGTTCCACCATTTTCATAAATCTCTTGTTGTCTTTCTACTTCTTTTTGAATCGCTAAACCGATGTTAGAAATGGAACCAATATTCTTGATTTCAGCCCGCGTTCCTAATTTTTCTGTTTTACTGATCGAAACATTGACGTCACATCGCATACTGCCCTCTTCGATTTTACAATCCGAAATATTCGCATATAGTAATAGTTCTCTTAATTTTTCGACATATGCCATCGCTTCTTCTTTCGTATTCATATCTGGTTCGGTGACAATTTCAATTAACGGAACACCGGCGCGATTGAAGTCAAGAAGCGAGCTTTCAGCCGTATGAATACTTTTGGCTGTATCTTCTTCAATGTGAATATCATGAATACCGATTTTCTTTTTGCCATTTGGGGTATCGATTTCAACATAACCGTGAATACCAATTGGCGTTCTTGCCTGGGTTATTTGATAACCTTTTGGCAAATCGGGATAAAAATAATTTTTGCGATCAAAATGCATCTTTTTATTGATTTCACAGTTTAGAACTAAAGCGGCGCGAAGAGCTAACTCGATAGCTCCTTTATTGATAATTGGAAGAGCGCCCGGATAACCTAAATCGATAATGTTTACATAGCTGTTCGCGGTCGTTCCATACCCATTTTTAGCACTTGAAAACATTTTTGTATTCGTTTTTAATTCACAATGCACTTCAATTCCAATCGTGGTCTGATATTCCATTATGATCGCTCCTTTCGATCGAGGTCAAGATTTAGTTCTTTTTCTAAGAACGAAGCTAATTGATACATCTTTGCTTCCTCGAATTGATTTCCGATAATATGAAGTCCAATCGGCATGTGATCTTGGTTCATTCCAATCGGTATATTCATACCAGGAAGTCCAGCCATATTAACCGGTATGACTAAAACATCATCCATAAAAGATTTCATTGGATCATCGAGATCTTGGCCTAATGAATAAGCAACCGTTGTCGTAGTCGGACCAATGATCAGATCGTACGTTTGAAATGCTTTCCTAAAACTTTTACGCATATCATCGCGAATCGATAAAGCTTTATTATAATAAGTAACCGCATTTTCACCACTTAGTAAATAACTACCGACCATAATACGACGTTTGACCTCATCTCCAAATCCGGTTTCTCTTGTTTTTAAATAGAGCTCTTCGACATTTTGGGCATCCGGAGCACTATAACCAAAACGAACTCCATCAAAACGGGCTAGATTGCTGCTCGCTTCACCCATGGCAATAATTTGATAAAGCGTTACAGCATTTTCCACATAGTCGATATCAATATAATCGACGGTTGCTCCATTTTGTTTTAAACATTCGATTACTTCTCTTACTTTATCTTGAATTTCCGAGTCTACAATGTCACTCATAAAATAATTCGGAACAGCTATTTTCATGCCTTTAATCTCTTTGCCGATCAATCTTGTATAATCTTCTACTTGGTTATAAGAACTCGTTAAATCTTTATCATCATGACCAGAAATCGCGTTTAATAAGAGCGCATTTTCATAAACGTTACGAGTCATCGGACCAATTTGATCGAGACTTGAAGCAAAAGCAACTAAGCCATAACGAGAAACTCTACCATACGTCGGTTTCATTCCTACTAAGCCACAGTAAGAAGCAGGTTGCCGAATGCTTCCCCCCGTATCACTTCCTAAGGCAAATGGCGTAAGACGGGCAGCGACAATTGCAGCACTACCACCAGAAGATCCTCCCGCAATACAGTTTTTATTCCACGGATTACGTGGGGAACCAAAATAACTGGTCTGCGAAGTCGATCCCATGGCAAATTCGTCCATGTTTGCCTTACCGACAATAATCATGTGTTTGGCTTTTATCTTTTCCACCACCGTCGCATCGTAAATTGGCACAAAATTCTCTAACATTTTGGAAGCACAGGTCGTTCTTAAATCTTTTGTTACGATATTATCTTTCACCGCAATCGGAAGACCAAACAATAAATTGTCTACTTCGACATCGGCAAGCGCTTTCGCCTCTTCCAAAGCTTGTTCTTTATTTAATGTAATAAATGCATTTAAATCTTCGTTACTTTCGATTCTTCGAAAACATTCTTCGACAAGATCGACGGGAGTAATCTCCTTTTTTTTCAACAAATTATTGATCTCTTGAATACTTAAATCGAGATAGTTACTCATTGATCATCACCGGCACTTCCACAAAATTCCCCTTCATATGTGGGGTGTTTTTTTTGACTTCTTGAAAACTCAACATCTCACCTGGGACATCTTCTTGTAATGATGCTTGATGATCGACTGGTGAAAACATCAATTCTTCATCATACCCTTTTACTTCTTTAATTTTATCGATATTATCTAATAACTCTTTTAATTGATATTGATATTTTTCA
Source organism: uncultured Bacilli bacterium (assembly GCA_944358775.1). Lineage (GTDB taxonomy): Bacteria > Bacillota_I > Bacilli_A > RF39 > UBA660 > Faecenecus. Next base: position 14,608 of record CALVRU010000002.1, on the reverse strand, counting down.
AGTGTATTTTCATCACTAATGCTAATTCGGGCGAGCCTTGCAACATGTAAGACTTCTTCTTTGGACAATTTTTCCATTCTTCTTCCGTCCTTTCTAAACGTATTTTTTATTATAACATAATTCTTTCCTATTATAGCAAAATTTAGGCAAAATGGAAAGATTTTCACATAGGGCCAAAGTCCTTTCAAACAAAAAAGAGGCTCGACGCCTACTTTTCTTTTTTACGATAATATACAAGATGTTTATATGGGATTTCTTGGTAAGTATGCGTACTTAGTACTTCTTCCGTCCATTCATCTTCTGAGAATTTTGGAAAATAAACATCGGCTTTCGCACTACTTGCAATTTTCGTTAATAACATTTTATTGGCATAAGGCAATAATTGTTTGTATACTTGAGCACCGCCGATTACCATCGCTTCTTGATCTTGTATTTCTAGATATTTTAATAGTGTTTCTAACTCATGGAATACTTCTATATCTTGGGTAGTTGGGAGACTTTGATGTGTTAATACGAGATGTTTTCGTTTCGGTAATAATCGTGGGAGGGATTCCAACGTTTTTCTTCCCATTACAATTGGTTTATTGATTGTATTTTCTTTAAAAAATTTCATATCTTCCGGGATATGCCAAATTAATTGATTTCCTTTTCCTAATTCATAATTTTCTCCGATCGCGGCAATTAATGTTAAATTGATCATATTAAATTCCAATCTCAAATTTTAATTGAGGATTTTTCTTTTTAATCAATTCTTTCGGATAATCAACAATTTGCACATCTTCTACTTGAAAATCATAGAAATTTTGTTTTTCTTCATTTAATACAATCTTCGGCTGGCATTCGATACCATCTCTTTGTAATAATTCATGAGCCTGATCGAGATGACGATCATAAATTTGAATATTGTTATAGAACCAAGTAAACCGCCCTGGGCGCAGATTTAGATGACGCGCTACCAAGTATTGAAGGACGACATATTGAACTTGATTAATACACCCTGCTGTTAGAAAATCACTACTTCTTTGTACTAAACACATGTCTAAATAATCCATTCCATCTTGGCCATGTCGAACATTCCATTCGGTTAGAAAAGCACATGGCTTGAGGCCGTGAGGCTCTAGAAAATCACTTTCTTGCCAAAGATTTATGATGTGTCTACGCCCATCTGGATTTTCTTTCAATCCTTGCAATAAATTTTTCATGAGATTGTGTCTTCTTACAGTTTCTCCATACACACTTCCAATCGTACGATTACCAATATCCCATTCATCCCACCAAGTAACACCGTATTTATCGCGAAGAACATTTAAATCGTTCGATTCATCTTGATAAATCCATAGTAACTCCCCAATGCTACTTTTCGTGGCAATGGGTCTTAGTGTAATCAATGGAATTTCTCCTTTGGCAAGATCATATGTACACATACCGTGATTCACACTTAGGGTATGCGCCTTTGTCCCATCCGCGTATTTTGGTCGCGGATCTTGATCCCAGCAGCCTTCTTCTAAAATACGCGTGATGATTTCTTTTGTATAAATATCTCCTTTCGTCATCTTCTTCACTCCTTCTTTCAAACTGTTTTGTTTGACATTTTTATTGTAACATATTTTATAACAGATACAAGCAACGAAACAAATCATAATGACAGATCATTCCACTTGTTTTATTTGACACTTCTATTTTTTCCGTTTACTTTTTTGTACACATTTATTTACAGTGCTTTTTTGATGACATTTTTGCCTCTCTGACAAAAATTGTCGCTTCCGGTCGATTTCTATATTGTTATATTGTTTCTTTTCAATTGTTCACTTTTTCTTTTTTGACATTATTTTGACATTTATTTTTCACTTCTTCGTTTTTATTTCTGTATTTGATTCTATCTTTTCTTGTCAAAAAAAGAGGCTATTTTTCCTCTTTGTTAAAATGATTTAATAAATCTTGTTCCGTCCATACCGGTATTTTCAAATCAAGTGCCTTTTGATATTTACTACCAGGATCTTTGCCAACAATGACAGCGGCTGTTTTTTTGCTGACCGAAGAAGAAGCTTTTCCACCTAAAAGGGCAATCTTTTCTTCGACTTCATCTCTTGTCATCGTCGAAAGCGTTCCCGTAATAACAAAAGTTTTTCCTTCAAAATCGGTATTAACTTCTACTTTAGGACCCGTATACGTCATATTAAGTCCGAGTTCTTTTAAGCGTTCGATTTCTTTTTGATTTTCGACATTAGCAAAATACTCTACTAAACATTTGGCGATAATTGGTCCGATATCCTTAATTTGTTCTAATTCTTCCTCTGATGCTTGCATTAAATGATCTAGGGTCTGATAACGCATGGCAAGTAATTTGGCAGTCTTCTCCCCAACATTCGGAATACCTAAGCCAAATAATAAACGTTCTAGTGAATTTTGTTTACTATTTTCGATAGCTGTTAGTAAGTTATCGATACTTTTATCACCATATCCTTCTAATTCCGTTAAACTATCTCGATGTTCTCCTAAATGATAAATATCACTCTTTCTTTTAATAAATCCTAAATTGAAAAAATCTTCGATAATACGATCTCCTAACCCATCGATATTCATTGCATGACGAGAGGCAAAATGAATGAGACCTTCCATGTGTCTCTTTGGACAGGTCGGATTCATGCAATAATAATCCACTTGACCTTCTTTCTTATAAAGGAAGTCGCCACAGATCGGACAGTTTGTAATCATTTTAAAATCTTTTTCTTGACCCGTTCGTCTTTCTTTTTTGGCTTCGACCACTTCTGGAATCACGTCTCCTGCTTTCCGAATTGAAACGATATCTCCTATTTTTAAATCCTTGGCCTTGACATAATCTTCATTATGAAGAGTAGCCCTGGCAATCGTAGAACCTGCTACAATCACTGGTTCTAATACAGCATTCGGAGTAATTTGGCCAGTTCTACCGACAGTAAAAATAATATCTTTTAATTTTGTCAAAACTTCTTCCGCCGGAAATTTATAGGCAGTTGCCCATTTTGGATATTTTGCTGTATAACCCAATTTTTTCTGTTGTTCAATGGAGTTCACTTTAATGACAATACCGTCGATATCATATGGTAGTTCTTTGCGATGTTCCGTATAATAATTCACAAACTCTAAAATACCATTTACATCTTTTACTAACCGGTTCGCCGGATTTACTTTAAAGCCTAACTTCTTCATAAATTGTAACGATTCATAGTGGGTTTTAATACCATAATCCTCTGGATTTGGCAAATGATAAATCCAGCAATCTAATTTACGACTAGCTGCTATTTTGGAATCTAGTTGACGAACGGATCCAGCAGCTGCATTGCGAGCATTTTGTAGTAATGGTTCCCCATTTTCTTTTCGTGTTTCATTTAACTTTTGTAACGTACTTTTGCTCATGTAAATTTCGCCACGAACTTCGATATCGATATTCTCGTTTATCTTGAGTGGTAACGTTTTGATTGTTTTAACATTATGGGTGATATCTTCACCGGTCACACCGTCCCCTCTTGTTGCACCAGTTATCAATTGCCCATTTTGATAGTGAAAAGATCCAGACAAGCCATCTATTTTTAATTCGCATACATATTCTGGATGAATCCCTTCTTTCCGAATTCGTTCGTCAAAGGCAATGATTTCACTCTCACTAAAAACGTTCGACAAAGACATCATCGGAATCGTATGGGTCACTTTTTGAAATTCATCGATCACCTGCCCACCTACATGCTGCGTCGGCGAATCGCTACGGGCCCATTCCGGATGATGATTTTCAATATCGATTAATTCATGTAAATACTTATCGAACTCTTGGTCTGTAATCGTCGGATTGTCTAGCACATAGTAATTGTAATTAGCTTCATTTAAAATTTGAATTAACTCTTCCATACGTTCTTTTGTCATATCCATGCTCCTTATCCTTTTCTATTATATCATTTTTTAAGAAAAAAGAAAAAGAAGAAATCTTATTTGATCTCTTCGATTTTCTTAAGAGATAAGTCTGTACAAACAGCGATGATATTCCAATCGATCCCTTGTTCTTTCAACTTCTTCGCTGTCTCTAATTTCCCTTGTTCCAGTCCTTCTTCTTTTCCTTGTTTCAGTCCTTCCTCTCGCGCCATCTTTAATTCGTATCGCTTGATCGCTCGTTCTTCCGCTTCCTTCATTTGTTCTCTTTCGTATTCCGTAAATAACTCTCCATTCGATAAGTCCTCTAGCTTCTTCTTCGCTTCTTCCATCGTCTCATCTCCTTTCGATAGTTCGCTTAATACTTCTTTATCTGTCTCCATTAGTAACAGTATCTCTTTCTCAAACTGATCTATCTCTTTGTCTTTATTATAATACTTCTTCCTGATTTTTTCTAGATCGATATGATAGATCGTAATATGCTCACTGTATAAAAAATGTTCTTCTTTGTCATTTCCATAAGTACTTCTTCTACTTCGACTTGGCTCAACCAAATCACCTCCAGGAAGCACTTTAACAAAACTAGAATTCTTTTATAAATCACAATTTTTCCAAAACAAAAGAAGAATCTCTTGTCTTTGGTTATTTCTATTTCTCGCCTTTTAAGATCTCCACAATTTTTGTGGATAAACATTATTTTCGATCAATTCTTGGATCTCTTTTACAACTTGCGGTTTATCTTCTTTATAAGTTACGCCTTGCCATTTGGCATTGGTAGGTAGAACTTCCATTTCTATTTTTTTCTCCAAAATACCGTCTTTTATTACATCTGGTATTAAAAATTCACACGTATCTAAATTTTTTTGATGGGTTACGAAAAAACTTTTCATTTTTTCCGTAATATAATCAAAGATAAACGGGGTAAACCCAAACATATTCATCGATACAGGATCGTCTTTTTGCAATTCGATCGAATTGGATCCATCCAATGGTTGGGCAACAATTTTTTCTTCTTGGCGTTCGACGATGCACTCTGTAATATTTTTTAAATATCCGTTTTCCACTTCGCAGATACCACGTTTTACGGAACCGTTCTCTGTTAAAGTATTGCTAATTTTGTATCCGACCATCGCAAAATTATGATCCGTTGCTCTTTCTTTTAAGAATTTCGCTAATGTGACAAAAGATTCTCTCCCATAGAAATCATCAGAATTGATAATTGCAAAAGGTTCTTTTATCTTATCTTTGGCTGCTAGTATAGCATGAGCTGTTCCCCACGGTTTGACTCTTCCGGCTGGTGCTTTTATACCGTCTGGAAGATCGTTAATATCCTGGAAAACATATTCTACTTTTATTTGTTTTTCAATTCTTTTGCCGATCGTTTCTTTGAAAATTTCTTCATTTTCTTTTTTGATTACAAATACGATTTTGGTAAATCCACTTTGCACAGCATCATAGACTGAATAATCAATAATAAATTCTTGATTTGGACCAACTGGTTCAATTTGTTTTAACCCGCCGAAACGACTTCCCATTCCAGCAGCCATAATCAGTAATGTAATATCTTTCATTTTCCTCCTATACCTTTGAAAGGCTTTTATGATTTTTCATCAATTTTTTTATTCCGTGCGGCATTTTAAATGCGACACTGACAAGGGAACCACTTACTTCAACTACTCTACCTGCACCAAACACTTCGTGATAAACATAATCACCGACTTGATAGTCGATTGCTTCTTCCCGAATTGTTTCGGTTTTATCAAATTTTTCTTCTTTTTTCTCCTCCTTCTGATTGCTTTCTACTAAATTACTATCGATTTCTTGAATAAACCGGCTGGCTGGATTGACTTGATCTTTTCCGAATAAAACCCGACGACGAGCATTTACTAAATATAATTTTTTACGCGCTCTCGTAATTGCCACATAACAAAGTCTTCGTTCCTCTTCTAGTTGTTGCGAATCCATTAAAGAATTCATATGGGGAAAAATTCCTTCTTCTAAACCGACGACAAATACATTATCAAACTCTAATCCTTTTACAGAATGAACGGTCATTAGACTAATTCGATCGTGACCATCTTTATATTCTTCCACATCACTTACTAAACTTACTTCTAGTAAGAAATCTTCTAGAGAAATAACCCCTTCTCGTTCTTCAAATGATTTGGTGATCGATTTAAACTCCTCTAAGTTTTCAAGACGAATATCAGCTTCTAGACTCTTTTCGTTTTCTAGTTCTTTTTTCATACCAGATGCATCCAATACTTTGTCGACTAATTCAGTTAAGGTAACACTATCGCTTACTTTTTTCAAATCTTCGATGATCTTTTTAAATTCTAGTTCTTTTCCATTTGTAATTGCTTCATAGATGCTCGTCTCTTCTCGATCTGCTTTCTCAATTAGATTCTGAATGGTTTTTAATCCGATTCCTCGTTTCGGGGTGTTAATAATCCGAAGCAGAGAGACATTGTCTTTTTCATTATGAATCAAACGTAGATAAGCGATTAAATCTTTAATTTCTTTCCGAGCATAGAAGTAAAAACTACCTACTACACGAAATGGTAAATTTGCTTTTAAAAATTCTTCTTCTAAAATACGTGACTGGGCATTGGTTCGATACAAAACTGCAATTTCTTCTTCTTTCACACCATTTGTCAACATTTTTTTTATTTCGCGAATGACATATTGCGCTTCTTCTCTTTCATCATAGGCACGATAATACGTTAACTTGTCGCCGTCGCCATTTTTACTCCATAGATTTTTTTCTTTCCGACCTTGATTATTTTTGATCACGCAATTCGCAGCATCTAATATATTTTTAGTCGAACGGTAATTTTCTTCTAATAAAATCGTCGTACTATCTTTATAATCTTTTTCAAAGTTTAAAATATTCTTATAATTTGCCCCGCGCCATGAATAAATCGCTTGATCGGGATCTCCTACTACACAAATGTTTTTGTATTTGGCACTGATCATTTTCGATAATAAATATTGTGCTTCATTTGTATCCTGATATTCATCGATCAACACATAGCGAAAGCGATCTTGATATTTTTCAAGTACTTCTTTGTGTTCTTTGAAAAGTTTTAATGGTAGAACAAGTAAATCATCGAAGTCTAATGAATTATTTCGTTTTAACGTTTTACTATATCGCCGATACACTTCTAAGACTACTTTTTCATATTCAGATACCGCAAAGCGTTCGTATCCATCCGGCGTGATCAACTCATTTTTGCAACCACTTATTTTATTTTTTATTGCTGTTGGATTATAGATTTTAGGATCTAAATTTAACTCTTTTAAAATTCTCTTAATGACGGTTAACGTATCATCACTATCTAATATGACAAAATTATGATCATATCCTAGAAGCTCACAATTTTCTCTTACAATTTTTAAACCGAAAGAATGAAATGTAGATACTTGAATATTTTTGGCTACTTCACCAATTAATTTAATCAGACGATCTTTCATTTCTTTGGCTGCTTTATTCGTAAACGTAATTGCTAAAATTTCATATGGACTCACTTTTTTATCTTCGATTAAATAAGCAATTCGAGTCGTTAAAACTCTTGTTTTTCCACTGCCGGCACCAGCCAAAACGAGAAGTGCTCCATCGGTCTTTAAGACGGCTTCTTTTTGTTCTTTGTTCAATGTATCTAAGTTCATGTTTCGCACCTTCTTTTTTACTTATGATGTGTATTATTCTTATCTAAATCTTTATAAACTAATCCTTTGATCATTTCTTTTTCTAGGCAATCCTCTTGAATTGTCATTTGATAAGTAATGTTTTTTAAAATATTACTATCCATCTTATCCCATGCGATTTCAACGGCTGGCATATCGATTTTATCGTTATTGTATTCGACAAACTCGGTCATATACTCTTTAATAGCTCGTCCATTTCCTTCGCGAAATGGGTGAATGTAAATCAATCGTTCAAAATAACTTGCTAACCATTTTGCATACTGGTCTTTCTCTTTAAAATTTCGATACGGTAGACTATTAACCATATTCGATAAGGACATTTCTAACTCCATCTCAATATCATAGTAAGTCATGAATTTAAAAATATAATCGACTGGTGCAGGTGGTCTACCTTTCGCTACAATATCCATTTTACGATACTCTCCAGCAAAAGGATAAATATCTTTAAAAATATAATAGTGAATTCGTCGGAGGTGACTCGCGCCAAAAGGAATGTGATCCTCTTGCAAGAGTCCTGCTTTTTGAAAGCAACCAAGTGCATCTAATCGTAATTCCGAAATTCTTTGAAAACTAATTTGCCGATCGAGCAAATTTAATTTTTCTTTATCCGTCGTTTGAAAACAGTTTTGCAAAATATCGGTTCCTGGTATTAAATATGGATCATAATCAAAATTGGTTCGTTCGCTCACTCTTATTCATTCCTCTTCTTAATTGATATATTTTTACGGATTTCTCTGTATTAGGTAGCGTTAGTACTAGTTGTTCCCAACATTTTTTTGCATCTTCATTGGTAATTTCGAAACCTTCCGTCTGCATAATGGCAAGTGCTTGCTTTAATGCCTTTTGATAGACATCCTTGGTATAAATTTCAGAATGATTCATAGTTACTACTCCCTTACTATATCTTATTCTAACAGTCCTTTCCGGTGTCGGATAATTGTCCGAAACGGATACGTTATACTTTAATGTCTAACTTTATTATAAACAAAAATTAAACTTAGGTAAATAGTAAAAAAGTCATGGCGTCATGACTTTAATTTTTTTTCTAATAGGCAGATGAAATAATATAGAATAAACGATAGAATTCCTAAAATGAAGACAGATGTAATTACTAGATTGATATTAAATACTTGAGAACCATACATGATCAAGTATCCAAGTCCTTCTTTTGAAACAAGTAATTCACCCATGATTACTCCGATTAACGACATACTAATATTGATTTTGAGACTACTAATTATGTTTTCTTTATTACTCGGGAGAATTAATTTAAAGAAAATTTGTTTTTTATCCGCATGAAAACTCCGTAGTAGTTTAATATAGTCGCTATCGACATTGATAAATCCATTGTAGATGTTGATAATCGTGATGATTGCAGATATCATAAGGGCCATAAAGATAATCGAATTCATGCTAGCGCCAACCCAGATGATAATAAGTGGGCCTAAGGCGACTTTCGGTAATGAATTTAAAATCGTTAAATACGGATCGAACACTTTAGCAAGGAAAGGATTCCACCAAAGGATGGTTGCACATCCAATTCCGATGATAGTTGCTAAAAGGAAACTTAGGATCGTCTCGTAGGTCGTTACCCATATGTGATTCCATAATTGATTGGTTTGAAAGAGATTTACAATCGTTTTGATCACATCAAAAGGAGAAGACGACATAAATGTATTAATTAATTCGAAACTTGCTAAAACTTGCCAGCCAATTAGGAAAAGAATGATGATCATAATCTGAGTAAGCAGTACATTTCGACGTGTCTTTTTTCTTTTTTTTAGATATTCTTGATGTTCTTGGCTATAAGTGGACATCTAAATCCCTCCAAATCTGATCATAGTAAATACTAAATTCTTTACATTTTCGATTATTAATGGGAGTTGATGCATTCGTCAATTTGATGTCGTATATTTTTTTTACTTTGGCAGGGCGACGTGTCATTACAATAATACGATCCGACAATGAAATTGCCTCACCTAGATCGTGTGTTACCATAATGGCTGTTTTTCCTTCTTTTTTTATAATGTGATATACGTCATCACTTAGAGCAAGACGCGTCTGATAGTCTAAAGCTGAGAATGGTTCATCTAATAAAAGTAAGTCGGGATCCGTTGCTAAAGTTCGAATCAATGCCACTCTTTGAATATAACGAAGACACTTTTTATTATTTTTTAATATTTTAGAGTTATTATTTTTTTAGTTGTTGCATAATTTGCAATAACTAAATTGTAATTTATTTATTTTCAATTTGTTTATCTTCTTCTATATATTGATAATTAAGTGCATTTTGATTTGATATAGCAGACCTTTTAGTTTGCTGTTCATATGATTTTCTTGCATCATTTGCAACTTGTCCACCTCTTTGAGCAACTTTAAGATTTTCTTTTAGTCCTTCAGGATGTTCTGATAAAGCAATATCACGAGTAGTAAGTTCTCCTAAATCAGCAAGTGCTATTTCTATATCAGTCATATTATCTCTTAAAGATTCTTTTCTTAATCCTTTATATTGTTTATATTGTTTAGCAGTAAATCCAGACCAACTTTTATATATTTCGTTAGTAAGCATTGCATACTCTAAATTACTTTCAATGCCACCATCTTTCCAAACATCAGTTAGTTTTTTCCTTTCTTGAATGCCTTTGATTCTTTTAGTAATCCAAGCTTCATCATAACCTTTAGCACGATATGTATCTATTGCTCTTTGCATTGTTAATGAAGGATCAAATACTTCATCAATTCTTTCTTTACCAAGACTAGCTAACCAAAGTTTCACTGGTTCGGCATTTTTGCTAGGAATTGATTGAATTATTCTAAACATACCCTCAATATCACATACATCAGTATTATAATATTTTCCATCAGAAGCTTTTAATTTCAGTTGACTACAAATTGTAGCCACCTCATTTCCTTCTTTTTTTAATCTAGTTTTCATAACTGACCAATATTTTCTTGGGCTATCGCTTTCTGCTAATACACCAACAATATCAATAACACTTATATAATACTTTTCTTTTTCTTTATCCCACACAGTTCTTATTGTTTCATTATTGAATATTTTATTAATTAGATGCATTTTATCTTGATTCATTTTTTCACCGTCCTTTACTGTTTATTTTTAATATGTATTAAGCAAAAGGTTATAGATATATACAACCTCTCACTTATATTATTCTACAAAAATTTTGTATTTCCTTTTTTTCTTTTGAAATTTATTCAAAATTCCATTTAATTTGAATATCTCTAGTATTTGTTTCTTCGTTTAATTTACCAATATAAATTTTATCAATAAATTCATCAACAATAACTCTATTTAATTCTTCTAATTTTTGGTATTTACTGAATATTTCTTTATTATTTTTTGCAGATTCTTCTTTCATTCTGTAATAGGATATTTCATTATTAATTGATTTAATTTGATCTTTATAAATATCTTCGTCTTTATTATAATTGGTAATTAAATCTTTAAATTGTTCTGCTGTAATAACACCATTTACTTTATCTTCATAAATATTTTTTAAGTAATTTCTAGTTTTAGATATTTTATTTTCAATATCAGTTCTTTGTTTCTCTAAAGATTTAATTTTTTTCTTGAATCTACTATCAAGTTTTTTTGAATCCAAATTTTCTAATTCTTCTTCATCATAAAATTTTTCGATTTTCTTATTAATTGACTCTAATACTAGATTTGCTAATTCATCATATCTAATAGAAGATTTATTTATACAATCATCATATCCATCACGATTATTAGAACATACTAAATATTCATGTTTAGAAGAATTCTTTTTTCGCATATAATGATTACATTCAAGACAAAATACTTTACCAGAAAAGATATGAACAACACCAGTTGCTTTCATTGGTTTAGTTCTTTCTTTCATAGCAATTTGCACTTTATTAAATGTTTCTTCATCAATGATAGCCTCATGTGTATTTTCCATTCTGATCCATTCACTTTTATCTTTATTTCTTATTTTATGATTTTTATAACTAACAGTAGTTCTTTTGCCTTGTATTAAATGTCCCAGATAAATTTCATTTGTTAAAATAGTCTTAATGGCATTTGTAGACCATTTTATTTCTTCACGAGGCCTATTACTAATTACATTTAATTTAATACCTTTATGGTATTTATAAAGTGAAGGACAGGGTATTTCTTTACTATTTAAATATTTAGCAATACCTGTAAATCCTAATCCTCTTAGATATAAATCATAAATGTTTTTTACAATTTCACTCGCTATAGGATCTATTATCAACTTATTATTATTGTCAGGTGATACTTCATAACCAAATGGAGCGAAAGGAGAAATAAATTCTCCTTGCTTCATTTTAGAATTAAAAGCACTTCGTATATTGTCAGAAACATCTTCTAAATACCACTCATTAACTAAGCCATTTATTTGTCTAGACTTTTTATTTCCTAAAACTTCAGTATCAGCATTATCTGATAAACCGATAAATCTAATATTCCATTCTTTGAATTTATTATTGATATATTTTTCAACAATTTCCATATCTCTAGAAAATCTTGATTGACTCTTGCATAAAACAATATCAAGTTTACGATTTTCACAATCTCTAATTAGTCTTTCAAATTCAGGTCTATAAGTTCCCGCGCCAGATAAATCTTCATCGCAATATTCATCTATTAAGGCAAATTCAGGATGCTTATTTATGTAGTCAACAAGCATATTTCTTTGATTTTTAATAGATTCACTATCATCATCTTTGTTTACTTTGTCTCTATCTTCATTAGACAATCTTAAATAAATACCAACTCTTAATACTTTCTTACTTAAAACACTCTCCATTTCATTCATAACTATTACCTCCTAACTTAAGGTAATAATTAAGTTTAAAGTTAAACTTATAACCAATACTATTATAACATCTATTTAGAGTAATTAACATTAAACTCCATTAGTTCAATAATTTTATATAATTTTTTATTGACTATTTCTTTTAATTTAGTATCAGTTAATTTATTATCTACAATATCAATAATATTATATTTCATTATCTTTCTCCTTTACATATTTTAAGTTTGAGAAATAGAAAGACATTTGTAATAAATTTTATTTATATTTTTTCTCATATTATCAATCCTCCAATCACTATTTAATTTAAAATAATTATTTTGGTACATTTTATTAAAAATTTTATCTTCTTTCTCATTTATGCAAATTTAATACTATTTTGGTTACAAATATCTTTTTTAAATATTAAGAGTTTACTTATATACTTATATCAAAATCATCAGATTTATCTTTTTCAGGTCGTTCGTATTTACGATTAACACCATTTGCATAGTATTCCATATCATCATAATTAATGTCGCTATTTTTAGAAAAATGAATTCCTATCTTATGACCTAATGCTCGGCATATTTTGTCACAAAAGTTAAACATTTTTTCTTTGAAATTATTAAAAGTTTCTTGTATTTCATTAACTTTTTCTTCTAATTTTTCAATAATAGAATTTTTTTCTTTAATTATTGATTTTTGTTTAGATATAGTTTGCTGTTGCTCTTGAATTTTTATATCTCTTTCTTTAATGGCTCGACCATCCTTCAATTTTGAATTTTCAGTTTGAAGATTTTTTACCTTGTAAGTTAGTTCTTCAATAATAACATTTTTTTGTTTAATAACATTTTTGCTATTAGAATTCTGTTTTTGAATATTTTTAGAATAATCAACTAGATTATTAATATCTTCATCTTTATAACCAATAATTTTTCTTTTTACTGGGTTTAAAACTTCATTAGAATCAATTTCTGATATTTCCTTTGATGTTTTTAATTCTATTTCATTTAGTCTTTTATTCTTCTCAAATTCAATTTTCATTTCACTAATTTGTTCATTTAAATCTTCAATCTCTTTTTGAGCTTTAGTTTTATGATATTTATTATCGCCAATATTTCCACGAAAGAGATTATAACCTTTTTCAGTAATGAACTTGTTGTAGTCATCTTGAATTTTAGCATAAGAAGTTTTACCACCTAGAGTTTTCCAAAATTGATCACAATTTAAAAATTTTCCTTTTTCAACTTTGAAAATGTTTTTACCATCTTTATCTTTCTTTTGAACTGGATACATTTTTTTATTTCCTTTTTTATCTATTCCTTCACGATAAATTATATTTCCGTTTGTATCTGTTTCAAAAACTTTTCTCTTAACTTCATTAACAACAGGGATAAAATAGAATTGTAAATGTGGTGTATCTTCATCGAAATGAATTTCTGCATATACTATATTATCTTTACCAACAAGTTTTTCTAAAAATTTATAACTATCATCAAAAAAATCCATAACTTTTTTTGGTATATCTTCTTTAGATTTTATATCTGGTACTAAAATAGGTTTCCCTTTATCTTTTCCGACTTGATGAATTCTATTACTTTCTTTAAACTTCATTCCCAAACTTTGAAAAAATTCTTTTCCGCTTGTAACGATAGCACCATTTAATAAATTTGTGTTTTTACTATCGTTATAATATATTTTATTATCTTTTAATTTAGAATAGACTTGTTCTTGTAGAGTAGGTTTAGATAAAGGTACATAACTATAATTAAATATTGTTCTATCTTTATCATAATTTCCTGTACCTTTTCGCTGTACAAGTTCTATACCAATTCCACCTAAATCGTTAGCTTTATATTTAGTTTCAAACCTTAATACTTGATTTCCATCATACATTAAATACCTCCTTTGCTAGTGCTTCTTTAGGGTAAAGGTCAATTATTGACCTATCTCACTAGGGCACAGCCCTGTGAGATTAGGGTGTTCCCTAATAACCCCTTGCTTGTTTATTCGCAAAACACCTAAACTATCGTAAAGGTGTAATGCTTATAAACAAGATTAAATAATAACTATCTACAAGATACTTATTATTTAATAAATTATTAAAATTGATTTAAAAATCATTTTAATAATTGTAAAAATATTCACTATCGCCACTTTCATTTTTCTTGCGAAAAACAAAACGTGCCTCGTTC
>CALVRU010000001.1 GCA_944358775.1 uncultured Bacilli bacterium | reverse complement strand
ATTTAAATAAAAAAATGATAAATAGAAATAGATTCTAAATACCATTTTTTTATTTCATTACTTTTTCAGTGACTTCTCATTCCCCTATTCTTTTTCCTCTTTTGGTTTAATCACTACATAGCGATTTGGTTCGACTCCTTCACTTTCCGTATAAACCTTTTTATTTTCATTTAAAGCATTATGAACAATTCTTCGCTCATAAGAGTTCATCGGATCTAATTTTGCAGCAATCTTGCTGATTGCTACCTCTTTCGCAACTCGTTTCGCAAGACGTTCTAGATTTGCTTGCTGTTTTTCTTTGTATTCCTCTACATCTAATAAGAAACGGAAATGTACACCAAAGTGTGTTTGTATCGCTTGTCTTAAAACAGTGGTCAAGGCTTCTAACGTTCGACCATTTTTTCCAATTAAAATTGCATTATTGTCCGAATATAGAGTAATTTGAACCGAATCTTCTCTCTTCATCACTTCTAAATTCACTTTTAATCCCATTTCGGTTAATACTTTCTTTAAGTATTCTTTCATAAAATCAATAATATCTTCTTTGGTAGTGACTTGGATTTCAACTTTTTTTGTTTTAAATAATCCTTGTTTTGTTTCTAATTCTCTAATATAAAGATTATCTTCTGTCTCTACTAGTGCAATACATGCTTCTTTAATTGCTTCCTCTTTGGTTTTTCCACTAAAAATTCTTTTATCCATGTACTTTCCGACTCCTTTTTACAATCAAATTTTGAACAATAGTAAATAAATTTGAGATGATCCAGTATATACCAAGTGCGGTAGGCATAAATAATCCTGTAATTACGATCATAACAGTCATAATGATACTCATACTTTTCATAGGATCGTTTGCACCAGTCGTCGGAGCAGTTGCATTTAACTTAAATGAAAGGAAAGTTGTTAATCCGATTAAGATGATCAAAATAATATAAACCCAATTTCCTAATTTAAGAAGTCCAATCCACGGAGTCGTTCCCATTTGCAAAAATAAGAAATTTTCTTCATATAAAGCAGGAATTCGATTGATTGCTTCTAAAAAAGCAAATAATAATGGTAACTGAATAAAACTAAACAGACAACCAGAAAATGGATTGATATTATATTTTTTATAGATCATCGTCATCTCTTGACTTTTTCTCATCATCGATTGTTCATCCGGATTATTTCCGTATTTCTTTTCTAATTTTTCTAATTCTGGCTGAGCTTTCTTCAATAATTCAGATTGCATCGCGGCTTTGTTCGTAAGTGGATATACGATAAGACGAATTAAAATCGTCGTAATGATTAGCGCTAAGGCGGCACTTCCTACATATTTTGTAAACCATAAAATAACAAAAGCAAGTGGTTTTACAAAGATACTAGACCATAAACCATCATAACCGCCGGAAGTAATTTTGAAATCACTACATTCTGGTAAACTTTCTAAATCAACTCCATTTTGAGCATAAAGTTCCTTTGTTTTTTCATCCGTTGGTCGGCATAAAATGTTTTCGGTTAAACTTTGTCCTGTTTCCGGATTGGTAACTACTTTTTTATCACTATCTTTTAATGTCTTAGTACATCCGGTTGCTAATAACATCACCAATAATAAAAGGACAATAAATTTCTTTTTGGTATTCTTTTTCATTTAATTCTCCTTCGCTGACTCTATTAAACTGTCTATTTTAGCCATTAATGAAATAATACTTTGTTCTAAATTTTGATATGTCACATTTAAACAGTTCTTTCTTATTATTATAATATAATCTCTGGATTTTGAATAGAGATTTTTATGATTATCTATGATATTTCGGATTTGACGCTTATAATAATTCCGGGTAACTGCCTTCCCTATTTTTTTGCCAACCGAAACACCAAATCTAGCATAAGGATATTCTGTTGGTAAGGCATATATCACAAAATTACGATCTTTTACAAATAAATTGGCCGCAATTATTTTGGTAAAATCGCTATTTTTTTTCACTATATTCATTTTTTTCATTTATTCGGCCACCTTTCATATAGTAAAAAACCACTGCGAAACAGTGGCACTATTTTGTTAACAAATTCTTACGACCTTTTGCTCTACGTTTGTTTAATACATTCGTTTTTTTACGTGCAAAGAATCCATGTTTTTTTGCTTTTTTACGATTATTTGGTTGATATGTTCTTTTCATCCTTCCACCTCCAGACATAAATCTCCATTATTATAATAGGAAATGAAAGCTTTTGTCAATCGATTTCATGGAAAAATTTAGATTATAATTTGACTTTGAAATCTTGTTCTTATTTTTAATTTTTTTATATGATTCGGAATTTGATCGATCCCTTAGAGGAAGTCATCTATTATTTTATCTTTCTTCTTGTTTTTTGTTGTCCACAATTTCCACAGGGGTGTGTAAAACTTTTTGCACTATGTGAATTAAAAAAATTACATATTCTGTGGAAAAGTAGGGGTTATTCTTATATAATAAAGATGAAATCCTGGGGAAAACCTTGTGATTTTCTTGAGGAATTCCTGTGGAAAGATTTTTTTTGTTGTTTTCTCTTTCTTTTTCCACAGTTTTCAGTTACAATACTTGATGAATTTTATCTATGTTTCAGGGGAAGTGATAAGATGGATGTTACAATTTTATGGTCCAATTTTTTAGAGTCTATTAAAAAAGAAGTCACTTCTTTATCTTATGATACTTGGTTCAAAGAAACAAAACTTTACGAAATAAAAGATGGTAAAGCAATCGTCATTGTTCCAATGCCAATTCATAAGAAACATCTATCCGATAATTATCGTAGTTTAATTGAGGAGACCTTCAATAAAATTACGGGCTCTAACTTTGAATTTGAATTTTTATTACAAGAAGAAATAGGGGAGAAAACCATCGAAAAACAGGAAGAGATTCCTCCTATTCAAGAAGGAATTCCCTATAACAACCCGATTGATTCTAATTTGAATCCAAACTATACTTTCCAAACTTTTATTGTTGGAAATAGTAATCGATTTGCACATGCAGCGGCATTATCGATTGCAGAAAATCCTGGAAAAATGTACAACCCTTTGTTTATCTATGGAAATAGTGGATTAGGAAAGACACATTTGATGCATGCAATTGGCAATTATATTGTGCAAAATTCCAATAAAAAAGTATTATATGTTACCAGTGAACAATTTATTACGGATTTCTTAGGAATTAACAAGAAAGATGAAATGGGTACTAACTTTAATTATGTAGATTATTTTAAAAATAAATATCGAAATGTCGATGTTCTCATGATCGATGACATTCAATTTTTAGGGGGAGCAACACAGACCCAAACGGAATTTTTCCATACTTTTAATACATTATATAGTGACAATAAACAAATTGTTATTTCATCCGATCGTTCTCCAGATGATTTAAAATTGTTAGAAGACCGCCTTCGAACACGATTTTGCTGGGGATTGACGGTCGATATTTTTCCACCGGACTTCGAACTTAGAATTGCTATTTTAAGACGAAAAATTTTAGGAGGAGCCATCGAAAAAGAGATTCCCGAAGATGTCATTGAATATATTGCTTCCAATATGGGAAGTGATGTTCGACAATTGGAGGGAAGTGTAAATCGTTTACTTGCTTATTCGACTATTATGGGAGGGAGTGATATTACTCTCGACCTAGCTATCGAAGCATTAAAAGACTATGTCAGTCATGGGATTAGTGAAAAAAATAATATTCACAAAATTCAAAAAGTTGTGGCAGAATATTATCAAATATCGGTAGATGATATGAAGTCGAAGAAAAGAAGTTCTAATCTGGCTCTTCCTAGACAAGTGGCAATGTATCTCTGTCGGAAACTAACCGATGAATCCTTTCCGAAAATAGGAACAGAATTTGGTGGAAAAGATCATTCAACTGTGATGCACTCCGTAGAAAAAATAGAAAGGGAAATCCAATCTAATAAAGATTTGGCTAATATTATTGAAAAATTAAAAAAAGATATTAACCTGGGATGTGGATAAACACAAAGTTTTCCAAACATTTTCCACAGGAAAAAAAGAAAGAAAATAGAAGAATAAAAAGGAATAATTCACTTATCAACAGTTTCCACTGTAATAATAAAAAAAGATTTAAAGAAAGAAGGAATATAAAATGAAATTAAAAATCAAAAAAGAAATCTTGGCAGAAGGATTAAATAAAGTCTCGAAAGCTTTATCTAGTAAAAATTTAGTTCCTGTTTTAGCAGGTATCAAATTTGATCTTACGAAAGACGGACTTACTTTAACCGCTAGTGATAATGATATTACAATTCAGACATTTATTCCAGCATTAGGTAATATGGATATCGAAACAGAAGGTAGTATTATTATTCAAGGCAAATATGTTTTAGATATCGTTCGTAAATTACCAGATGAATTTATCAACATTGAAGTAATCGATGATTTAAAAATACTAATTTATACTGAAAATAGCGAGTTTAATTTAAATGGTATTAATAAAAGTGAATATCCAGCAATTAACTTAGATTTAAGTAAAAAACCAGTGTATATTTCAAATGAGATATTTAAAGCAATTGTTAATGAAACCGCTTTTGCTTCTTCGACCGATGAATCAAGACCTGTTTTAACTGGTATTAACTTTAAAATTAATGGAGCTCAATTAGAATGTAATTCTACAGATTCATATCGTCTAGCAAGAAAAATTGTCACTCTTAATCAAGAAGTTGAAGAAAGTTATAATATTGTAATTCCTAGTAAAAATTTAGTAGAATTCATTCGTATTATCGATGATAGTGAAGAAAATATTGAATTACACATTTTTAATAATAAAATTTTATTTAAGTATCAAAATTTATTATTTCAATCTCGTTTAATCAATGGTACTTATCCAAATACTGCCAATTTATTACCAACGGAATCTTTCCTAAAGATTACAGTAGGTATTTCGGATTTATATAGTGTTATCGATCGAGCAAGTATTTTAACGAGCGATAAAGAGAAAAACGTCGTTACTTTAGAAACAAAAGAAAACTTATTATATATTAAATCTAGTTCAGCTGAAATTGGTCGTGTTGAGGAAAAGATGAGTGTAGTAAAAGACAATGATGAGAATATTAAAATTTCTTTTGTGGCAAAATACATGATGGAAGCATTAAGATCTTTTCCACAGAATGAAGTGGAAATCTCATTTGTTGGAGAAATTAAACCAATTATTTTAAAAAGTGTAGGGGATGACTCTTTAACGCAATTGGTATTACCGATTCGAACCTATTAATTAAATTTTGTTTACTTGACATTTTTCTTGTTTTTTAGACTTTTCTTTTTGATAAACTTTGGCTGCAGATTATAAATTTGCAGTCATTTTTTATTCGGGGGGAATTATTATGTCAGAATATGAAATCAATGAAAATACGTTAGCAGTTATTTCTTTAGAAAATGGTGGATGTCGTGTTTTGGAACGCGATGCACAGTATGATTTTTCTTGTCGTGCTTATCAAGTGATGGATAATAGTTGTCAATATTTTGGGAGTAGTTATGAAGGTAGGGTAGCTGGTGCTCGAAAATTATTAAATGCTAATTATAAATTGCCAATTATCGTAGAAGAAAGTAGACAGATTATTTTCTTTCCAACAGAATCACCATCTTTAAATAGCTGTATTTGGCTTTCTTTGAATGAAATCGAGCGAATTGATAGTAAATTAGGACAAGCAATTATTGTCTTTAAAAACGGCTTTAAATTACCTTTAATGACATCTTATGCTTCGATTAATAATCAAATGTTACGCGCTAGTAAATTAGCGTATTTATTAAATGTTAGAAAAATGAAAAAAAACTTATAAAAATATGGCAAAAAAGCCATTTTTTTATAGTTTTATACTATTTTTATGATATAATATGTTTGTAGGTATAGGAGTACTAGAATATAGTTAGGTGATTTTATGGGCGTTTTTAGAGGTGTTTTTTGTTTTTAACCAAATTAAATTTAATTCATTTTCGAAATTATAAGAAACTAGATATAAAATTAAGTCCTAATATCAATATTTTTGTTGGTGATAATGCCCAAGGAAAAACAAATATTCTAGAAAGTATTTATATTCTTGCCGTTACAAAATCTCATCGTTTGGGAAGTGAAGAGCATCTTATTCAATTTAAAGAGGAATTAGCAAAGATTAAAGGAACCGTCAAAAAAGATGTTATTTCTCATAATTTAGAGGTGGATATTTCTGCACTAAATAAAAAAGTTTTTTTGAATCAAACAGAAATTCGGAAAATATCAGATTACATTACGAATTTAAATGTAATTCTTTTTTGTCCAGATGATTTAGAGATGATTAAAGGATCTCCAGCTAATCGAAGAAATGTTTTTAATGTCGAAATTAGTCAGTTTTCAAAAGAGTATATACAGTGTTATAACGAATATAATAAGCTTTTAAAAACTAGAAATGAGTATTTAAAACAACTACAATCGATTTCAAAAGATGATATGTATTTTGAAATTTTGACTTCTTCCTTGGTAGATCGAGCTGTTTTTATCTATCAAGCACGAAATGACTTTTTAAATTATATTAATCAAAACATTGGAGATATATTTTATCATATTACGATGAAAAAGGGTTTAAGAGTAGAATATCAACCAAATATTCCATTAAATAGTTTTGATGCGCAAGAAATTAAAAAGGTACTTACGAAAAAGTTGCAAGATAATTATCAAAGAGAGGTTCTTCAAGGGACTACTTTATATGGGCCTCATCGTGATGATTTTGCTTTTTTCTTGGATAATAATGATTTAAAGATATTCGGTTCACAAGGACAATCAAGACTTGCTGTCATTACCTTTAAATTGTCTGAAATTGCGTTATTTCAAGAAAAAACAAAGACAACTCCAATCCTATTATTAGATGATATCTTCAGTGAAATTGATCGAAAGAAGAAAAATCGTTTACTTCGTTATATTCAAAATGGAATTCAAACGATTATTACTACTACTGATTTAAAAGATATCAATGCAAGAATTATTAAGGATGCCAAAATATTTGATGTTGCAGGTGGCATTGTTACAGAAAGGGTGAAAAGTGATGAATGATATGGATATGGACGATCGGGTAGAGGATCGTAATGCAGATGATTATAATTCTAGTTCGATTCAAGTTTTGGAAGGATTAGAAGCTGTTCGTAAAAGACCTGGTATGTATATCGGAAGTACTAGTAGTAGAGGTTTGCACCATCTTGTATGGGAAATTGTCGATAACGCAATTGATGAAGCAATGGCAGGTTTTGCAGATGATATTGAAGTTATTGTTAATCCAGGGAATACCATCACGGTTAAAGATGATGGTCGTGGTGTACCAGTAGACATCCATCCTAAAACGGGAAAATCTACCGTGGAAACAGTTTATACTGTATTGCATGCCGGTGGTAAATTTGGCGGTGGTGGTTATAAAGTTTCAGGTGGACTTCACGGTGTTGGTGCAAGTGTTGTCAATGCGTTATCCGAATGGTTAGAAGTACGTGTATATAAACATGGACACGTTTACTTTCAAAGATATAGTAATGGGGGACATCCAGAAGAACCATTAAAAATAATCGATGATTGTTCGGAAGATCGAACCGGAACTACTGTCACATTCAAGCCAGATCCTCAAATTTTTACAGAAACGACGGTATTTGATTATGAAGTGTTACGAAATAGACTTCGGGAACTTGCTTTTTTGAATCGTGGACTTCGGATTATTTTAATGGATGAACGAGAGGATGAAAAGAAAGAAACCTTTTTATATGAAGGTGGAATTACGGAATATGTTGAGTTGTTAAACAAAAATAAAGTGCCGATTCATCCAACGATTATCGATATTCGTGGCAAAGAAAATGATATTTCAATTGAGGTTGCGCTTCAGTATAACGAAAGTTACAATGCTTCTATTTATTCATTTGTTAATAATATTACAACTCCAGAAGGTGGTACTCATGAAGATGGAGTAAGAATGGCTTTAACACGTATTTTAAATAAATATGCCCTTGCTAATAAACTTTTAAAAGAAAATGATGAACCACTTACAGGAGAGGATGTTCGAGAAGGGATCACGATGATTATTTCTTGTAAGCATCCAAATCCTCAATTTGAGGGACAGACGAAAACAAAGTTAGGTAATGCTGAAGTTCGTGGCGTTGCTAATCGTATTTTTTCGGAGGCTTTTGAACGGTTTTTGTTGGAGAATCCTGATGAGGCTAAGATTATTGTTGATAAAGCAACAACTGCTACTAGAGCTCGTGTCGCGGCGAAAAGGGCACGGGAATTAACGAGAAGAAAAAGTGCGTTAGAAGTTTCTTCATTACCTGGAAAATTAGCAGATTGTTCTAGTAAAGACGCTTCCATTTGTGAACTTTTTATTGTCGAGGGCGATTCTGCAGGTGGAAGTGCAATCGGTGGTCGTGATTCGAAAACACAAGCTATCTTGCCACTTCGAGGTAAAATTTTAAATGTGGAAAAAGCACGTCTCGATCGAGTTTTAGGAAATGAAGAAATTCGTTCTTTAATTACTGCTTTGGGCACGGGAATTGGCGAAGAATTTGATATTTCAAAGCTTCGGTACCATAAAATTATTATTATGACGGATGCTGATGTCGATGGAGCACATATTGCTACTTTATTACTTACATTTTTCTATCGGTTTTTCCGGCCTTTGATTGAAAATGGTCATATTTATATTGCTCAACCACCTTTATATAAGGTCGTAACTGGTAAGACAGTACGGTTTGTACTAGATGATCATGAACTTGATGAGTACTTGAAAACTTTACCGGCTAATGTAAAACGTGAAATCTCGCGAAATAAAGGTTTGGGTGAAATGGATCCGGAAGAATTGTGCGAAACAACTATGGATGCACAATATAGAAGTTTGTTGCGGGTGAATATCGATGATGCTATTTTGGCAGATGAGACGTTCCAGATTTTGATGGGTGAAGATGTGGAACCACGTAGAAAATTTATTGAAGAGAACGCAGTGTACGTTCAAAATTTGGATGTATAGGGGGGAGAATAGAGTATGGAAATTTTAACAGATCATAAATTAGTTGATGTCAATATTTCTGAGAAGATGCGCTCTTCGTTTTTGGATTATTCTATGAGTGTCATTGTGGCAAGAGCTTTACCAGATGTAAGAGATGGTTTAAAACCGGTTCATCGGCGTATTTTGTATACGATGTATGAAGATGGATTAACTCCTGATAAACCATTTCGGAAGAGTGCTACTACAGTTGGAGCGGTACTAGGTAGTTATCATCCACATGGTGATTCTTCTGTATATGATGCAATGGTAAGAATGGCTCAAGATTTTAACTATCGTTATCCTTTAGTTGATGGCCATGGTAACTTTGGTTCGATCGATGGTTTTGGAGCTGCGGCATATCGTTATACAGAGGCTCGGCTTTCTAAATTATCTCTTGAAATGCTCCGTGATATTAATAAAAATACCGTTGATTTTATGGATAATTTTGATGGTACAACGCAAGAACCGACCGTTTTGCCAAGTCGTTTTCCTAATATTTTGGTAAATGGAACAATGGGAATTGCAGTTGGTATGGCAACGAATATTCCACCTCATAATTTGCGTGAAGTGATCAATGGTTGTATTGCAAAAATTGATCATCCAGAATATACTTCTCTTGATCTAATGGAATATATTAAGGGACCTGATTTCCCAACTGGTGGCATTATTTTAGGAAATAGTGGGATCCGTAAAGCATATGAAACAGGACATGGTACGATTATTATTCGCGCGCGTGCTGCGATTGAAGAACATCATAATCATCAACGTATTGTAGTTACGGAAATCCCATATCAGGTTAATAAGACTTCTCTCATTACGAAAATAGCCGATTTAGTTCGTAATAAAGTTGTCGAGGGGATTTCAGATTTAAGAGATGAAACGGATTTAAATGGCATTAAAATTGTAATTGAACTAAAGCGGGAAGCAAATGCAAATGTAGTTTTAAACAATTTGTATAAATATTCTCAATTACAGGTGTCTTATGGAATTAATTTTTTAGCTTTGGATGATGGACAACCTAAAATTTTGGGATTAAATGAGATTCTAGAAAAATATTTAGATCACCAAAAATCGGTCATCGTTCGAAGAACGCAATTTGATTTGGATAAATATGAGAAAAGAGCGCATATTTTAGAAGGATTAAAGATTGCACTTGATCATATTGATGATATTATTCAATTGATAAAAACATCCAGTAGTGATGAAGAGGCTTTAAAAGCTTTACAGGAACGGTATAGTTTATCAGAAGCGCAAGCAAATGCGATTCTCGAAATGAAATTACGTCGTTTGACGGGCTTAGAGAGAGATAAAATTGAAGCAGAATTATACGAATTGTTAAAATTGATTGAGGAATTGAAAGAAATTTTGGCAAGCAATGAAAAAATTCTAGAGATCATAAAAAATGAGATGATTGAATTACGAGATCGTTTTGGGGATGATCGTCGAACTGATATTGATATGACAGCTATTGAGTATATTGAAGATGAATCATTAATTCCTGTGGATAAAGTAATTATTACACTTACGAATAAGGGATATGTTAAGAGAATGTTGATTGATTCATATCGTACTCAGAATCGTGGTGGTGTCGGAATTAAGGGAATGTCTACGAATGAAGAAGATTTTGTGGAACGAATGATTTCGTGTAGTACACATGATTATGTATTATTCTTCTCGAATCGTGGTAAAGTATATCGTATGAAAGGATATGAGATTCCAGAATTTAGTAGGCAATCGAAAGGTTTACCAATTGTTAATTTACTTCCATTAGAAAAAGATGAATATATTACATCGGTTATTACTTTATCAAATGAAGAAGAAACAAAGTACTTATTGTTTGTTACCAAGAGTGGACTTGTGAAGCGAACAGAACTTAGTGAATTCGATAATATTCGTAATAATGGTAAAATAGCGATCGTTTTGCGCGATGATGACGAATTGATTGCAGTTCGAAAGACAGTTGGTAATGATGAAGTTGTGATTGGTGCAAGTAATGGTCGTATGGTTCGTTTTAATGAAGATGAGATTCGTTCAATGGGACGTACAACGGTCGGTGTTCGAGGAATGGATTTGGACGGCGCAGCAGTTGTTGGTGCAGAGATTGTTTGTCCAGATAGTTTGATTTTAATCGTTACAGAATTTGGTTATGGAAAGAAGACTCCGATCGATGAATATCGATTAACTCATCGTGGTAGTAAAGGTGTAAAGGCATTAAATATTACAGAGAAAAATGGTAATATGATTGCTTTGAAATCAGTTACTTCTGATGATGATCTCATGATTATTACGGATAGTGGTATCATTATGCGTATGCCATTGGATCAAATTTCTACATTACGTCGTGCTACACAGGGTGTACGCTTGATTAATTTAAAAGATAATCAGAAGGTTTCTACGATTGCGATTGTTGAAAAGAGCGAAGAGGAATCTACTGAAAATGTTACTGAAGAACCAAAAGAGGAATTATAATCCTCTTTTTTATTTAAAGTTATTTCCCGGGAAATAATTTATGCACAATGTTTCACGTGAAACATTAAATTAATTTGTATATGTAACATAGAATAAAAGCTCTAAACTTAAAATACATATGAATAAAACAAAATTATTTTTCAAATTTATATAAGTTAACCTGACCAATTATTTCCCGGGAAATAATTGGTCTATTTTTATGTATTATTTGATTTAGATAGTTAATCGGCTTTCAATAATGATAATTAACTTATAATTGGTAAAATTTACCAATTATAAGTTATCCACAATGTTTCACGTGAAACATTGGCTTCGATATCCATATATATCAAGGGCTTTCTAATGATCTATAAAAATTTTATATCTATCTTTTTTTATCAAAATTTTAATATTTTTAAATAAACAAAATTATTTCCCGGGAAATAATTTGAATGTGATGAATATAGATTTCAATAGTGTTATTCATAATTATTTTAATATCGATACTTTTACGTCTTATAAGATAATAGACAATAAGTAGATCAAGGTGTGTTATAAAACAAAAAAATATTTCCCGGGAAATATTTTACGTACAATGTTTCACGTGAAACATTGATAATATAAGGTAAGGGACTCTATAAATATTGTTTTTCTAATAAAAACATTTCAATATGCTTTAAATCGATAGAAGTATGATAAATTTTTATCGTTTTCTAGTTAATATTTTAGAAGATCATTATATATATCGACATCTATATTATCAAATAATTAATATAAGAAAATATATCTTAATTTCGCTTTTTTGTAATTGATAAAATTTGCCAATTACAAGTTATCCACAATGTTTCACGTGAAACATTATCTCTAATATCCTTATATATCATAGATTTTTTAAGGCTTTGCAAAAATTTTATATTGATTGTTTTATCAAAATTTTAATATATTTAAATAAATAAAATTATTTCCCGGGAAATAATTTGAAAGCGCTGAATATAAATTTAGATAATGATATTCATAATTATTTTAATATAAGTATTGATATTTTATAGGATAATAAATAGATCAATGTATATTTATTAATTATAAGTTATGCACAATGTTTCACGTGAAACATTAACTTTAATATTCTTATATATCATGACTTTTCTAAGGTTTACAAAGATTTGTGATTTATTTCATTTGGTAAAATTTCTTAAATTTAGTATCTGTGGATCAAATCAAATTATTTCCCGGGAAATAATTGAGAGGGTATGAACGAAAATATTACTAACATTGTTTTTGTCTATTTTATACTTGATATGTATTCTATTTTTAGAATAGAAATAACAAATAGATTAATATGCATATCTGAAAATAACATTACTCAAGATATATTGTTTATTTAGCTTCTTGTTTATAAATTTATTCACAATGTTTCACGTGAAACATTACTATAGAATAGAATGTAAAAATTATTTCCCGGGAAATAATTTAGGGTGCGTGTTAAAGATAATTTGACAATCAAATTGATTTATATTATAGTAAATTCGATGCAATGAGATGTTTGGAACCAAGTCAGGATCGGAAGATAGCAGCTTTAACAAATTTTTCTCATGTGCATCATTTTTTTTGGAGTGATGCAGATGAAAAATGATGAATATTTTATGAATGAGGCTTTAAAGGAAGCACATAAGGCTTTTTTATTGAATGAGGTTCCTATTGGTGCAGTTATCGTATTGGATGGTAAAATTATTGCTCGTGCTCATAATGAGAAAGATCATAAAAATTTAGTGACAAAGCACGCAGAGTTAATTGCTATCGAAAAAGCATCCAAAAAATTATCTAATTGGCGATTATTGAATTGCGAAATCTATGTAACATTAGAGCCGTGTCCAATGTGTGCTAGTGCAATTCAACAATCTCGAATTTCACGCCTAATTTATGGTGCAAGTAGTAAAAATCAAGATAATTTTTCAATTATTTCGACGATTTTTAATAATTCTTGGGCAAATGCTTCCGTTTCTATGACCAAAAATGTTTTATCGAACGAATGTTCTTGTTTGTTGCAAAATTTTTTCGAAAAAAAGCGTATTGAACAGGATTAGATGCTGTTTTTTTGTTTTATTATGATATAATATTGATGCTGGAGGTGAATTCATGTCCTATCAAGCATTATACAGAAAGTATAGATCTAGTGACTTTACGAGTCTTGTTGGTCAAGATGTTGTGAAAAAGACGTTACAGAATGCTTTAAAATCGGGTAAAATATCTCATGCTTATCTCTTTTCAGGCCCTCGTGGTACTGGTAAAACATCAGTTGCTAAAATTTTAGCTAAAGCTGTTAATTGTCTTGATTTGATAGATGGTAATCCTTGTGGTAAGTGCGCAAATTGTGCAGTGGCAAATAGTCGTGAATGTACGGATATCGTGGAGATTGATGCTGCTAGTAATAATGGTGTCGATGAGATTCGAGAAATTCGCGATAAAATTAATTTGGTGCCATCTGTTTTAAAATATAAGGTTTATATTATTGATGAAGTACATATGTTATCAATTGGTGCATTTAATGCTCTATTGAAAACTTTAGAGGAGCCGCCTTCTCATGTTATTTTTATCTTAGCAACTACAGACTTACATAAGGTTCCTATTACTATTATCTCAAGATGTCAGTGTTTCTCGTTTAAACGAATTCTCGATCGTGATATTGTTCAACGAATGCGAGATATTGCTCAATTAGAGAATATCTCGATTGATGATGATGTTTTAGAAGCAATTGCACGTTATTCTGACGGTGGTCTTCGTGATGCTTTGGGTATGTTAGATAAATTGGCTTCTTATAATACAAATACGATTACAATGGCCGATATGAGGGAAATCAATGGATTGGTTTCTAAGGAGGAAATTGTGGAGTTTATCGAAGCGATTCACGATCAAAAAAACGCTATTGTATTGGAAAAAATCAATTTTTTATATGAAAATGGTAAAGATTTTGTTTATTTTATTGAGGAGATGCTAGAGGTAGTACGGGATCGATTAGTTGATTCATTTATCCGTCACGACGAGTCAGTAGATGTTTCATTTTATAATCGTTTTGGTAATTTTTTAAATCAATTGTTATTGCAAGTAAAAGAGTCTAATAATTTGCGAATTTTATTGGAAATTAATCTGTTATCATTTATGAATTCATCAGGTCTTCAAAATTCTATGTTGAATGATACATCTACTCAGTTGGATTCTCGTCCTGATGAGGTTCCATCAAAGAAGGATTCTCTCGATGATAATCCGTTAAAGAAAGAAAAAAATATTTCACAGGCGGACCATTCTCTTGATTCTTTTAAGGAAGTAGTGAAAGAAGAACCTGTTAAGAAAGTTCAGAATCGGGTTTCTTATATGACTTCGGAACTAAAGAAATTACGAATTTCTAATACGTTTGCACTAGCTAAAAAGGATCTTTTGACCGAGATTCAGAATCATTGGGATGAACTTATGGATTATACGTTAGATCGTACTTATGGGGCAGCTGCTTGTTTTTTAGCAGATGGGAAGGTAGTGGCTGCCAGCGATCATAATTTGATTCTTGCTTTTCCTTATGAATCTATGATTGAGCGTGGAAATGAACTATTGATTTCTTTGGAGCAAGTTCTCGAAGTGGTTTTTGGACACCATTATCGAATCGTTCTTTTAACGAATGATGAATGGAAACAAGAACGTATGGAGTTTATTGAAAACAAAAAGAAAAATTATGTATATGAATATCAAGAAGAACCTGAAATAGTCAATGAGCAACAGACACAAGTAATGGAACAGAGCTTAAGTCCTGAAGCTTCCCTTGCCATCGAATTATTTGGAAAAGATTTGGTTCAAATTGAACCGTAAAATAGAAAGGAATGATTAATTATGAATATTCAGGCTTTAATGAAGCAAGCGCAAAATATGCAGAAAGATATGATGAAAATAAAAGAGGAGATTGATCGTACTGAATTTACTGGAGAAAGTTCGTTTGTAACTGTGACAGTAAATGGTGCAAAAGAGCTTTTAAAAGTTAAAATTAATACGGAAGAAATTGCCAAAGATGAAATTGAATTATTAGAGGATATGATTGTCGTAGCTATCAATGATGCTTTTGCGAAGGTAGATAAGCTTACAGAAGAGAAAATGGGAAAATTTAGTAATATTCCAGGCTTATTTTAATAGGTGAGTGATATGTATCCTGATAGTCTAAAAAATTTGATTGAATGTTTTAAATATTTTCCAGGAGTCGGTGAAAAGACAGCGGAGCGTATGGCTTTTGCTGTTTTGTCTTTCGATGATGAAAAGGCCGACTTCTTAGCAGATAGTATTCAGAATGCCAAAAAAAATATTCATACTTGTCCAAAATGTCATAATTTAACTGACAAAGAAGAGTGTGATATTTGTACGAACGGTTTACGCGATCAGACTACATTGTGCGTAGTAGAAGATCCAAAAAGTGTTTTTCTTTTTGAAAAGCTTGGTATGTATAATGGTCTATATCATGTTTTAGATGGTTTGATTTCTCCGTTAGATGGAATTGGACCTGAAGATATTGGGTTGGATCAGTTGTTAGATCGAATCAAGGAAGGAAATTTTAAAGAGATTATTTTGGCAGTAAAACCAAGTATTGAAGGAGAAACAACTTCTTTATATATTAAGAAAATTTTAGAAGGTCTTGATATTACTGTTTCTAAAATTGCCAGTGGCGTTCCAATGGGCGCAGACATGGAATATATCGATCCAATGACTTTACAAAGAGCATTACTCGATCGTAAAAATATTGAATAAATATGGCTCATCTTCATAATGTTTATTGAAGGTGGGAACATGTTAAAGAAAATTTATCACATCATAAAAAAAATAGTTTTTGGTGTTTTTGTATTATATGGTTATAACTTAATAGCAGTTTCTTTTGATCTTGTGATTCCAATCAATTTTATTACGATTTTATTAGTCAGTTTTTTGGGATTGCCGGCTTTGTTTGCATTGATTTTGCTTTTTGTTGTAGCCCTTTGAGGTGAAAAAATGTTAGATGATTTTATTGATACACAAAGTGAATTTTGTCATACTGTGTTACAAGCAATTGAAAAGAACAAGAAGATTTCACATGCCTACTTCATAGAGACCAATGCTTTTGCAAAAGGAAGAGAATTAGTACTTGCTTTTGCAAAGTTTTTATTATGTCAAAATCGTTCCCTCAAAGAGGAGGAAATTATTCGACTAAGTCATCTTGTCGATCAAAATAATTATCCAGATTTAAAAATCATAGAACCGGATGGACAATGGATAAAAAAAGAACAGCTTTTGGATCTACAAGCAGAATTTAAAACGATGTCTGAAGTTCCAAATGGAATGCGAATCTACATTATCTTTGAAGCGGACAAGCTTAATCGATCTGCTGCGAATGCGATGCTAAAATTTTTAGAGGAACCAGAAGATAATATTATTGCTATATTAGTTGGCAAGCATCGTTATCAAATGATCGATACTATTATTTCGCGGTGTCAAATATTTACGCTTATTAATCACGATTCTTTGGAAGAAGAACATCCTCATGAATTAGTCGACGTGGTGGTAGATTTTGCAATGGATCTTTCTCGTCGTGGTTCAGCTATGATTGCATATGTTAGCAGTAAATGGAAACAAATGATTACGACGAGAGAAAATTATTTATCGGCTTTTTTAATCTTAGAAGATTTTTATGATTGGGTTTTAAAATATCAATATGGTTTTTCTTCACTTCCCACATATTTTCAAAAATTTGAAAAGGATATTCATAAAATCGCAAAAAACAATTCAAATGATGTTATAATAAAGAAGTTAGAAGTAATTCGTAATTATATAGAACGTTTACAATATAACGTTAATTTGAATCTGTTTTTGGATTCATTTATTCTTTCATTTAGCGAGGTGAAATCATGATTCGAACAGTTGGAGTTTCTTTTGTAGAGCATGGACGAATTTACTATTTTGCAGCATTGGATTTTGATCTTTCTTTGGGGGATAAAGTGGTTGTTGAAACAGAAAAGGGGCTTCAATATGGCATAGTTATGACTTCTATAAGGGAAGTAGAAGAGAAAGATCTCGGATTATTATTGAAAAATGTGATTCGTCTTGCAAATCAGGAAGATCATAATAAGCACCGTAAGAATTTAAAAGATGCAGAAAAAGCTTTGTTGGATGCGAGACGTTTTGCCGAAAAATTAAATTTACCGATGCGAATTTTAGATGCGCAATTTACATTTGATCGTAATCAGTTGCTATTTAATTTCGTAGCAGATGGCCGTATTGATTTTCGTGAGCTCGCTAAAAAACTGGCACAAGTGTATCATACTAGAATTGAGCTTCGGCAAATTGGAGTTCGTGATAAGGCAAAAGAAATTGGTGGACTTGGTCCATGTGGTCGATTTTTATGTTGTAATACCTTTTTGACGGATTTTAATAGTGTATCTATTAATATGGCAAAAAATCAATATATTGCCCTTAATCCTACTAAAATTAACGGAGTGTGTGGACGTTTGCTCTGTTGTTTGAAATATGAAGATGAATTATATACGGAATTGAAAAAGGAATTCCCGGCAATCGGAGCGTATTATGATACTCCATCGGGACGTGGAAGAGTGGTTGAAGTGAATGTTTTTCAACGAAAGATAACAGTGGAGATGAAAGATCATACGAGAGTATTAGTCGAATTGGAGAAGACGGATGGAAGTCTTACATGATTTAGTTGGTTATCAGAATTTAAAAATCTATCAAAATTCGGATTGGTTTACATTCTCTTTAGATTCTGTATTGCTTTCTAATTTTGTCACGATTCAACCACGTTATCGAAAAATCTTAGATTTAGGAACGGGTAATGCACCTATTCCACTTATTTTATCTACTCGAACAAAAGCTTCTATCGTTGGAGTTGAAATTCAAAATGATATCTATGATTTAGCTCAAAAAACAATTCAATATAATCACTTAGATCATCAGGTGCAATTACTTCATTGCGATATGAAGGATTTAAAGCAGATGTTTTCTTCTGATACTTTTGATGTAATTGTTTCTAATCCGCCATATTTTAAATATCATTCTGAACATATTGTGAATGAAAATATACATAAGACGATTGCTCGTCATGAGGTGATGATCACATTAGAAGAATTATTAAGATTAACACGCTATCTTCTTAAAAATGATGGCGTTTTTGCGATGGTTCATCGAACCGAACGAATGGTAGAAATTTTAGATCTTTTTCGTAAATATGGTTTGGAACCAAAGAAAATTCAATTTATTTATCCAAAAGTTGGAAAAGATTCTGATTTATTCTTGATCGAAGGAAGAAAAAATGGTAAATTAGGTCTCAAAATTTTGTCTCCTATTTACGTTCATCAAGAAGATGGCAGCTATACGGATGTTATTTTAAGACAATTAGAAAGGAGTGATAGATATGAGTCAGAAAAGTTATCAGACGAATCAAAATAAGTTATATTTAATTCCAACCCCGATTGGAAATATGGATGATATTACCTTTCGTGCTTTGAAAACTTTGGAGATGGTTGATCTTATTTTATGTGAAGATACGCGTGTTACAGAACAATTGCTTGCCCATTTTCATTTGCATAAACGATTACTTAGTTGTCATGATCATAATGAAGATAAAATGCAGGATAAAGTATTACAGTTTTTACAAGAAGGACTTAATATTGGGTTAGTGACCGATCGCGGGACTCCGATCATCAGTGATCCTGGCTATAAAATTGTTTCTTATGTCGTTCAAAATGGGTATGATGTTATTTCTTTACCGGGTCCTACGGCTTTAATACCAGCTCTTACTATGTCTGGACTTAATCCCTCACCTTTTCTTTTCTATGGATTTACTTCTTCAAAATATGAGCAAAAACGTAGAGAGTTAGCAAGTTTAGCCCGTCTTCCCTATACACTTATTTTTTATGAATCACCACATCGGATTATCGATACTTTAACGGCATTTTTAGAGGTGTTTGGTGATCGGGAGATTGCTATTTGTCGTGAAATTTCAAAATTGTATGAAGAAGTGTATCGGGGAACTATTTCGCAAGTTATACAAGAATTAGGTGATGCGATTAAAGGCGAATTGGTAATTGTTGTATCAGGTAATTTGCAAGTAGAAGACTATTCATCGTTATCTATTATCGAGCATGTTCAATTATATATGGAAGATGGTCTTTCTAGTAAAGAGGCAATTAAAAAGGTTGCCTTGGAACGAGATTTACCGAAATCGGTCGTCTACAAAGAGTATCATATGGGAGAGTGAAAAAATGGAAAAAATATACTTAATTATTGGCCTTGGTAATCCAGGTCGTGAATATGAAAATACAAGACATAATATGGGATTTCATTTTCTTGATTGTTTTGCCCGAACACATAATGTTACAACATGGCAAGAAAAATTTGGTGGGTTGATCTCTTCTTTTTCTCAGCAAGATCATAAGGTTTTTCTATTCAAACCACTTACTTATATGAACAATTCTGGTGAAGCAATTATTCAAGTGATCGATTACTATAAGATTCCATTGCAACAAGTATTGATTCTTCATGATGATATGGATTTACCACTTGGAAGTTATCGATTACGGAAGAATGGATCATCGGCCGGACACAATGGACTAAAGAGTATTGAACATTTTTTGAAAACTCAAAATTATCAAAGATTAAAATTTGGAATTTCTAAGAATGCTTTTATGGATGTCAAAGACTATGTATTAGGAAAATTTAATGCTGATGAGCAAGCTGTCATTTCTTCTTTAGAACCTACTATAATATCGTTATTAGATGACTTTTTAAAAATCGATTTTGATTTGTTAATGAATCGTTATAATCATAAGAAATAAGGGGTTACTATGAATTTATTTCGAACAGAAGATTTACATTTAAATGAATATAATATAGGGTTCTCGGGAATGACCGAAGAACTCTTTTCGGCGTACGTTAGTGCGAGATTTGCAAAACAAGATGAATCGATTTTAATTGTTACACCTAGTCTTTTTGAAGCGAATAAATTATATAATACGATTTCCAATTATACGAATGATGTTTTTTTCTTTCCGATGGATGATTTTTTGACAAGTGAAGCGATTGCAAAAAGTCCGGATTTAATGGTTACCCGACTTGAAACATTAAATACGTTAGTAATGGGAAAGAGAAGTATCGTCGTTACTCATCTAATGGGATATCTTCATTTTCTGCCATCGGTTGAGCTTTATCGAAAGAGCATCTTACATTTAAAGGTAGGAGAAGATTATGATCGGGAAAAACTAGTAGAAGATTTTTATAATCTCGGATATGTTCGCGAAACATTAGTCACCCAAACAGGCGAAGTTGGTGTGCGTGGATTTGTTTTAGATATTTTTCCGGTTGGCGAAGAGCATCCTGTTCGTCTTGAGTTTTTTGGAGATACGATCGATTCGATTCGTATTTTTGACGAAGAGACGCAGAAATCTTTGCAAGAAGTAAATACGATTGACATTTATCCATATAGTGATTTTCTATTGGAACACTATCAGGAAGATTTACCTCGAAAACAGAAGTATTTGTCTATCTATAATTCGAAAGTTGCTAGTATTTTTGATTATATGGATGACCCAGTTGTTATTTTTAAAGATTATTCTCATATAGAATCTCTTTATCAGAAAACGCAAGAAGAGACGTTTGAATATCGAATTAGTAAAGATAATGATTATAAGGGGACGTATTTTTTTGAATTAGAGAAGATCCTTCCTAACAAGGAGCTCTATTATTTTACAATTGATAATTATGATGCAACGTTTCACTTGGATCATTTGTATTCTTTTGATTCGCGTGAGGTTCCTAAATTTAATGAAAACATCGAGGCTTTGAATAAATTTTTTAAAGAGCAATTGGATTATGGTCGTACGATTGTTATTTGCCTTAAGGATTATCAAAGAAAACGAATTATTTCTTATTTAGAAGTTCCATATGTATTAAGTGATTTGGGGCAAATAGAAGAGCATCAGTTAAATTTAGTGGTTCACTCGATTTCACAAGGATTTTATTATGGCCATTATGTTTTTTTAGCGGAAAGTGATATTTACCATGTCAAAGAGCAGAAAAAAATTTATAAAACAAAATTTAAATACGCTTCTAAAATTAAGGATATTAATAAATTAGCAGTTGGTGATTATGTCGTTCATAATGTTCATGGAATTGGTGTTTACAATGGAATTCGAACTTTAACTCAAATGGGGTTGAAAAAAGATTATCTAGAGGTTTTATATCAAGGAAAAGATAAACTTTATATTCCGGTCGAGAAGATTGATCTAATTAGTAAATATAGTGGTAATGAAGGAACGGTTCCTAAAATTAATAAATTGGGTGGAACGGAATGGCAAAAGACAAAATTAAGAGTTCGCGGGAAGATTAAAGATATTGCCGAACAGCTTTTGCGATTGTATGCGCAGCGAGAGATGCAAAAGGGATATGCGTTTTCGAAAGATACGGAGTTACAAATTGCTTTCGAACATGAATTTCCTTATACAGAAACAAAAGATCAACTGTTAGCAATTGAGCAGATTAAACAAGATATGGAACGGCCGCAACCGATGGATCGATTGCTTTGTGGAGATGTCGGTTACGGGAAAACCGAGGTTGCTTTTCGAGCGGCTTTTAAAGCAATTTGTGATTCGAAGCAGGTCTTGTATCTTTGTCCAACGACAATTTTATCGAGTCAGCAATATGATAATGCAAAAGAACGTTTTCAACATTTTCCGGTTAGCATTGGTTTATTGAATCGTTTTACTTCTCCGAAAGAGGTAAAAAGGGTTTTGAATGGGTTGAAGGCTGGAACAATTGATTTTGTCTTTGGAACGCACCGTATTTTAAGTGATGATATTATGCCAAAGGATTTAGGTTTGTTAATCATTGATGAAGAACAACGATTCGGAGTTGTGCATAAAGAAAAAATTAAGAAATATAAAGCGAATGTCGATGTCTTAACTTTGACGGCAACGCCAATTCCAAGAACGTTACAAATGTCTTTAGTTGGAATTCGCAGCCTTTCTTTGATTGAAACACCACCGGTGAATCGATATCCAGTGCAAACTTATGTGGTAGAAGAGAGTAAACAAGTAATTCGTGATGCGATTTACAAAGAATTATCGCGTGATGGACAAGTTTTCTTACTTTATAATCGAGTGGAAGATATCGAACGCAAGTTGATTGAAATTCAGATGTTGGTGCCGGATGCTAGTATCGTGATTGCGCATGGACAGATGAATAAGAGTGAACTAGAAGAAAAGATGATGGCATTTATTCATCATGAATATGATATTCTTCTTTGTACGACAATTATTGAAACCGGTATCGATATTCCAAATGTAAATACTTTAATTATCTTGGATGCCGATCGCTTTGGGCTTAGTCAACTGTATCAAATTCGTGGGCGCGTTGGACGCAGTAATAAGATTGCCTATGCTTATCTAATGTATCAAAAAGGTAGAGTACTTACTGAGACAGCGGTAAAACGGTTAAATGTAATTAAAGAATTCACGGAACTCGGCAGTGGTTTCTCGATCGCGACTCGTGATTTGTCCATTCGTGGAGCAGGTGATATTTTAGGAAGTGAACAAGCCGGTTTTATTGACACGATTGGAATTGATTTATACTTGAAAATGTTAAATGATGAAGTAATGAAGTTAAAAGGTGAAATACCAAATGAGGAAGAAGTCGAAGAACAAGAGGAAAAACCATTCTTGGCGGTTGAAACTCACATTGCTGATAATTATGTTTTTGATACGGATTTAAAGATTGAAATTCATAAAAAAATCAATGAAATTGATTCTTATGATAAATTGAAAGTCGTAAAAGAAGAATTGGAAGACCGTTTTGGTCAATTGGATGAAGTTATGACTATTTATATGTATGAGGAATGGTTCGAAAAATTAGCAAAACAAGTTGGAATTTGTCAGGTTCGACAAACGAAGAACTCGATCGAATTAATTTTTAATGAAGCAAAATCAAAAATGATCGATGGCGAAAAGTTATTCTTAGATGCTTTCCGGATTTCTCCGATGTTTCGCTTTTCTATGCGGGGAAATTGTCTCAGTGTTATTTTAGATACTATTAAGTTAGAACGTCATTATGTTTATTACTTGATCGATCTATTACAAACACTCGTATAGTCCTTTATTTGACTAAATTCTTAAAAATTGGTATGATGGTTAAGAAAATAGAGTGGATGTGAAACCATGGAAAGAGAAATTCAACAACAATTTCAACAACAGAATTTATTACTTTTAAAACGTAAGTTAAAATTGGATTTGGATCGCAATTTTTCGGCGATTTTAGATACATTTCAAAATATTGTTGATTTAGAAACAACAAATGTGTTTGGGACCAATACGTTACAACATTTTTCTGAGCAAATAAAACAGGGTGTCGATTTTACTGAGATGGCTGAGGCGCTTGGATTAGTCGTGAAAGAGGCACTTGCTCAGACTTTGCAAAAAAAACAGGCAATTTTAGATAGTGCAATCGAGGAAATGGAAGATGTTGATCAGGGAATCGATGCGTGTAATCGTTTGGTGATCGAACATGTCCCACATTGTTTTTGTAACGTTGATCAATTAGTCGTTCAGTATTATGATGAACATTTGGAAAGTGAATTTCGACAATTTGTGACGGGATTACCCAATAAACAGAAGAAGACACTTCTTGAAATGGTACGCAATTATTTTAAGGGAAGTTACATTGATCGATTGCAGAAAAAGATCGATATGGAATCACAAGTTCGCACGCAATCTTTACAAAATATTTTCCGAGAGTCTTATGATTATTACTTGGATTTACAAGCAAAAGTTGGTTCTTATCAAGAAAACAGCTCGATGAAAAAGTAGGTTTTCACCCAATGTTATTAACTTAAGAGAGGTTATAATGAAAACTAGAAATTGTTTATAATATAGTTAACAAGGAAATCTTATTTTTAGATTTTCAGGTATAACCTCTTTATTTATTGGAAGACTAGAGGTAGAAAGAGGGGAATTGCATGAAAACTACAGGTGTCGTAAGAAGAATAGATCACCTTGGTCGTATTGTAGTACCAAAAGAAATTAGAAAAAATTTACGAATTCATGATGGAGAATCTTTGGAAATTTTTGTTGACAAAGATATGGTGGCTTTAAAAAAGTATTCGCCAATTAGTGATTTGGATGATTTTGCAAAGTTACTAGTCGACTCTGTCTATGAATCCTTGGGGAGTAATATTTTAATTTTCGATCGAGATAATGTGATTGCAGCAGCCGGTCCTATGAAAAAGAAGTACTTAAACCAAGTTGTCAGTAGTACATTGGAAGCTTGTATGGAAAATCGTGAGAGTATTTTATCTATTACTACACCAATGACCATTGAAATTAGCAAAGGAATGACGGAACATGCTAAAGTTGTTGCTGATACGATTGTGGTTGGGGGAGATCCAATCGGAATGGTAATGATTTTAGCGACGGATCGTGATGTTACAGAAACGGAGTGTAAGGTCGTTCATATTATTTCGCAATTTTTGACAAAACATATTGAAGAATGAATTATTTTATGTTATATTATCGGTAATTCATGAACAATCTAGTATTGTCAAAAATGAAGAAGGAAAGAAGAGTCTGAAATTTGAAAAAGAGACGACATGGTGGGTGAAAAGTGTCGAAAGGAAGGACTTCGAATGGTTCCGGAATTGTTCTAGTGAATCTGTGAGCTAGAAACGTATATCGGCGTTAACGAGATGAGTGTATAATAGCTATCTATTATGAAATAAGGTGGTACCGCGAGTCTTTCGTCCTTATGATTAATAGATAGTTTTTTTGTTAAGGAGATGATAAAAATGGAAAAACAGAAATATTATATTTCGACGGCAATAGCTTATACTTCTTCGAAACCGCATATAGGGAATACTTACGAAGTGGTACTTGCCGATGCAATTGCCCGATTTAAAAGATTAAAGGGATATGATGTTTATTTTCAAACAGGAACCGATGAACATGGTGAAAAGATCGAATTAAAGGCGAAAGAAGCTGGAATTGAGCCACAAGCTTATGTTGATCAAATTGCTGGAGAAATCAAACATATTTGGGATATTATGAATACAAGTTACGATCGTTTTGTAAGAACGACGGACCCTCATCATGAACAAGTAGTACAACGGATTTTTAAGAAATTGTATGATCAGGGGGACATCTATCTTGGAAAATACGAAGGTTGGTATTGTACACCGTGTGAGTCTTTTTTTACGGAGACGCAATTAGTCGATGGAAAATGCCCGGATTGTGGTCGCGAAGTTCATATGGCAAGTGAGGAAGCATACTTTTTTCGCTTGTCTAACTATCAAGATCGTTTGATGAAGTATATTGAAGATCATCCGGATTTTATTCAACCCGAATCTCGTAAAAATGAGATGATCAATAACTTTATCAAACCAGGACTACAAGATCTATGTGTATCACGGACTTCGTTTTCTTGGGGAGTTCCCGTTGATTTTAATCCGAAACATGTTATTTATGTATGGATTGATGCACTTACTAATTATATTACAAATATTGGTTATGATGTAGATCATGTTAGTGAAGAATTTGTGAAGTATTGGCCGGCTGATCTACATTTGATCGGAAAAGATATTATTCGTTTTCATACAATTTATTGGCCGATTATCTTAATGGCTCTCGATTTACCACTTCCAAAGCAAGTATTTGGACATCCATGGATGTTATTCGGCAATGATAAGATGAGTAAATCGAAAGGAAATGTCATGTATGCAGATGATTTAGTAGATTTGTTTGGGGTAGATGCAATTCGTTATTATGTATTGCATGAAATGCCTTTTGCAAATGATGGAACGATTACTTATGATCTTATTATCGATCGTGTGAATAGTGATCTTGCCAATATTTTAGGAAATTTAGTCAACCGAACGATTTCTATGGTTCATAAGTACTTCGATGGAACCGTTTGTAATAAACATGTTCAAGAGGAAAATGATTTCGAATTTATTTCAGAAATTCGTACGCTCGATCAAAGAATTAGCGAGAAAATGGATCGTTTGGAAGTAGGGGATGCTTTAGAAGATATTATTAACTTATTGAGACGCAGTAACAAATATATCGACGAGACAACCCCTTGGGTTTTGGCGAAAGAAGAAGCTAAGAAGGATCGTTTAGAAACGGTATTATATCATTTGTTAGAGGCGATTCGGGTAGCAAGTACGTTTTTGGAAGCATTTTTACCAGAAACGAGTGCTAAGATTTTTCATCAATTAAATAGTGAAAATCATGCTTTTGATTTTCAAGAGAATGAAGTTTACCAGGTAAATAAGGCAGAAGTGTTATTTGCTCGCATCGATAAAGAAGAAAAATTACGTGACATTAAAAGTGTATAGTTTATTGTCAAGTTTTGGAAAAAGTAGTCGAATCCCTTTGACTGCTTTTTCTTTTGTGTTATATTGAAACGGTAGTGCATCTCAAAATTGTAGTAAAAATACGATCGGTGGGAGGCCAAAGAGATGAATATATTTAAGGGCAGAAGAAAGCTTGGCACATCTTTGATTATCGGTAGTATGATGGCTGTTGTAGCAGTACAGGTAGTGTTTCAACAAAGTATTTTAGATGTCGTGTATTTTGGGGTATTGTTTTATTTTTTAATTCGTTTTTTATGTCTTAAGACAGATTAACTGGCAGTTTTTAACAGTTAATCTTTTTTGTTCTCGTGGTATAATGGAAATGGATGTGATTATTTCTATGTTTATTGATACGCATTGTCATGTGACAAAAGAAGATACGAGCGATATTAATTTGTATTTACAGAAGTCTCGTGAAAATGGGGTTAGTCCAATTATTGTTTCGGCCTGTGATTTGAGTAGTATAAAAGAAGATATTTTATTAGCTGAAAAGGAAGCAGATGTATTTTTGACGATTGGATTTCATCCTGAGGTTGTCGATCAAATAAAAGAGGATGATTTTGTTTATTTAGAGAGTTTACTGTTGCATCCTAAAGTAGTTGGAATTGGTGAAATTGGGCTTGATTATCACTATACGAAGGAAAATAAAGATGCGCAAAAGCAGTTGTTTATGCGGCAGATGAAATTAGCCGAAAAGTATCATTTACCAGTAGTTATTCATTCTCGTGATGCTATTCAAGATACGTATGATATTATTTGTGAATTTCCTACGGTAATTGGAGATTTACATTGTTATAGTGGTAGTGTCGAGATGGCCCAGCGGTTTATTGAAAGAGGTTATCGACTAGGAATCGGTGGTGTTGTAACTTTTAAAAATAGTAAATTATACCAAGTAATTGAAGCGTTCCCACTCGATAGTTTTTTATTAGAAACAGACAGTCCTTATCTTTCTCCGGAACCTTTTCGAGGAATGGAAAACGGCAGTTATCGAATTCCTGTAATCGCTAAAAGGATCGCGGACATTAAGGGAATTTCTTTACAAGAAGTAGAAAGGATAATCTATGAGAATACTTGTTTGTTGTTTGACTTCAAAAAAGGGTTATGATAATATTAAATTAATATGATAGAGGTGGGTAAATGAAGAGTTTTTTATCTGTTCTAAAAAATCGGATTTTATTCTTAGGTTTTATCGGTTTGTTGTTAGTGGTTATTGCGACGGGAAATCAAAGAGAAACGATCGTTACGGATAATATTAATCGAACAAAGTCATTAGAAGCAATTCATATTGTTACGAAATATAATAATTTATTGGACCAAGTAAAACCAGTATTTGCTAATACATTTGAAGAAGTGATTGAAAACGGTCCGAATAATCCAGTTAGTTTTGTCGGAACTATGACGGGTTATGGTCCCGATTGTGTCGGCTGTGGCGGTAGGACCGGATGTCCACCACGACAAGATGTGCGAAACGGAAATATTTATTATGAAGATCCGGATTATGGAAAGATTCGAATTATTGCAACGGATGCAGATATTCCTTGTGGAACGGTGATGAAGATTAGTAATCTTACTTTTTCTTCAGAACCTATTTTGGCGATTGCACTCGATCGAGGTGGCGCTATTCAAGGGAAGATCGTCGATTTATTATTTGCATCGGAAGCAGAGACAAAATCAATTGGAAGACAATACAATGTCCATTTTGAAATTGTTCGTTGGGGCTGGTAACAGTCCTTTTTATTTTTCGATAATTTAGATTTTTATTTTTCGATAATTTAGAAAGGTACTTGCATTTTTGACGTCACTTTGATAAGATTGTTATTGTAAGGAGGATAGGAATCATGGAAAGAAAAAATTCATCTAAACAAGTATTGCTTTCAGTTTTAGCAGTCGCTATTTTAGTTGTTGCTGTAGTAGGAGTCTCTTTTGCATTCTTCACTTACAGTAAACAAGGAGAAACGGTTAACACGATTACAACTGGTACATTAGTATTCAGTTATAATGAACCAGCAAATGGTATTCTTTTGGAAGATGCTGTACCAATGAGTGATAGTGATGCAAAAACAACATTAGTATCTGGAAGAAACGTATTTGATTTTACAGTAACTTCGACAATTAATGGTAATGCTACGATTAATTATGAAATTACTGCAAAAGAATCTACGGATCAATCAGACATTGGTACATTGGAAAGTAAATACGTAAAAGTTAGTTTAGACAAAGTAGATGGAGGACGTGAAACTCCAGTAAAAGCTGCTACTCATTATGATGATTTAACAGCTGGAACAATTGCTACAGGAGATAAACTACTTGGAACTGGAAGTGCAACGAATTCAAGTGGTTCACCAGTTACTACTACATATCGTTTAAGAATGTGGATGGCTGAACAAGATGCCGATGGAACACCAGTTGAAATGAAAGATGATAAATGTTTCACTACGGCAAATGCTCCAGTATCTTGCGATCAAGAAGAACAAGTTGATCCATCAAAAACTGTCCGTGGTACGAATGGTAAAACATTCTCTATTAAGATCAATGTTAATGCCAAAGATGCTGCTGCTTAGTTTTTAAAGGAAGTTCTAGAAAGAACTTCTTTTTTTTATTTATTTCATTTGTAAATGGATGAATGTAAAATAAATGCAATTTTATAAAAAGGGTTGCAATTTTAAAAGTTGTTTGATACGATTATTATCGTAAGGAGGATAGGAAATCATGGAGAAAAAAAGTTCATCAAAGCAAGTATTACTTTCTGTCTTAGCCGTTGCTATTTTGGTTGTAGCTGTAGTAGGAGTATCTTTTGCGTTCTTCACTTATAGTAAGCAAGGAGAAACGGTTAACACAATTACAACTGGTACATTAGTATTCAGTTATAATGAACCAAACAATGGTATTCTTTTGGAAAATGCTGTACCAATGAGCGATGAAGATGCAAAAACAACATTGACTTCAGGAAGAAATGTATTTGATTTTACAGTAACTTCGACAATTAATGGTAATGCTACGATTAATTATGAAATTACTGCAAAAGAATCTACGGATCAATCAGACATTGGTACATTGGAAAGTAAATACGTAAAAGTTAGTTTAGACAAAGTAGATGGAGGACGTGAAACTCCAGTAAAAGCTGCTACTCATTATGATGATTTAACAGCTGGAACAATTGCTACAGGAGATAAACTACTTGGAACTGGAAGTGCAACGAATTCAAGTGGTTCAGCAGTTACTACTACATACCGTTTAAGAATGTGGATGGCTGAA
This sequence comes from uncultured Bacilli bacterium, assembly GCA_944358775.1. Taxonomy (GTDB): domain Bacteria; phylum Bacillota_I; class Bacilli_A; order RF39; family UBA660; genus Faecenecus. Next base: position 54,055 of record CALVRU010000001.1, on the reverse strand, counting down.
ACAGATTCAGATGGCGCTCCAGTTGAAATGAAAGATGATAAATGTTTCACTACCGCAAATGCTCCAGTATCTTGTGATGCTGAAGGTGAAGTTGATTCATCAAAAACTGTCCGTGGTACCAATGGTAAAACATTCTCTATTAAGATCAATGTTAATGCCAAAGATGCTGCTGCTTAATTTTAAATGAAAGTTCAAATTTATTTTGAACTTTTTTTTGTCTAAATTTGGATATCAAGTTACGTAATATTCTTTTTTCTAGTCGACTTTTTATTGTTTCTTTTTTTTAGTTATGTTATCATGTAATTATAGTAGAGGTGTGTCTATGGAACAGAATAATGAACAATTTAATTCTATTGAAGAAGAACAAGAACTAGAAGAAAACAGAAAGAAACGTTATATTCGTCAAAATTTATTGTTAATTTTATTATTGATTATTTTAGTGGTGACTGTTTCTACGTTATCTTATGCTTTTTATAGAGAGTATACCGATCTCGATCCAAGTGGGGATAACAGTCAGATTAATACGATTAAGAGTGGTGAAATTTTATTTTCTTATTCGGATGTTGATGGTCAAGGAAATGGAATTAATATCGTAAATGCAAGACCTATTTCGGATGAAGAGGGGAAAGCATTATTTTCTAGTCATACTTATTTTGATTTTCAAATTTTAGCGGATACTAGTGTCAATCTACAGTATGAAATTGTAGCACTTAAAGAAAACAATTCTACGTTATCAGAACAATTAGTGAAAATTTATTTAACTAAAGTGGATGGTACATTAGAGACTCCGATTTCTTCTGATCCTGTTAAAACTTATGGGGAGTATGAAGATACAAAACTTGCAGATACTAAAGGTAAGACTTTGTATCAAGGAACGATTTCAAAAGGAACAAAAGTACAAGAGCAGTACCGTTTGCGGATGTGGGTCAAAGAAGATGCTACGAACTATAGTAATAAGCAGTTTTCGCTTCGGATTAATGTGTATGCGGCACAAGTAAAATAACAAAAGAATAAAAAGGGGTGCGTTTATGAAGCAGAAGAATGCATGGTTTCATAATCTACAAAAGTTTTTTCATTTTCTTACTTCTGTTTTTTTGTATGCTATTCTTACGATCTTAGTTATTATTATTATTACAGTGGTTGTGTACTATATTGAGCAAAAGCAAAATTTGAAAAAAGGAGATTATACTGCTCCACTTTTCAGTGCATATGTGATTATTAGTAATAGTATGGAACCAAATATTCATGTTAATGATGCGGTTGTTACTAGGCGTGTGAGCGGTCACTCGGTGGAAAAAGGTGATATTATTACGTTTATTTCGGAAAGTCCGATTTCGTATGGTGCAACGATTACGCACCGCGTAGTTGAGGTAACGCAAGATAGCAATGGATTCTATCTTTTCCGAACAAAGGGTGATAATAATAATACCGAAGATAGTTGGTTAGTACCAGAAGATAATTTAATGGGAAAAGTTATGTTTAAAATTCCAAAACTTGGTTATTTACAACAATTTTTATCGACATCATACGGATGGATTTTAGTAATTGTTATTCCGAGTTTAGGAGTTATCATTTATGATTTTATTAAGTTAGGTAAAACAGTTTATCGTGAGATCAATAAAAAACGGAAGAAGGAGTCGTAATATGAAAATGAATGAACAAGAACAAAGAAATGATCGTGAGAAAAAGAGGCAGTTTCCATTTCTTACTTTATTTGTCATAATTCTACTTGTTTTGGTTTTTGCACTTTTGTTTTTTTCAATTTATTATCGTTCCAAAACACCTACTAAAACAGAGGTGGCTACAGTGCAGTTGACGGTTGTCGACACGGGAAGTATTACTGTTTTTGATGAGATGGTGCCAATGAGCGATGAAGATGGTCAAAAAATTACGGGATATCGCTTAAAGGTGACCAATAATGGTACTCAAGACGGGCGTTTTCAATTGTTGATTGAAGATGTACCTGTGGGATCTATAACGGATGGCTGTACGCCTGAGAACCAATTAACGCGTGATCAATTGCGCTATACGCTATATCGAAATAATCAGAAGATCCAAACCGGTGACCTTTCGGATATTAAAATGAATATCTTAGATGAACAAAATATTGCAAGTGGACAAACCTATGATTATGAATTGAAAATTTGGATTAGTGAAGCAAAAGAAGATACCGATTGGATGAATCGTCATTATCATTATCAGTTGACGATTGATCCCATTACTAAGGAGGCATAATTATGATTGATTTTTTAAAACAGTATTGTAAGATTATTAGTTATTCACTATTAGGACTTATTTTTGCGTTTTCATCTTTCTATCTTATCGTCAATCTTTACCATGCATCTGAAATTCGAAAGACTTTTGTTTATGACCCTAGTACCAATGCGACGATGCAGAAATTTCAAAATTATTTAACGAGTATCAAAGAAAACTTACCAGAGATTGACGCGAATAAATACGAAGGTGATTTAACTGCCTTTCAAGTGATGTCCGCGGATCAGAAATTAAAAGCTTGTTATGAGGAATTAAATAATGAAGCGATGCAAGCAATTATGAATAAAAACGAATTGACGATTGTCGATATCTATAATTTACGGGAAGCTTTTGAAACAGAAGTCGTATCGAAATGTGTAGTAACAAATTTAGATTGGTTTGCAAAGGCTGAAAAAAATCAACTTAATTCAGCATATCTAAAAGGAAATCAAACGTATCTTCGACTTTATTTAGATAGCATTTTATCGGATACGTACTATTTGAAAAAAGATTTACTTAATAATAGTAGTTACTATTTTAATACATCACTTGTCACTAGTACGGTAATGGATAAAGTAAAAGATGGTTACTATGATCTAATGGCATCTTATACGAAAGTAGCTGCAATTACGGATGAGTTAGCACAATGGTTCAGTGAAGAAACAAAGGGGGCTCGTTAGAATGATTGAAATATTAAATAAAATTTTATATTATATAAAATTATTGCTTTTACTTGCTTCTTTTGGATTTACTTTCTATATTGTCGTTTTTATGTATCAGAGATTAGATAAGAATATTTTAGATGCATTTAGTGTCTTTTTACCATTTGCAATTTTATTTGTAATGTATGCAATCAATATGATTTTAAATCAAAAAGCGGTGAAAGATAGTGTCTTTTTCAACTTTGTTTCTTGTATGGTTTTTGTGTTAATTATCTTTTGTGGATATCGGGCGGTTGCCGATGATTTTATGATTGCTAAGATTCGATTAGGATATGATATTAACTTTAATTATTTTTCTGATATGATTGCACCATTTAAGATTATGCTATATGGATTGTCGGTCGCAGATATCTTTTTGATTTTAGCCGGAGTTAAGAGGAAAAAGAAAAAGGTACAAGACGAGACATTAACAGTTAAAGTAGAAGCAAAATAACTTCTACTTTTTTCTTTATTTAAAACATGTTATAGTTAAGGAGGTGAGAAACATGACAGAAAACTTTCGTTTTAAAAAGAAATTTGGTCAAAATTTTTTAAAAAATGCAGTTATTGTTACGCGAATTGCTGATGCTGCTACAATTGAAAAGAATTCTTTGGTGATTGAGATAGGTCCAGGAGCAGGGGCTTTAACAAAGGAACTTTGTCAAAGGGCGGATCAAGTGCTTTGTTATGAAATAGATGATAGTTTAGAGTTGGTACTCGATAAGCAATTGAAGGATTATTCGAATGTCGATGTTATTTATGATGATTTTTTAAAAAGAAATGTTTTAGAAGATTTAAAAAAGTATTCTTTCCAGCATTTATATGTTGTTGCGAATCTTCCTTATTATATTACAACTCCGATTATTACGAAATTGATCGATGAACAAATTCCGGTAGAGAAAGTAGTTGTCATGGTTCAAAAAGAAGTTGGAGAACGTTTTACCGCTAAGGTTGGAAGTCGCGATTATGGGTCTTTAACTGTTTTTTTGAATTATTATTTTGAAATGGAAAAGTTATTTTTAGTAGGTCGCGGAAATTTTGTTCCACAACCCCATGTCGATAGTGTTGTGATTCGTTTAACGGCTAAGAAAGATCGTCTCGAAGTGTTGGATTTGCCTTTTTTCTTTCAATTGGTTCGAGATAGTTTTCGTTTTAAACGAAAGAATTTGCGGAATAATTTGAAGGAATATGATTTAAATGTGATTGAATCTGTATTAAAAAAAGTTCACAAAGATTTAACGGTTCGAGCAGAACAGTTAACTTTAGAAGAGTTTGTTGCATTAAGCAATGCCTTTCATGCATAAACTCTTTTTTCTTTGCGTATCATGTGATGAGGTGAGAATATGCTTTTTCAGGTAGGAGATCTCGTCACACGCAATTCTTATCATAATGATACGGTTTTTCGGATTGTTGCAATCGATGGAGATATTGCATCTTTAAAAGGAATTAATATCCGTCTATATGCGGATAGTGATTTAGATGATTTGAAAAAAGTAGAAGTGGAAAAACCGATTCAGGATGATGATGTTATTTTAGATCGAATGGAATCTTTTTTAAAATTGGATCGTACGGAATATTTTTATTTGCCAGGGAAAGTGTTACATATCGATGGGGATCAAGAATATTTGGATCGCTGTATGAACTTTTATAAAAAACTTCATATTATGGCGTATGGAGTGCGGTTAAGAGAAGATGAATTTAAAGATGAATTACTTCATTATTTGGAAGAAGTCCGACCGGATATTTTAGTTATTACAGGACATGATGCCTATTATAAAAGAACGAAAAATTATAAGAACAGTAAGTATTTTTTGGAGGCCGTTCGCATTGCTCGTAGTTACGAAAAAAGTCAAGATAAGTTGGTAATTGTTGCGGGGGCATGTCAAAGCAACTATGAGGAGTTGATTAAGGCAGGTGCCAATTTTGCCAGTAGCCCTAAGCGTATTAATATTCATGCATTAGATCCGGCCATTATTGCTAGTAGTGTCGGTTTAAGTGATAAGAATAAGCCGATCGATTTGATTGATATTTTAAATAAAACGAAATACGGTCACGATGGAATTGGTGGTATCATTACGAATGGAATGATGTATGTGGGGTATCCTCGATGAATATTGATTTGATCAAAGAAAAAATCGAGTCTTGTAAGGGAAAAGAGCTACAGTTTCGTTTTAATGGTGCACGCAATCAAACAGAAGAATTTGATGGAACGATCGTCAATACGTATCCTTTCGTTTTTTTGGTCCGGATTAAAGATGATAATCAATCGATTAAATCGTTTAGTTACAGTGATGTGTTGATGGACCATTTAGAAATTAAAGATGTAGAATAATTTACCTATAGTTACTATTTGTAAATTTTTGTTGCATTTTGGTATTTCTTGGTATAAAATGAATTTATAAAGTGTTATGCTTTAGAGGGAGGATTTAGCGTATGAAGATTACATCTGTCAATGTTCGAAAGATCGACAAAGAAGGATCACGCATGAAAGGAATTGCATCTGTTTTATTAGATGACAGTTTTGCAGTTCACGATATTCGTATTATTGAAGGAGATAATGGATTGTTTATCGCTATGCCAAGTAGAAAAACTGCTACTGGTGGATATCGCGATATTGCTCATCCAATTAATCCAGAAGTACGTAAAATGTTCGAAGATGCTATTCTTGAAGCATATGAAAATGCGGAAGAAGCACCAGCGAACGAAGAATAATCGAAGAAGCAGTACTAAGACTCGAATGAGTCTTTTTTCGTTCTATTTTTTTGGAAAAAGACATATTGTGTGGTAGGAGGATGCAATTATGGAAAAAGAGACTACCACAATTACAAATTACAATCATGGTATTAGTATTGCAGAACGAAAGAGTGCACTGATTTCAGGGGTTAAAAAAATTGAGAGTTTCGATGATGAAGAGTTTTTAATGGAAACTATTATGGGTTATTTGGTAATCAAAGGAGAAGGGTTGGAATTAATTAAATTGGATACATTACAAGGAAACGTTTCGATTAAAGGATTAATTCAGTCGTTTTCTTATTTGGATGATGCCAATAAAAAAGAAAAAGAAAATGGAATTTTTAATCGGTTATTCAAATGACATTAGAAGTCCAAATTCAATCGATCATCTATTCTTTTGTTTATGGATTATTTTTTTCTTTTTTATTGAATTTCAATTATCGTTTTCTGTTTTTAGGTAAGCGTGTTTATCGCATATTAATCAATTTTTTGTTTATTGTCGATAATGTGCTTTTGTATTTTATTTTGTTGCGGTATATCAATTATGGCGAGATGCATTATTATTTTTTGTTGCTGGTCATTTTAGGTTATTTTGTCGGCAATCATACGACAAAGAAGATTCGGTTTTGGGATCAAAAATGGCTTCGGAAGAGAAAGTAGAAACAATAACTTTCTTTTTTTGTTGACATTTTAATTTTGTAAAATTGTGGTATTGTTTATCAATTCGTTGAATTTGCTATAATCGATTGTTATAATATATGTTAGAAAAGTGGGTGACTTTAATGGCCAAGAAAAAGAAAAAAGTAAAAATGACACGTCGTATGTTTTTCTTTGGCTTACCATGCATTGGTATCATTGGTCTCTTAGTTTTCACAATAGGAGGGTATTGGTTTCAGATCTATCAGAAGTATCAGGAAAAAAAATTTTTAGATGAACAATTAGTTGAACTTAAGAAGAAAGAAGAAGAATTAAAAGTAGATGTAGAGAAGTTACAAGATCCTGATTATATTGCAAGATACGCAAGAGAAAAATATCTCTATTCTAAAGATGGTGAGTTTATTTTGAGAATTCCATAAAATATTTTCTGACAAATATTTTGTTTTCTTTCGATTATAATAATTTCCGGTGATGGAATGAAGATACTTTGGGGATTTCTTTTTGTGTTGATTTCTTATTGGTGGGGATTATTGTTGCCACGCGATTCTTTTTTGCGTAAAAAAGGAAGAATTTTTTTTGTAACACTCTTTTGTTTATTAATGTTTCAAGGGTATGTTCGCACCCTCGATTTTTTATGGCCGAAATGTTTTTATTATTTGCTTATTTGTGTATTTCTCTATTTTCTTTTTCGGCTAATGTGGTTCTTTAAGACGAAACTTACAATTGCACTTCGTAGACATTTTCGGTAAAATGGAAGTTGGTGATTTCAGTGAAAGCGAAGAAACTTGCAATTTCATATCCATTAAAGGAGAATGATGTGATTGTCGTCGGGTTGTCAGGTGGTCCGGATTCGATGGCGCTACTTTCGTTATTGTTGGATATTCGTAAACATTTACCTCTTTCGATTGTTGCCGCTCATGTGAATCATAATGTGCGGAAGGAAAGTGGAAAAGAAAAAAAATTCGTCGAGGAATTTTGTCTGAAGCACGGTGTTTTGTTTGAGTCGATGACGATTTCTTCTTATGGCGATGATAATTTTCATAATGAAGCACGAAATATTCGATATCAGTTTTTTGAAGCAATCGTTCATAAATATCAGGCGGCGTATTTAATGACTGCACATCATGGCGATGATTTAATTGAGACTATTTTAATGCGAATTGTACGAGGGTCTACATTGAAAGGATACAGTGGCTTTCAAGAAGAAGTAGAGATGAAAGATTATAAGATTGTACGGCCACTTCTTCCATATACAAAGGAAGATATTCTTCGTTATAATAAAATTCATAGAGTACCATATGTTGTCGATCGATCGAATTTTAAACCGAAATACACAAGAAATCGTTATCGGAAAGTGATCTTACCTTTTCTAAAAAAGGAAGATGCGAATGTTCACGAGAAGTTTTGGAAATTTAGTAAAATCCTTTCGGAGTATAGTGATTATGTCGATCGGGAAGCTGCTCGTGCTTTTCAGAAGGTGTATCACGATCTTACTCTTTGCATTCCAAAGTATTTGGAATTAGAACCCCTTTTACAAGAACGGGTTATCTATAAGATGTTAGAAGAAGTGTATCAGGACGATTTAATGCTCCTTGGAGATAAACACGTAAACTTAATTCGTGACTTAATTACCTCTCGAAAAAGTAATGCATTTCTTTATTTACCGAACAATGTGAAGGTGGTAAAAAGTTATGAACAACTTAAAATTGTGGTAGAAACGGGTGAAGTTGCCAGCTATGAAATCGAGATCAACGATTATGCCATTTTACCGAACGGAAAACATTTAGAAGTGGTTCCTGCTTGGGATGAAAATGGAAACGATGTGTGTCGCTTATCCTCTTCTGATGTTACTTTACCACTTTATGTGAGAACACGGAATCATGGCGATAAAATGGAAATGAAGGGAACAAATGGACACCGTAAAGTAAAAGATATTATGATCGATGCAAAAGTCCCACTTGAGGAACGGGAGTTATGGCCAGTCGTCGTCGATTCCAAAGGAGTTATCGTTTGGCTTCCAGGCTTAAAAAAGAGTAAATTTAATCTTTCGAAAAATGAAAATTGTGATATAATAATAAGATATTATTAGACGAGGAGGATACTATGAAAAAAACAGTAAAAAAAGGATTGGTTCCATACTTATTTTTGATTTTAGTCATGCTGGGTATTTTTTACTTTTTTAATGTGATGAATCAAAAAGTAAATGTGTTAACTTATGATGAATTGATGAAAGCGTTCGATAATAAACAAGTAACAGAGATCGAAGTTACGCCAAAAGAACGAGCAAAGGTATATGAGATTCGTGGAAAATTATCGGATTACAAAGAAAATGAAACCTTTTATTCACGAGTACCACTTAGTGATGCAGTGATGAATCGTATTTTGGATTCTAACGATGAATACTCATTTGAGTTGGTTACAGTGGCTGATCCAGAGTCTAGTTCTTTGTTATTGATTTTAGTTAATGTTGTGCCAATGATCATTTTAGTAGGTGGAGCAATTTATCTATTTTCAAAACAGATGAAGGGAAATAGCAATTCAATGGACTTTGGTCGCAGTAAAGCAAAGTTGAATACGGATGATAATAAAGTGACATTTCAAGATGTTGCTGGGTTGAAGGAAGAAAAGCAAGAGGTTAAAGAATTAATCGACTTCTTAAAGAGTCCAAAGAAGTTCCAAAAATTAGGGGCAAGAATTCCAAAAGGCGTTTTATTAGTGGGGCCTCCGGGAACTGGTAAAACGTTATTAGCTCGTGCTGTTGCAGGAGAAGCGAATGTACCATTTTATTATATTAGTGGTTCTGAATTCGTGGAATTGTTTGTCGGTGTTGGTGCAAGTCGTGTTCGTGATATGTTTAAACAAGCGAAACATAATGCCCCATGTCTTATCTTTATCGATGAAATCGATGCAGTAGGACGGCAAAGAGGTACAGGCCTTGGTGGTGGCCATGATGAAAGAGAACAAACGTTGAACCAGTTATTAACGGAAATGGACGGATTTGGTGCGAATGAAGGAATTATTGTTATTGCAGCTACTAACCGGGCTGATGTTTTGGATCCAGCACTTCTTCGACCAGGTCGTTTCGATCGTCAAGTAGTTGTCGGATTACCGGATCCGAAAGAACGGGAAGAAATTTTAAGAGTTCATGCTCGTAATAAAGTTTTGGCACCGACGGTTAAATTGGAAGCGATTGCGAAACGGACGCCTGGTTTTTCTGGAGCAGATCTTGAAAACCTATTGAATGAGGCAGCGTTATTAGCAGTTCGTCGTGATAAAAATCAAATTACAATGGCTGAAGTGGATGAGGCAACGGATCGTGTGATTGCAGGACCTGCTAAGACAAGTCGTAAGTACAGTCAACATGAAAAGGAATTAGTTGCATATCATGAAGCGGGACACGCGGTATTAGGTCTTAAATTAGATGATGCGAATGTCGTTCAAAAAATTACGATTATCCCACATGGTCAGGCTGGTGGCTATAACTTGATGCTACCGAAAGAAGAACGTAACTTTGCGTCACGAACTGAATTACTCGATCAAATTACTGGTTTACTTGGTGGTCGGGTTATGGAAGAAATTCATTTTCATGAAGTGACCACGGGAGCTCAAAATGACTTTGAAAAAGCTACTAAAATTGCCCGTAGTATGGTTACGGAATTTGGAATGAGTGATTTAGGACCAATTCAATTAGAACAACAAGAAGAAGGTGTCTTTCTAGGAAGAGACTATAATAAAACGAGAAACTTCTCGAATGAAGTAGCACATGAGATCGATTTACAAATGAGAAAGATCATCAATACTTGTTATGATAAAGCAAAACAAGTATTGACGGAAAATTTAGATCTTGTTAAATTGATTGCCGATGCTTTAATGGAGTATGAGGTTCTAACAAAAGAACAAATCGATTATTTAGTAAGTCATGGTGAGATGCCAAAAGAAGAAGATCTTTTAGAAGAAGAGAACAAAACAATTGATTCTAATTTGTCAGTAGAAAAAAAAGATAATGATGAACAGGAAGATAGCACCTTAACTGAACTTCGTAAAAAAGCGAAAGAAAAAGGTATTAAAGGTTATACGAAAATGACCAAAGAAGAATTAGAAAAAGAACTTGAAAAATAGTTCTTTTTTCTTTATAATAACCTCTTACTAAGAAGGAAGTGTTTTTTATGAATGAAACGAATCAAAACAAAAAAGGAAAAAAAATTTATTATTATTTTAATCGTGATTTTAATGGTCGTGAAATGTGGGCATTAGTCGATCGTCTTCGGCTTATTTCTAAAACTCCACTTTGTGGTTATTGTGCAAATTTTTCAAAATGTCCAAAAGTGTTAGATCGTGTAAAACGGTCAGCGGATCGTTATTTGTTTATTCAAGAAGCGTGGCAGACGTTTGCATTGAAAAATGTTAAAATCCATGTTACTCCAGAGGATATGTTGTCTTATTATGAGGCGGGTCTTTCCAAAGAAGAATTAGATCAAGTTCATCGTGCTGATTTATACTTGGTAGATGATTTTGCGGTGTTAAATTGTAGTCATTTTCGTTCAGATGATGATCCTAAGATTGCTTTAGAACGTTCAAAAGAGCAAGGGGCATATCAGAAAAAATATAAAATAGTGTTTATTTAGTGAATGCCCTTTGCGTTCTTTTCTTTTTTTTAGTGACATGGTATACTACAACAAGTAGGTGATTCGATGAAGTGGAAAATCGGGAATGTAGAAATTCAGAATCAGGTAGTTTTGGCGCCTATGGCTGGAATATCGAATCCGGCATACATAAAAATATGTGAAGAAATGGGCCTAGGTTATGCAGTAACAGAGTTGATCAGTGCAGAGGCAATCGTTCGAGATAATAAGAAAACATTTGCCATGTTAAATGGGATCGATACTTTGAAGGTTCCAGTAGCGATTCAGATATTTGGTTCGAATGCAGAAACGTTAGCAAAAGCGGCTAAAATAATAACGAATTTATATCCAAATGTAGTGATTGATATTAATATGGGTTGTCCGGTTCCGAAGGTGGCGGTACGTTCGCAAGCAGGTTCGTTTCTTTTAAAAGATCCGGAAAAAGTGCGGCAAATTGTTCGAGCGGTAGTTGAGAGTGTATCAGTGCCAGTAACGGTGAAAATTCGCAGTGGTTGGGATCAGGAACATATCAATGCAGTCGAGGTTGCAAAAGTTTGTGAAGAAGCGGGTGCTAGTGCTATTTGTATTCATGCTAGGACGCGTAGTCAAGGATATTCCGGAAAGGCGGATTGGCAGATTATTAAAGATGTGAAAGAATTCGTTTCGATTCCGGTTATTGGAAATGGCGATATTAAAACTGCAAGTGATGCCAAACGGATGCTTGATGAAACCGGTTGTGATGCGATTATGATCGGGCGAGGTGCGTTAGGAAATCCATGGTTGATTCGTCAATGTGTCACTTATTTAGAAACAGGTGAAATGATTGCTTTTCCAACGCCACAAGAACGAATTGATATGTGTCTTCATCATCTTGATTATTTAGTTTCACTTAAAAATGAAAAAGTAGCAATGTTAGAAATTCGTAATCACATTATGTGGTATTTAAGGGGCTTGGATGGGGCGAATCAGATTAAGAATAATATCTTTTCTCTTTCTTCTATTCATGATATAATTCAAGTGTTACAGGAGTATAAGACTAATTTTGGAAAGGACGATGCAAAATGAGTTTAGAAGATAGTTTTCAAGAATTAGGAGTATCGAAGGATGCTACTATGAAACAGTTGACACGAGCTTATCATAAGAAACAGAAAGAGTATGAAGGACATCCTCGAAAATTGGCAAAATTAGAAAAGGCTTATGGAATTGCTTCGGAATATTGTAAAAACAAAGCAATTGTCGAGGGTGAAGTGATTTCTTCTGGTCAAAAAAAGGAAGAAGTAAAAGCGACTCCCGAGGTGCCATCGTATTTTTTACCAAGAGTGATTGCTTACGTGATCGATATTAGTATTATTTCGGTTGTTGCCAGTTTGTTGTTTGCTCTTTTTCCACAGGCAGAGAATGTTACCAAATTAACAGCGGAGGTTCAAAAAGTTCAAGAACAATATTTATCTCAAGAAATTACGACCGAAGAATATGTCAATCAAACGATGGATTTAAATTATGATATTTCTTATCAAAATGTGATTTATACGATTATTGATTTAGCACTTGTCGTCGGTTATTTTGTGATCTACCAGTGGAAAGCAAATGGACAAACACTTGGTAAACGCGTCATGCGAATTCGAACCGTCAGTGCGAATGGTGAAAAGCTTACGATGAATCAGTATCTTTATCGTTCGTTGATTGTTCATGCAGTACTTTTTAATTTATTTAGCTTGTTTGCTGTGTTGTTCCTTGATAAGAGTATGTTCGGACCAATTAGTATGGGTCTTGAAATTGTTCAAATGATTGTTATACTTGTTTGTATTTTTATGGTTGTCTATCGAAAAGATGGTCGCGGGTTACATGATCTTGTGGCAAATACAAGAGTTGTAATGGCTGACGAGAAGGAGTTGATAAAATGCGAGAATTAACAGAACAAGAACTTGTTCGTAGAGAGAAAATGAACGAGTTAAGAGAAATGGGAATTAATCCATTTGGAAGCAGATTTGATTTTACGGATAATACGAAAGATTTGAAAGAAAAATATAAAGACATGTCGAAAGAAGAGTTTGTTTCGAATCCGATTCCAGTACGAATCGCTGGTCGTATTATGACAAAGAGAGGCAAAGGAAAAGTCGGCTTTATGCATATTCAAGATAAATTCGGACAAATTCAGATTTATCTTCGGCAAGATGTATTAGGAGAAGAGAATTATTTATTGTTCCGGAAATGTGATATCGGTGATATTGTTGGAATCGATGGTGAAATGTTCCGAACCGATACAGGTGAACTTAGTATTAAAGCAAATCATTATACGCATCTTGTAAAAGCACTTCGCCCACTTCCTGAAAAATATCATGGTTTGAGTGATGTCGAAGAACGTTATCGGAGACGTTATGTCGATTTGATTATGAATGAGGAATCAAGAAGAATTGCGTTTATGCGGCCACGAATCATTCGTTCGATTCAACATTATTTAGATGGTCTTGGTTATACGGAAGTAGAAACACCAATTTTAGGTACTATTTTGGGTGGTGCCGCCGCTCGTCCTTTTGTCACTCATCACAATGCCCTTGATATCGACATGTATTTGCGAATTGCTACAGAGCTTTCTTTAAAACGTCTTATTGTCGGTGGAATGGATGGCGTTTATGAGATCGGTCGTCTTTTCCGAAATGAAGGTATGGATAAAAAACACAACCCTGAATTTACAACGATCGAGGTTTATAAAGCGTATAGCGATTTAGAAGGAATGATGGATTTAACAGAAGGAATTATCTCGCAATGTGCGATGGATGTTTTAGGAACCCATCATATTCAATATAAAGGTCATGATATTTCTCTTGAGCCGCCTTTTAAACGTATCTTGATGACAGATGCAATCAAAGAGAAAACAGGGATTGATTTTGCGAATGAGATGAGTTTTGAGGATGCTAAGAAATTGGCACTCGAACATGGTATTGAAGTAGAACCACATTTTTCCTATGGACATATCGTCAATGCATTTTTCGAAAAATATGTAGAAGAGACGATTATTGAGCCTACTTTTGTTTACGGTCATCCGCTTGAGATCAGTCCGCTTGCTCGTAAAATGGAACATGATCCACGTTTTACATGGCGGTTTGAACTTTTCCTTTGCGGTAATGAATACGCGAATGCGTTTACGGAATTAAATGATCCAATCGATCAATATGAAAGATTTGAGAACCAATTAAAAGAGCGGGAACTTGGAAATGAAGAAGCCAATGAAATGGATTTAGACTATGTCGAAGCGTTAGAGTACGGTATGCCACCAACTGGTGGAATGGGTATGGGAATCGATCGTTTAGTGATGCTTTTAACGGGAGCGGAAACGATTCGCGAGGTTATCTTGTTCCCGACGATGAAACCGTTAAGTGGATCAAATACAGTTACGAAAACGATTAAAAGTGAAGAGAAACCAGTTGCAACAGTTGATTTTTCGAATGTTCAAATCGAGCCACTTTTTGCCGACATGGTCGACTTTGATACATTTAGTAAATCTGATTTTCGAGCAGTGAAAGTAAAATCATGTGAAGCTGTTCCGAAAAGTACAAAATTGCTTAAATTCGTTTTAGATGACGGAACCGGTGTCGATCGAGTTATTTTAAGTGGTATTCATGCTTATTATGAACCGGAAGAATTAGTTGGTAAAACGTTGATTGCAATTACCAATTTACCGCCACGTAAAATGATGGGTATCGATTCTTGTGGGATGATTATTTCAGCTATTCATAGTGAAAATGGTGAAGAACGGCTTAATCTTTTAATCGTTGACGATCAGATTCCGGCTGGTGCAAAATTATACTAATTGTTGTTTTTTGGAAAGTAGAGTCACATCTCTACTTTTTTTGGTGAATTTTATCGCATTTTTTTCATAATTTTCCATAAAAAAATAAGGTAAATCATTGGTATTTCTTTCTAATTATTGTATAATTAATACTGGGAGGGTTATTATGAAGAAGCACAATTTAATTAAAGTACTTGTCATCAGTATTTTAGTAGTGGTTTTATTAAGTTGGATTTTACCAACGGCATCTTATCAATATGGATCATTAGTAGAAGCTGAGCGGGCACAAATTGGATTCTACGAATTGTTCACGTATCCAACACTTACGTTCTCTTATTTTGGTTATATTTTGCTTTTTGCATTAGTGACTGGTGGATTCTATGGAATCTTAAAGAAAACTGGTGTATATCGCAAAATGCTTGATAAGATCGTAGCAAAATTCAAAGGAAAGGAAAACATCTTTTTAGGGATTACAATCAGTCTTATTGCAATCATTACGTCTGTATCAGGACTTAACTTTGCAATGTTCTTCTTGTTCCCAATGATTATCTCGCTTGTTTTACTTATGGGTTATAACAAGTTAGTGGCTGCAACGGTAACACTTGGTGGTGTATTCGTCGGTTATATGGGTACTACATTGGGAGAACAGAATGTAGCGTATATTAATTCTATTTTAGGAACAACTTACCAAGATGAACTTCTTACTAAAGTTGTCATTTTAGTAATTGGTATCGTCTTACTTGTTTTTAATGTTTTAAGATATGCTAAGAAAGTAAAGGTTGAAAAGATCGTCGATGAAGATGGATTAATTCCAACAGAAGACGCTATGACAACGGTTAATGAAGTTATCGAAGAGAAAGTTGTTAAAGCTAAAACAAAAGAAAAGAACAAGAAAAATGCGAAGTCAGAAAAGAAAGATACAAAGAAAAAGGTAGAGAAGAAAGCAAAGGTAAAAACAAAGAAAATTTGGCCAATGGTTGTTGTCTTTGATTTACTTTTGGTAGTTATGATTCTATCGTTCCTTCCATGGAGTAGTTCGTTTGATATTACATGGTTCGATGATGCTTTAACAGCAATTAGTGAATTCCAAGTTTTTGGATTCCCATTGTTTGGTAAGCTTTTAGGTGGAGTATTAGCCTTTGGAAATTGGGCTATGAATGATTTGACGATTATCATCTTTATCGCTAGCGTCATTATTGCACTTATTTACCGTGTTAAAGTGAGTGAATATATTTCTTCCTTCATCGAGGGTGCGAAAAAAATGTTATTACCTGGATTCTTGATGATGTTTATCTATGCTATTTTGATTATGGTCACATATCATCCATTCCAGTTAGTCATTACAAAAGCACTTCTTGGTTTGACGGAAGGATTCAATGTTGTTACGATGGGTATTGTAGCAATTCTATCGTCTATCTTTAATATCGATACGTTGTATGTTGCACAAAGTACCATTCCATATGTGACAAGTGTCATTACGGATACGACATTATATCCACTTATCAGTGTAATGTTCCAATCACTTTATGCTTTCACAATGTTATTTGCACCAACTAGTTTGCTTCTTTTAGGAACACTTGCTTATTTAAAGGTTCCTTATGGAGAATGGTTGAAGCACATTTGGAAGTTCTTGCTTCAAATGTTAATTATCTTATTTGTTATCTTCACAATTATTTTACTTGTGTAGAGCAATGAAAAAAAGATGATATCTTTGGATATCATCTTTTTTTGTTGTTTAAAATTTATGAAATGTTCTCATAAAATACATAGAATGTATCAAAGGAGAATGATCTATGTTTTCGAAATTTACAGAAGAAGCACAAAAAGCCTTGGTTATGGCGAAAAAGGAAATGGTTGACTTAAAGCATCCTTATGTTGGAAGTGAACATTTATTGTTGGCAATTTTGAAGAATAAAGATTCGGCGGTTACGAAGCAACTTTCTTCTTTTCAATTGAATTATCAAAAGTTTCGGGATGAACTTGTCCATGTTGTGGGAATTGGAACGGCGGAAAACCATTGGTTTTTATATACTCCTTTATTAAAACGGGTCATTGAAGATGCCATGTTATCAGCGAAGGAGAATAATGATGGGGTTGTTACGATCGAGCATTTATTTTCTGCAATTTTAGAAGAGGGAGAGGGAGTTGCTGTTCGTATTTTACTTGGTTTAGAAGTCGATCTAGATCAACTTTATGAATTGTTTTCCACAAAATTTGTGAATAAAAAGAATCAGGTAAAAAAGAAATTGATGATCGATGATTATGCAGTTGATTTTAATAAAAGAGCACAGCAAAATGAAATCGATCCGGTCATTGGTCGCGATTTAGAACTGGCACGTGTTATTGAGATTTTATCTCGGCGGACGAAGAATAATCCTTTGTTGATTGGAGAAGCAGGGGTAGGTAAAACGGCTATTGTCGAGGAATTAGCAAGAAAGATTACGATGGGGGATGTACCTTCTATCCTAAAGGGGAAACGTGTTCTTTCTTTATCGATCGCTGGTTTAGTTGCAGGGACGAAGTATCGTGGTGAGTTTGAGGAAAGAATCAACAAGATGTTAAAAGAAGTGGAAGAAAACGATGATATTATTTTGTTTATCGATGAGATGCATACTTTAGTAGGAGCAGGTGGGGCTGAGGGGGCAATTGATGCTTCCAATATTTTGAAACCAGTTTTGGCTCGTGGTAAGATGCGATTAATTGGAGCGACAACAACGGAAGAATATAAGCAGTTTATCGAACGAGATAAGGCTTTCGCAAGACGATTTCAGACGGTTATGGTCGAAGAACCAGATGAAGAACGTACGCTTGCTATTTTGAAGAAATTAAAACCGCTTTATGAAGGATATCATCGTGTTGTCTTCGCGGATGATCTTTTGCCATTATTGGTCGATTTATCCAACCGTTATATTTATGATCGAAAGCAACCAGATAAAGCGATTGATTTATTGGATGAAGTTTGTGCGAAAGTTTCTTTGCAGGAAGATGGGTTCGAAGCGAAACGGATGAAATTGGAGAGAAGCTATCGCAGTATTTTAGATGAAAAAAATAAAGCGATTATGAATCAAGATTTTGCTTTAGCCTCGTCTTTGAAGGAAAAAGAACAGCGTTTGGAAGATCGTTTGAATCGTCTTGTGATGAAATCGCAAAAGGTTACTTTAAAAAAGGTCGATCGTTCCACTTTGATTCGTATTGTCGAAGAGAAAACTAAAATTCCAGTGTATGAGATTGACAAGGTGTCTATATCGCAACTTCAGGAATTAGAAGAACGTTTGAATAGCCAGGTTTTAGGACAAGAACAAGTCATTCATCAATTGTGTAATGAGACAAAACGATTATTTTTTGGGATGCGGGATTCGTCTCGGCCAATGAGTTTTTTGTTCCTTGGCAAAACAGGAGTCGGTAAAACCGAATTGGTTCGAGCATATGCCAAAGAGATCGTCGGATTGGATCATTTCATTCGGTTAGATATGAGTGAATATAAAGAGGCACATACGATCAGTCGAATTGTCGGGTCACCACCTGGTTATGTCGGATATCAAGATCAGGGAAATGTGTTAGAACAAGTACGGACGAATCCTTATTCGGTTATTTTGTTAGATGAAATTGAAAAGGCACATCCTTCGATCATGCAATTGTTTTTACAAGCACTGGATGAAGGGAAAATGAAAAGTGCTCGCGGTACGGAAGTTCGCTTTGATCATGTGATTTTTATGATGACCTCTAATATTGGATGTAATACGGAACATCTTGGATTTAAAGAAGGAGAGAATCCAGCAGTACGACAATTAAAAGATTTTTTAAGTACAGAATTTATTAATCGAATTGATCATATTTTTACGTTTTCGCCGATTACGAAAGAAGTGGCGGAACGGATTGTACGGTTACAGTTAAAAGAAGCACAGGAAGTTTTTCAGAAGAAGGGGATATCGCTTTCTTTTGAGGATTCTATTATTGATGAGATTTTGCAATTGTGTCGATATGAAGAGTTTGGAGCTCGTCGAATTCGAAGAGAAATGCAAGAAAAAATCGATTTGCTCGTAATTGATCAATTGATGATGGGAAAGAAACGAATTCGTTTGAAGACATTGTCATCGGCAAGTTAAACTTGCCCTTTTTGTATGTTATGGTATAATAAAACCAAGGTGATTTTATGAAATTTTATCAACGATGTTACGCATTCTTTCTTTGTTTTTACATATTTTAACGACAATGATCGAATATAATAAATAGAAAGAAGATTAGGTGAAGAAAGATGATGCGAGTTTATAATACACTTTCGAAAAAGGTGGAAGATTTTATTCCTCATGAAGAAGGGATTGTACGGTTGTATACCTGTGGACCAACGGTCTATCACTATGCCCATATTGGAAATTTGCGATCTTATATATTTGAAGATATTTTACAGAAGGGATTAACTTATTTAGGCTATCAAGTAAAACGAGTAATGAACATTACCGATGTTGGCCATATGACGAGTGATGCAGATAGTGGTGAAGATAAAATGAAGAAGGGAGCAATTCGGGAACATAAAACGGTTTACGAGATTGCTGATTTTTATACGAAAGCTTTTTTTGAGGATTTTGAGAAATTGAATATTTTGCGTCCAGAAGTGGTGGAAAAGGCAAGTGATCATATTCCAACGTATATTAAAATGATCGAAAAGATGTTAAAAGATGGTTATGCCTATATTTCGAATGGAAATGTCTATTTTGATATCAGTAAAGCGCACGATTATTATCAGTTATCTGGAAAAAAGCCGGAAGAGTTGTTGATTGGTGTACGAGATACGGTCGAAGAAGATAAAGCGAAGCGTAATCCATTTGATTTTGGGCTTTGGTTTACTTTATCGAAATTTAGTGATCAAGATATGAAATGGGATTCTCCTTGGGGAGTCGGTTATCCTGGTTGGCATATTGAGTGTTCTGGTATTTCGGGGGAATATTTAGGCGAATATTTAGACATTCATTGTGGTGGCGTAGATAACATTTTTCCACATCATACGAATGAGATTGCTCAAAGTGAAGCTTATTTCGGACATAAATGGTGCAATTATTGGATGCACTGTGAACATTTGAATGATAAAAATGGTAAGATGAGTAAATCGAGTGGTGAATTTTTAACAGTTTCGTTACTTCAAGAAAAAGGATATGATCCGCTTAGTTACCGGTATTTTTGTTTAAATAGTCATTATCGGAGTCAACTTGTGTTTTCTTATGAAGCATTGGATGGTGCGGAGAACGCTTATCGAAAGTTAAAAAATCGAATTCGGGCTTTGGATCGGACGCCGGCACTACAGGAGAGTAAACTGGATTATTATCAAGAGCAATTTAAAA
Organism: uncultured Bacilli bacterium; assembly: GCA_944358775.1. Lineage (GTDB taxonomy): Bacteria > Bacillota_I > Bacilli_A > RF39 > UBA660 > Faecenecus. The sequence continues at coordinate 33,963 of CALVRU010000001.1, read as the reverse complement.
AAGCGATTGAGAATGATTTGAATACGGCATCTATGTTAACGGTACTTTATGATGTCTTAAAAGATGATACGTTATCGGATTTTACGAAATTATATTTAGTGAATGATTTTGACCAAGTATTGTCACTTGGATTAATTACCGATGAAGAGGAAAAAGAAGAAATCGATGCGGATTTGGAAAAAGAAGTTCTTGTAAAGATCGAGGAAAGAAATGCATATAAAAAAGCAAAAGATTTTGCACGGGCGGATCAAATTCGCGAAGAATTATTAGCAAAAGGAATTAAATTGATCGATACTCGCGAAGGAACTACGTACGAACGAGTTTGAGGAGGAATGTTTTTGTTCTATTATTTTAGTTTTGATTGGATTGGCTACGGATTAATTTTACTAGGAGTCGTTATTACTTTAGCGGCACAGTTTTATATTAATAGTCGTTATAAAAAATATCGGGCAATTGAAAATAAGAATCATTTGACAGGTGTAGAAGTGGCGCGTAAGATTTTAGATGCCAATGGTTTGGACGATGTCTATGTTACAGAGGTCTCTGGATTTCTTTCGGATCACTATGATCCCTCACGCAAGGTGATTCGCTTATCAAAAGACAATTTTAATGGGACATCGATTGCTAGTGCAAGTGTGGCGGCTCATGAGTGTGGGCATGCAATTCAAGATAAAGAAGGGTATGTGTTTTTGCGCATTCGTGGAGCTTTAGTTCCGTTTGTTAATTTAGCATCTAGTTTTGGTTATATTGCAATTTTAATTGGATTTTTATTTAATATGTTAAATCTTGCGTGGATTGGTGTGGGATTAGAACTTGTGATTTTGTTCTTTCAATTAATTACGTTACCAGTAGAGTTCAATGCTAGTAGCCGCGCAGAACAACAGTTGTTAAAGTTAAATTTATTATCGAACCAGGAATTGGATGGAACAAAAGATATGTTACGTAGTGCAGCGATGACTTATGTAGCTTCGTTAGCAACGACGTTATTAGAAATTTTACGACTTGTCTTGATTTTATTTCGCAGTGATGATCGTTAAGAGAGTAATCCACAAAACTTGTGGATTACTTTTTTTGATGGTATACTTTGAGTGGTGATTTTATGAATGTTCTTGAATTGAATCCGCTGGTACTTGCTTACCTTGGTGATAGTGTCTATGAAAGTCATGTAAGACGATATTTAATCGATCAAAAGATTGCAAATGTCAATGATTTGCAAACAGAATCTTTAAATTATGTCAGCGCAAAGAGTCAAGCACGTATTTTAGAATATCTACAAGAAAACGACTGTTTTTATGAGGATGAACTTGATATCATTCGAAGAGCGCGTAATACGAAAAGTACTCATCATCCGAAAAGTTGTGATATTTTGACGTATAAACATGCGACAGCATTGGAAGCAGTTGTCGGATATCTTTCTTTTTTAGGAAGAGAAGAACGAATTTTGGAACTTATGAATGTAATATTAGGAGGAACAATATGATTGTATACGGCCGTAATGTATGTTACGAATTTTTAAATTTACCAAAAAAAGTAAAAAGAGTTATTTTACAAGATGGATTTCATGATGAAAAACTAAATTCATTGATTCAAAAAGCAAATTTGCGGATTGAAACGATGCCGAAATACCAATTAGATCGTCTTGCAAAAGGTAATCATCAAGGTATAATGCTAGAAGTAGAGGATTATTCTTACGCTTCGCTTGAAGATGTAATGGCGATGGATCATGATGGTTTTCTAGTAATCTTAGATCATATTGAAGATCCCCATAATTTAGGAGCAATTATTCGTACTTGTGAGGCTGCTGGCGTGGATGGTGTCATTATTCCGAGTGACCGTGGTGTTATGGTAAATGCGACGGTGATGAAAACATCCAGTGGAGCAACGGAAAATATGAAGATTGTAGCGGTTACTAATTTGGTGCGGACGATTGAAAAGTTGAAACAGAATGGATATTGGATTGTCGGTACGGATCTTTCAGAAAGTCAAGATTATAGAGAAATTGATTATCGTGGAAAAATTGCAATTGTAATTGGTAACGAAGGAAGCGGAATGAGTCGTCTCGTTCGAGAATCGTGTGATTTTATTGCACGTATTCCGATGTATGGAAAGGTAAATAGCCTTAACGCTTCCGTAGCGTGTGGAATTATGATTTACGAGGTGTTAAGACAGAAAAATAGGTGATGTTGTGCAAAAACAAGATGATCGTGAATTTTTGAATGTAGATGGTAAAACCGAAGTATCCTTTGATGAGATCTATCAAAAATATCGTCCGATGGTATATAAAATTGCAAAGATGTATTTGGTAAAAGGAAATTTAGTTGGTCTCACTTATGAGGATTTGTGCCAGGAAGGTTTTTGCGGATTACTTCATGCGATTCAACGGTTTCAAAGTCAAAAGAATGCTTCTTTTGCGACGTATGCGTTTGTCTGTATTCGAACTTCGATTGCCAATTCGCTACGTTCGTTGTGTCGTAATAAACCGTATGAGTTTTTAGTACCGTATTCGCTCGATTACGAAGTTTCGGAAGATGATTGCTATGGTGATTTTGTAATGGGAAATGAGGACCTTTTTGAAAAAGTGGCCTATCACCAACTTATGACCATATTTATCGAATTCAAAAATAATTTAAAGTTTGAAGATGCGCTGACTTTTGAATTACAATACAATGGTTTCTCTTACGCGGAAATATCTTCTTTGCTCGATTTACCGATTGTTCGGGTGAAATCAAAAGTTTATCGAATTCGTAGACAACTAAGGGAATACTTACAAAAGAAAAAAATAGTTTCCAAAGATTTTATCTCGTGATATACTTATTATTAGAATAGAGGTGAGGTCTTGTGGATAATGCAGTATCTTTGCTCGAATGGTTAACTTATCCGAGAAGCACGGAAGAAAAGCGAAATCTTCTTTATGGAATGGATCTTACTTTGAAGAATTTGCATAAAGACTTGAAATATGTACCATCTTTTGATTTTCAAAAAACGATGGTTAATTGGACGAATGCTACTCAGGTTGTATTTCATAATGTAGAGCAGGCATCTTTACAAGAAATTGCCGATTGGAAACAATACGATCGCAACTTGTTTACGACTTTTGCAATTGGTTTGTATCTCGATTGGCCGTATGCCAATACACAAGGGAGATTACCGGATTTTAATACCTTGTATCAAGCTTTTGATACTTATCTTTATCTTCTTCCGGAAAGTGATGTTCCTTATTATGAAGCGGTTTTGTTACAAGGTCAAAATATTTATTTTTCCGATTATGTTCGCGATTTAAAAATAAAACAAGCTAGTAGTGGAGCAACGGATCAAAGTGGTAAGCGTTTGGTGTATCATACTGATCATCAAGTAGGGGTGGAAAAAGACTCTTATGATGAGATACCGCAAGATCTTGCCAAAGGAGCTTTTGCGAATACTGTTTTTTTGGGATTCCTTTTTACCAGTGTTGCTTTAATGGTGATTGGCTTTGTGATTCAGGCGATGTCTTAAAACAAGTGAAGAACTTGTTTTTTTATTTGACAATTTTACTTTGTCTTTTTTATAATAGAACATGTTTTAAGGAGGGATGATTTTATGGAACGATCATTTGTAAAAGAAGTGTTGCACGAAGAATATTTGCGTTTTTTAGCGGTAAGTGATTTTATTCAAGCACATAAACCGGATTTTCGAGTTCAATCAGTGTTATCGCAGCTTACTATTTTTATGAATCAAGAATATAATTTTAATATTGATTTTGATCGATCAAAACTACATCTTAGTCGTATTCCACTCGGGCGTAATCTTTATGCATATCATTTGTTCTTTGAAATGGGAGCACGTTTTGATCAAAGTGTCTGTACGATAGCGGGGGATGTTTTGACGCGGCAAAGTGTTCCAAGTGTGGAAAAAGAATTTGTTGCATCCAGTTTGAATTCGGAAAATCAATTGTTGCGGCCACATACTTATGATGGAGTATTTGGAATTATGCAGCGAGTGTTAAGTTATTATTTTGGACCATCCTATCTTTCGTATTTTTCTTATGACCATTTTCGGTATTCGGATTCGAGCCGTTGGAATCCATTTTATAGTGATGTTTCTATGTTGGATGTCGTCTCATCGAATCGATTAATTGCTCGTCTTGATTTGTGTCACGATCCGATGATTACGCTCTATCGTGATAATACGGTGCTTCATCCGATTATGATTGAACGATATTTGCAACAGAAAAAAGATGCTCAAAATATCGATCTTTTTGATGTGTTACCATTAGTGGAAAATGAAGATAAGGTGCAAGAATTAAAAAAGCTGATTAAAATCCGTTAGAAGATCGGCTTTTTTTGTTGACTTTTTTGCGGTTTCGTGCTAGGTTATAGGTAACACGAAAGGGTGTTTTTATTTTGAAGAAATTTAGCATATACTAAAAAGGATGGGTGAATGGTTATGGCTAAAGCAAAGGCTTCTAGTAAAGGTAAGAAGACAAAGGTTGAAAAAAAGGTGGTTTCTGCACAAGAGACGGTGAAGGAAGAGAAAGTAGTGAAGGCGAGTAAAAAAGAAACGCCAAAGACTACGAAAAGTACGAAAAAAACGGCACCGAAGAAAACGACTAAGAAAGTTGGTTTAGGCAAACGAATTCGGCTTTGGTTTAAAGCAGTAATTGGCGAGTTAAAAAAGGTAAAATGGCCATCAAAAAAAGATATGGTGAAGTATTCGATTGCAACGATTGTGTTTGTATTATTCTTTTCTATTTTCTTTTATTTAATTGAATTAGTAGTAGCTTTGATTAAAACGTGGATGTAGGTGATAAGATGGAAAAACAATGGTATGTAGTGAATACTTATTCTGGTCATGAGAATAAAGTAAAAGAAAAATTAGAGATGCGTGCGGAATCGATGGATATGAAAGATTATATCTTTCGTGTAATCGTTCCGGAACAACGTGAAATTGAAGTAAAAGACGGTGTTCAAAAAGAACATATTCATAAAATGTTTCCTGGATATATTTTAGTCGAAATGGTCATGAGTGACGAAGCTTGGTATGTCGTTCGAAATACTCCAGGAGTAACTGGTTTTATTGGATCGAGTGGTAAAGGAGCTAAACCAATTCCATTGAAACCCCAAGAAGTCGATAAGATTTTGAACAGTATGGGTATTAGTCGTCTCGATGTGAATAAAGAACTTGAAGTTGGCAAGAAGGTTAAAATTATTGCCGGACCATTTACTGGAATGTTTGGAACCATCGATGAAGTGGATCTTGCCAATCAGAAATTGGTCTTATCGGTCGACTTGTTTGGTCAAGAGACTTCTGTCGAGGTAGAAATTTCGCAAATCCAATTGGCATAACGATAAAAATAGAAAAAAGTGTTGATTAATTGACATATTCATGTTATTATTTAAGAGCTATATTTAGTTTTATATAGCGTATTAGTGGGAGGCAAAGCTTTGAAAAAAGCGGACAAAGCTATTTGGACCACTCGCGAAAACGATAAAAATATAGGAGGTGTTTTTCGTGGCAAAAGAAGTTGTAAAGAAGATTAAATTACAAATTCCAGCCGGTAAAGCGACACCAGCACCACCAGTTGGTACAGTGTTAGGACCTGCCGGAATTAATTTACAAGATTTTTGTACTAAGTATAATGATGCGACAAGAGATAAGATGGGAGATATTTTACCAGTTGAAATTACGATCTATGACGATAGAAGTTTCGACTTTGTAATTAAAACTCCACCTACGCCATTCTTACTTAAGAAATATGCAAAGATCGATAAAGGTAGCGTTAAAGGTGCCAATGAAGTTGTTGCAACTTTGACGAAAGAGCAAATTAGAGAAATTGCTGAGATTAAGTTACCGGATTTAAACGCTTACGATATCGAAGCAGCAATGAAGATCGTCGAAGGTACTGCTCGTAATATGGGTATTGCTGTGAAAGGTGTTAACGATGTTGAACTTCAAGAACAAGCGAAAGAAGCTTTAGAGGAAGAAAAAGAAATGGCTGAGCGTGAAGCAGAACTTGCTGAGATGGAAGAAGCACAACAAAACAAAGAAGCAACGCCTGAAGTTCCAGTCGTCGAAGACGAGAAAAAAGAAGAAAATTAATTTGTTCTTAACACATATAGGTTTATACCTATGTGGGAGGAATTATCCGCTTTTTACCACATAAGGAGGAATTAAAGAATGAAACATAGAGGAAAGAAATATCTTGAAGCTTCTAAAAATGTTGAAAAAGGAAAACTTTATTCAAAAGAAGAAGCTGTTAAGTTAGTAAAGACTACTTCTGTTAGTAAGTTTGATGCAACGGTCGAAGTTGCAGTTCGTCTTAATCTAGATACGAAAAAAGCTGATCAACAATTAAGAGGAGCAATCGTACTACCACATGGAACTGGTAAAACGAAAAAAGTTTTAGTAGTTGCTCGTGGCGAGAATGCGAAGAAAGCACAAGAGGCTGGAGCAGATTATGTTGGAGATGTCGATATGTTAGAAAAAATCGAAAAAGAAAATTGGTTCGATTTCGATGTTATGATCGCAACTCCTGATATGATGCCACTTCTTGGTAAACTAGGTCGTGTTTTAGGACCAAAAGGTCTAATGCCAAACCCTAAAACGGGAACAGTTACAACAGATGTCGTCAAAGCTGTGAACGAAGTAAAAGCTGGACGTGTTGAATACCGTACAGATAGTTTTGGAAACGTTCATGGAATTATTGGTAAAGTCTCTTTCAGTGAAGCAGATTTACTTGATAACTTAAATGCATTTGTAGCGAATTTACTTAAAATTAAGCCTACAACTGTAAAAGGAGATTACGTTAAGAATATTTCGATTGCAACTACGATGGGTCCTGGTATTAAAATCATGACAAATGACTTTGACAAATAATTGCAATCGTTATATAATAAATTTAATTTTATTGGTGCCATAGACAGTAGGTATAAAAGTAAATCCTACCGAGGACTACTTTTTTAGTAAAGAGAGGTCTTTTGTCTATGGATAAAAGACCTTTTTTATGGCGCTCCTAAAATTTAAAAGAAAGGCGGTCGAAACATGGCAAGTGCAAAGATTTTAGCAGCTAAGCAAAAAACAATCGATGAGATTAAGAACAATGTTCAAAGTGCTTCTACTTATGTTCTTTTCGATTATCGTGGTCTAACAGATGGCGAGTCAAAAGAGTTAAGAAGAAAACTTAGAGAAACTGGTTCTGATTACAAAGTATATAAAAATACTTTGATGGCAAGAGCCTTTGCTGATCTTAATGTCGATATCGATGCAAATTTGGTAGGACCTAGTGCATTAGCATTCGGAACAGATCAAGTTGCACCAATCAAAGTTTTATCGGACTTTGCCAAAAACCACGATGCATTGATTTTAAAAGTAGGAGTTGTGGACGGAGTTATTTCGGATCAAGCTCAACTTGCAAAATTAGCAAATATCCCATCACGCGATGGATTACTCACAATGCTTGCTGGTGGTATGATGCAAATTCCAAAGAATTTGGCTATCTGCTTAGATTTATACGCAAAAGAAAAAGAAGAAAAATAATTTTAATTTGATTATAAGGAGGAAAATAAAATGGCAAAATTAACAAGAGATGAATTTATTAGCGCTTTAAAAGAAATGACTCTTTTAGAAATTAATGATTTAGTAGAGGCAATGAAAGATGAATTTGGTATTGATCCAAGTTCTGTAGCAGTTGCTGCTGCTCCAGTAGCTGGTGCTACTCAAGATGACGGACCTTCTACAGTTACAGTTACTTTAGTAAATGCTGGAGCTGCTAAAGTTCAAGTTATCAAAGTAATTAAAGAAATTACTGGTCTTGGTTTAAAAGAGTCTAAAGATATCGCTGATAACGGCGGTGCTGTAAAAGAGAACATTTCAAAAGATGAAGCTGCTGACATCAAAGCTAAGCTTGAAGAAGCTGGCGCTGAAGTCGAAGTAAAATAATCGACGCCAAATGAATAGAAAGGATTGGGGAACCAATCCTTTTGCTTTACTTTTTTCTTACTTTTTGTTATATTTAATGTATCATAGGAGGGAAAAGTATGGCCAATAAAAAAGAAGTCAGCCAACAATTTAAAGGAACGGTTATTTTGGCTTGTATGATTGCAATTATCTTTTTTCTACTTGGTGCATTGGGAATGTATTTTTACTTATCTGAACAAAATGGAAATTATTCAGAAAACAATAATGATGAAGTAATACCTACACCAACACCAATTATTGAAGATAATGAAGATCTTACTGCCTATAATGCTTGTGGTACGGATCAAGTGTATACGGATATTACGATTACGGATACTACGAGAAGTCAATGTTATAAGATTAATCTGAATGATAAAAAAACTTATATTGAATATGCACCGGCGGTAACAACGAATAGCAATGATAAATGGGCATTATTTTTAGGTAATCAAAAGATTTTTAGTGGTTACAATAGTAGTGCTAGTAGAATTACGAGTATTAAAACAACGGAAGCTGGCAACGTAGAAGTTACTGTTGTCGGTAGTGATTCTACGAAGGGAGAAGTATATACGTATAATCAAAATGGTGTCGTTTTAAAGATCGAAGCAATTACTGTTGATTAGAGTTTCTTTGCAAATTTAGGGTTGACCAATTGTAAAATTTAGTGTATCATATTGGTACGAAAGGAGAACTAACTTATCTTTTATGTAGGTTAGTTCTTTTCTTGTTTTAGGGGTTGATTTCGTTTGGGTCAGTATTTTACGAATGAGAAGTTACCTAGTAATATGCATGATTACCAGGTTGGAATGTTTGGACATCTTTTTACTTTTACGACGGATAATGGTGTTTTTTCCAAGAGAGGATTAGATTTTGGAACGCGTGTTTTATTAGAGAACATTCCGCTTACTGAAGTGCATGGTGAAGTTTTGGATTTGGGATGCGGTTATGGAGTTGTCGGTGTTATTCTAGGTAAAGTTACGGAAGCAAAGTTGACGATGTGCGATGTGAATCGACGGGCTTTGCATTTGGCTCGAAGAAACTTAGAAAAAAATGGAGTGACTTCGGCGACGGTATTAGAGAGTGATGTTTATGCGGGCTTGAAGGATCAAAAATTTGATCTGATTATTACGAATCCTCCGATTCGAGCGGGGAAAAAGGTAGTGTATGACTTTTTGTTAGGAGCTCGTGATCATCTCTCTAAAAAAGGGGCACTGTATTTTGTTGTTCGAAAAGAACAGGGGGCAAAATCGATTCTTTCCGACATGGAAAAATATTATCATGTTAGTATCGTTAATAAAATAAAAGGATTTTTTGTGATTCGATGCGATTTTGATTGACTTGTTGATTAAATTATGTTATTAATATAAATTGGCAACGTATTATCTTGACCGAAAAAATATGTTCTTTGAAGAAAAATAAGTGATGGGGTGAATTTTAGTGGCATATAAAATTGTGGATTGTGGAGATTACAGAAAAAGAAGAAATTTCTCAAAAATAAAAAATACGTTCAACCTTAAAGATTTGTTGGAAATTCAAACAAAATCTTATCGTTGGTTTGTAGAGGAAGGAATTAAGGAAGTTTTTGATGATTTATTCCCAGTGGAAAACTTTTCGGGAACTTTGTCGTTGGAATTTGGTGATTATCATTTTGATGAACCGAGATATTCTATTAAAGAATGTAAGGATCGTGAGACGAATTATGCGGCTCCTTTAAAAGTAGAGGTACGGCTTTTTAACCATGAGACAGGCGAAGTCAAAGAACAAGAAATTTTCATGGGTGATATGCCGATTATGACGGATAGTGGAACGTTCGTTATCAATGGAGCAGAACGGGTTATTGTATCGCAGTTGGTACGTTCACCAAGTGTGTATTTTAATCGTGAAATCGATAAAAATGGTCGGGAATTAATTACGTCACAAATTATTCCAACACGTGGAACATGGCTTGAATTCGAAGCGGATGCAAGAGACGTTTTATATGTTCGAATCGATCGGACGAGAAAAGTAACTTTAACGACTCTTTTAAGAGCGTTTGGGTTATCGACCGATGAAGATATTTATCAAGTATTTGGTAAAAATGCTTATCTTGAAAATACGATTGCAAAGGATTCGACTCGTAATTTAGATGAAGCATTAATTGAAATTTATGAAAAATTAAGACCAGGAGAACCAGCTACTTTAGATTCTTCGAAGAACCATATTATTACGCGTTTCTTTGATGAATTCCGTTATGATTTAGCGCGCGTTGGTCGTTATAAATTCAACCGTAAATTGAATGTTTTAGATCGTCTTTTAGGACAAACTTTAGCAGAAGATATTAAATGGGAAGATAAAGTTTATGCCGAAAAAGGAACGGTTGTAACGAAGGATTTAATTGAAGAATTACGTCCAGTAATTGTAGCAGGGTACGGATTAAAAGAAGTTAAAATAAATGAAGAATTAGATTCTTATAATAAAGTACAAGAAATTAAAATCGTCGATCCGACAGATAAGAAGAAGACAATTACGATCATCGGTAACGATCAATCGATCGAAGTAAAGAGACTTACGATTTCCGATGTTTATGCGGCGGTTTCTTATTATTTGAATTTATTAGATGGATTTGGTAATTTTGATGAAATCGATCATTTAGGTAATCGTCGTGTGCGTCAAGTGGGAGAACTTTTACAAAACCAATTCCGCATTGGTGTCAGTCGGATGGAGCGAGTAATTCGTGAGCGAATGACTACTCAAGAGATGGAAGAAGTAACACCGAAGACTTTGATTAATATTCGTCCAGTTACGGCAGCGATGAAAGAATTCTTTGGTAGTAGCCAATTGTCGCAATTCATGGATCAGATTAATCCGATTTCGGAATTAACGCACAAACGTCGTTTATCTGCATTAGGTCCAGGTGGATTATCTCGTGATCGTGCAGGTATGGAAGTTCGTGACGTTAACCCATCACACTATGGTCGTATTTGTCCAGTTGAGTCACCAGAAGGACCGAACATTGGACTTATTACCTCGCTTGCAAGTTATGCGAAAGTAGATGAATACGGATTTATTATGACGCCATATCGAAAAGTGGAAAACTGTCATATTACGGATGAAATTCGTTATTTGACGGCCGATGAAGAGATGGATTTAATTATTTCAGAAGCGACTGTCGATACGGATGAAGATAACAATATTATTGCTCATCGCGTATCTGCTCGTTATCGTGGTGAAAATATTTTAGCAAAACCAGAACAAGTAGATTACATCGACGTATCACCTCAACAAGTAGTTGCGGTGACGACGAGCTGTATTCCATTCTTGGAACACGACGATGCGAACCGTGCTTTGATGGGTGCTAACATGCAACGTCAGTCGGTACCACTTTTAAAAGCAGAAGCACCTTTTGTTGGAACCGGTGTCGAATATATTGCAGCCCGGGATTCTGGAGCAGCAGTTGTTGCGAAAGCCGACGGTGTTGTCGAGTATGTCGATGCGAAACGAATTGTCGTTAAAAATAAAACAGGAAAAGATACATATTATCTTGCCAATTTCGAAGAGAGTAACCAAGATTCTTGTTACCATCATCGTCCAATCGTCAAAGTTGGCGAAGAAGTTAAAATGGGACATGTCATTGCCGATGGTCCTAGTATGGATAAAGGTGAACTTGCATTAGGTAAAAACGTCGTCGTTGCATTTATGACGTTCAACGGATATAACTATGAGGATGCCGTTATCTTAAATGAAAAATTAGTTCGCGATGATGCTTATACTTCGATTCATATTGAAGATTACGAAATGCAATGTCGGGAAACGAAATTAGGACCAGAAGAAATTACTCGTGATATTCCAAACGTCAGTGAGGAAGCTCGTAAAAACCTTGATGAAAATGGTATTGTCGTCGTTGGTACAGAAGTGAAAGAAGGCGATATCTTAGTTGGTAAAGTAACACCAAAAGGAATGGCTGAACTTACTTCGGAAGAAAAATTGTTACATGCTATTTTCGGTGAAAAAACACGTGAAGTTCGTGATACATCTCTTCGTGTTCCACATGGTGCAGAAGGTATCGTACATGAAGTCAAGATTTATTCTCGAAAAGAAAATGATGAGTTACCTGCAGGTGTCAGTAAAGTAATTCGTGTCTACATTGCGCAAAAGAGAAAAATTCAAGTTGGAGATAAAATGTCTGGTCGACATGGTAACAAAGGTGTTATTTCCCTTATTTTACCAAGTGAAGATATGCCATATTTGGCAGATGGTACACCAGTTGATATTATGTTGAATCCACAAGGTGTTCCATCACGTATGAACTTAGGACAGGTTTTAGAGATGCATTTAGGACTTGCTGCGAAAAAATTAGGTGTTCATACGGCAACTCCAGTATTCGATGGTGCGAATACGGATGATATTGCAGAAATGATGAAAGAAGCAGGAATGGATCCGGATGGTAAATCGGTCTTATACGATGGAAGAACTGGAGAACCATTTGATAATCGAATTTGTGTCGGTGTCATGTACATGATTAAATTACACCACATGGTCGACGATAAATTACATGCGAGAAGTACAGGACCATATTCTTTAGTTACGCAACAACCACTTGGTGGTAAAGCGCAATTTGGTGGTCAGCGGTTCGGAGAAATGGAAGTTTGGGCACTTTATGCTTATGGTGCTGCTCACACTCTACAAGAGATGATGACGGTTAAATCCGATGATGTCATCGGTCGTGTTAAAGTCTACGAATCGATCGTCAAAGGACAAGAAATCAATCAGGCAGGAGTTCCAGAAAGTTTCCGTGTTCTTATGAAAGAGTTTCAAGCTTTAGGTCTCGATATGAACATTATCGATGACGAGGGTAGAAGTCTCGACATGAAAGAGATCGAAGAGGAAGAATCAAAAGACGATGTTAAGACGGACATCGAAGAAATCGAAAAACCAATTCCATTAGAAGTCAGTGGTTCGGAGGAAGAATACGATGATGAAGAAGATTCTTTTGATGACGATGACGACGATGATGATTTTGAAGAAGAATTTATGGATAATGAAAATTTTGAATTTGATTCTATGGAAGGAGATGATGAGTAATGCTAGCAGTTGATAAATTTGAAGCGATTAAAATTGGTATTGCATCTCCGGATAAGATTCGGGAATGGAGTTACGGGGAAGTTAAAAAGCCAGAGACGATTAACTACCGTACTCTTCGCCCAGAACGGGATGGTCTATTCTGTGAAAAGATTTTTGGACCAACGAAAGATTTTGAATGTGCCTGCGGAAAATATAAACGCGTTCGTTATAAGAACATCGTTTGTGATCGTTGTGGCGTCGAAGTAACCCGTTCGAAAGTTCGTCGTGAGAGAATGGGACATATCGAACTTGCAAGTCCTGTTTCGCACATTTGGTTTTTTAAAGGTGTGCCATCACGAATGGGATTAGTACTTGATATGAGTCCACGTGATTTGGAAGAAGTATTATACTTTGTCAGTTATGTTGTTATTGATAAAGGTATTTCACCTTTAGAAAATAAGCAAATTTTGTCTGAAAAAGAATATCGTGCATACTATGAAAAATATGGAAATGGTTTCCGTGTTGGAATGGGTGCTGAAGCAATTAAAGAATTACTTAAAAAAGTAGATCTAGAAAAAGAAATTGCCGAAATCGAAAAAGAACTTGAGAATGCACAGGGACAAAAGAGAACACGTCTTTTAAAGAGAATCGATGTGTTGGATGCGTTTGCTAAATCAGGCAATCGTCCTGAATGGATGATTTTAGATTGTATTCCAGTTATTCCACCAGATTTAAGACCAATGATTCAACTTGATGGTGGTCGGTTTGCGACGAGTGATTTAAATGATTTATATCGTCGAGTAATCAACCGTAATAATCGTTTGAAAAAGCTAATTGATTTGGGTGCACCGATGATTATTATTCAAAATGAAAAACGTATGCTTCAAGAAGCAGTTGATGCTCTTTTCGATAATGGACGTCGTGGTCGTAGTGTAACAGGTCCTGGAAATCGTCCGTTAAAGTCATTATCTAGTATGTTAAAAGGTAAACAAGGAAGATTCCGTCAGAACTTGCTAGGAAAACGTGTCGACTATTCTGGTCGTTCCGTTATCGTCGTTGGACCAAGTCTAAAAATGTATCAATGTGGTATTCCAAAAGAAATGGCACTTGAATTATTTAAACCACATGTCATTCATGGTTTAGTCTCAAAAGATATTGCTCATAACATCAAAGCGGCAAAGAGAATGATCGAAAATCAAGATCCAGCTGTTTGGGATGTTGTCGAAGAGGTCATTAAAGAACACCCAGTGCTACTTAACCGTGCACCAACGCTTCACCGTTTAGGTATTCAAGCATTTGAACCAGTATTAATCGGTGGTAAAGCAATTCGTTTGCATCCACTTGTTTGTACGGCTTTCAATGCGGATTTCGACGGTGACCAGATGGCTGTTCACGTACCGCTTTCCGAAGAAGCGCAAGCTGAAGCCCGCATTCTTATGTTAGGTGCGAATAACATCCTTCATCCAAAATCAGGTGATCCAATCGTAACACCAGGACAAGATATGGTGCTTGGTAACTACTATATTACGATGGAGAAAGCTGGTTTAGAAGGAGAAGGTAGAATCTTCAAAGATACGAATGAGGCTTTAATGGCTTATGAACGTCGTGAAATTACGTTACATACACGAATTGCGATTCCAGTCGATTCGTTCAAACATAAGATTTTTACAGAAGAACAACATGGAAAATATTTGGTAACGACGGTTGGTAAGATTAAATTCAACGAAATTTTACCAGATTCGTTCCCATATATTAATGAACCGTCGAAAGAGAATATTCAAAAGATTACGCCGAATAAATACTTCTTAGAAAAAGGTACGGATATTAAAGCGGCGATTGCCGAGATGCCTCTTGTAAAACCTTTTGCAAAAGGTACATTACAAGATGTCATTGCTCAAACTTTCAAACGTTATCGGACGACGGAAACTTCGATTATGCTCGATAAGATGAAAGATTTAGGCTTTAAATATTCGACGATTTCTGGTATTACGATTTCCATCAGTGATGTCGTAACCAGTGATAAAAAACAGGAGATTGTCGACGATGCTCAGAAGACTGTTAATAATATTAATAAACAATATAAGAAAGGTCTTATTACGGAAGATGAGCGTAAAGCGAAGGTAATCGAAACATGGAACGGTGCAAAAGACCAAGTTCAACGTGAGTTGGAAGCAATTTCACAACAAGATGTGGATAATCCAATTTTCATCATGATGCATTCGAAAGCACGTGGTAGTATTGCACAGTTTACACAGGTTGCTGGTATGCGTGGACTTATGGCAAAACCAAATGGTGAGCCTGTGGAAATCCCAGTTCTTTCGAACTTCCGTGAAGGACTTTCGGTATCGGAATTCTTCTTGTCAAGTCACGGCTCTCGTAAAGGTAGTGCCGATACCGCATTAAGAACTGCAGACTCTGGATATTTGACGAGGCGTTTGGTCGATGTCAGCCAAGATATGATTGTGAAAGAAGAAGATTGCGGAACCGAAAATGGTGTTATTGTTCGAGCTTTCTTGAATGATAAAACAGGTGCGGTTATCGAAAGTTTATATGATCGTATTATCGGTCGGTTTACAAATAAGAAAGTCGTCGATCCAAAGACGAAAGAAGTTATTTGTGAGAAGTTGACTTATATTACGGAACCAATTGCCGAGAAGATCGTTGCAGCTGGTATCGAAGAAGTTGAAATTCGAACCATTCTTACTTGTAATACTCATAATGGTGTATGTCAAAAATGTTATGGTCGTAACCTTGCAACTGGTAACTTGGTTGAAATTGGTGAAGCAATCGGTATTATGGCTGCCCAATCAATCGGTGAGCCAGGTACTCAGTTAACCATGAGAACTTTCCACAACGGTGGTGTTGCCGGTGGAGAAGATATTACCCAAGGTCTTCCACGTGTTCAAGAATTGTTTGAAGCACGGAATCCTAAAGGTCATGCAGCGATCGCCGAGATCGATGGTAAAGTGACCAAGATTGAAGATGAACATGGTAAATATAAGATCAGTATTGCTAATGATCTTGAGACGAAAGAACATGTAACTACTTATGGTGCAAAACTAAGAGTAGCTATCGGTGATACGGTATCAGCAGGTGACAAGTTAACAGAAGGAGCAATCAATCCAAAAGAATTGCTTGCTGTTACGGATCCACTTACTACGCAAGAATACATCTTAAAAGAAGTTCAATATACGTATCGTTCACAAGGTGTTGACATTTCTGATAAACATATCGAAGTAATCGCTAGTCGAATGATCAACCGTATTAAGATTATCGAATCTGGTGATACGAGATTCTTACCAGGTAGCCTTGTTAATTATCATGAATTTACAGATGGTAATAAAGAAGTCATTATCCGTGGTAAGAAACCAGCTTTAGGTAGACCAGTTCTTCTTGGTATTACGAAAGCTGCTCTTGAAACAGAATCGTTCTTATCAGCTGCTTCGTTCCAAGAGACGACAAGAATCTTAACGGATGCTGCTATTCGTGGTAAAGTCGATCACTTACAAGGCTTAAAAGAGAATGTCATCATTGGTAAATTGATTCCAGCTGGAACAGGTCTTAAGAAATATAAGAATGTCGAGTATGAATTAAAAAGTCAATTTACAGATGAGGAACCTTTAGAAGCATTAGAAGATCAATTTATGGAATAAAGATAGAGAAATCTATCTTTTTTCTTGGCATAAAATATGTTATAATGCTTTTACAAGGAGTGAGGTTATGAGAAAGTTGAATGAACGTGGCTGGGGTTTAGGCGAAATGATTTTGTTACTTTGTATTTTTGCGATTGCGATTATCATTATCGTTATTCAAGCTCATAACATGGGAATTGATGGATCGGATGAACCCGTTCGTACACCGCTTCCGTCTGGGGGTGCAGTCGTTAATTATATTGTCCGCTAAAGATGGTTTTAGGCCATCTTTTTTTTGTGACTATTTTTCCTTGCAAAAATCACTTGGGGGGGGGGTATAATGATTTATAGAGAATAAGTGAGGTCATTATGAAGGAGAAAGCGAAAAAAGTATTTCATTTCTTAAAGAAAAGAGTACGATTATCTGTGATCATCGTAACTCTTCTTTTTGGGGTACTTCTTTTAATTGGCAGTTATAGCTACGCTTTTTATACGATTTCTACTGAAAAAGAAAATGTACTTAGTTTAGCGGCCGTTCGTTTTGACTACGTGTTAAACGAGCAGTATGAAAATGAAATGACACTTTCTTTTACGGAACAGGAGATTTCTGAATTTCCGATTTCGATTCAAGCGAACAACTTACTTACAAGTTCATGGCAGTTATATTATTTGGATCCGAATTCTATCGATATTACTGTGTATTATCAAGAAGAGGGTTCTCTTCCGTATGGAAATATAGATCCGAATGGAAACGTAACCGTTACTTTGGTAATTCAAAATCGTAGTGGAAAGAGTGGAAATCTGACGATTGGAGTACAAGGTGGTTTGGTAGATAAAGAGTTGATTCTTTCACCGAATCAAATTCGCATCGATGAGGCATATCCATCGACATTGCCAATTTTTGTTGATAGTGTTACTGGTGGAAAAACCACGACGGTTGCATCTGCGAAGCCAGGTGAAGTGATCACCCTTACGAATACTCCGAATAGTGGATTTAGTTACTATGGGGCAACGGTTACAAATACCGAAACAAAGGAAGTTTTAACTACGTTATCTTCTTCACAAAAAACGTTCACGATGCCTGACTATGGAGTGACAGTACGACCGAAATGGCTTTATGAGAGCAAAAAAATATTATGGGTGAATCAAGTTGGAATTGGAACATGGGTTAAAGGTAATTATGATGTTCGTGAGTGTCCATTTCGTTCATGGTCTGATGGTACTACTTTACGTTTTGATCTTCCTGGTCGAAGTAGACAAGATGCGTGGCGCAATTTAAATATGGATTTAACTCACTATGCATCTATCTATATTGGAATTGGCGTGCAAAATTCGGCTACTATTTCTGCGGCTGTTAATTCTACTACCTCTGCGTGGGTTCATTATACAAGTGGTTTTAAACAAGTTACGTCGGAGAATGGAAAATATGTTAGTATGACGTTAGACATCACAAATGTAACAGGAAATCGATATTTGGGAATTCAAGTATTGGGAGATTCTGGATATGTTATTATTGATGCTATACAGTTAAATGGACGACTTTATCAATAAAACTGGTATTCCTTGCTCTGTTTTTGGAATAAAAATAGAAAAGAAAACGATTTTTTCATCTTTCTATTGACTTTCTGACTACGATAGTGATATATTAAGTACGCTGATTAAATTTAGGTTTTGCATAAGCAAGACCTATCTTTAAGATAGAAAATGATACACCTGGATATGTGTAAAGAAAGGAGACTGAAATATATGCCTACAATGAGTCAATTAGTAAGAAAAGGTAGAAGCGAAAAGACGAGAAAGAGTAAATCTCCAGTGTTAGGTGTCGGTTACAATACAATCAAGAGAAAACAAACGAAAAATGCAAACCCTCAAAAACGTGGAGTATGTACTCGTGTTGGTACCAAAACACCAAAAAAACCAAACTCTGCTTTGCGTAAATATGCCCGTGTTCGTTTGAGTAATGGTAAGGAAGTAGATACTTACATTCCTGGAATTGGACACAACTTACAAGAGCACAGTGTCGTACTAGTACGTGGTGGACGTGTTAAGGACTTAATCGGAGTTCGTTATCATATTATCCGTGGTACACTTGATACGGCTGGCGTAAAAGATAGAAAACAAGGCCGTTCAAAATACGGTGCAAAAAAACCTAAGAAATAAACTTAAACTATTGAAGGGAGGAAAAAACTATGCGTAAAAGACGTGCAGTGAAAAGAGATGTTTTACCAGATCCCCTATATCAATCAAAAGTTGTTACTAAGTTAATCAACCGTATGATGATCGGTGGTAAAAGAGGTAAAGCACAAACAATTCTTTATGATGCTTTCGAAATCATCAAGACAAAAACAGGTAAAGAACCAATGGAAGTATTCAATAAAGCATTAGAAAATATTAAACCAGCACTTGAAGTAAAATCACGTCGTGTTGGTGGTGGTAACTATTCAGTACCAGTCGAAGTTAGTGCGGATCGTTCACAAGCACTTGCACTTCGTTGGTTAGTAAATTATGCTAGATTAAGAGGCGGAAAAGGAATGGCTGAAAATTTAGCAAATGAAATTATTGATGCATCAGAAGGAACTGGTGGTGCAGTCAAAAAACGTGAAGATACTCATAGAATGGCTGAAGCAAATAAAGCATTTGCTCACTATCGTTGGTAGGAGGAGAAAGTTATGGCTCGTGATACAGAATTAAAGAAAACTCGTAATTTTGGTATTATGGCACACATTGATGCCGGAAAAACCACTTGTACGGAACGTATCTTGTATCTTACTGGTCGTATCCATAAAATTGGTGAAACTCATGATGGAGCAAGCCAGATGGACTGGATGGAACAGGAACAAGAACGTGGTATTACCATAACTTCTGCGGCGACGACAGTTCATTGGAAGGGATATCGTTACAATATCATCGATACTCCTGGACACGTAGACTTTACGGTCGAAGTTAGTCGTAGCTTACGTGTGTTGGATGGTGCGATTGCATTACTTGATACACAAGCTGGTGTAGAACCACAAACCGAAACTGTCTGGAGACAGGCTTCGGAATTTAAAGTTCCAAGAATTATCTTTGCTAATAAGATGGATAAAATGGGAGCAGATTTCAATTACTGTTTGAAGACGATTGGAGATCGTTTGGGTGTTAATTACAAACCAATCGAATGGCCAATCGGAGCGGAAAGTGATTTCCATGGTGTAATCGATCTTGTTACGATGAAGGCTTATGAGTTCGATGGAACAGAACAGGAAGAATCAACTGAAATTGAAATTCCTGCAGATTTAAAAGATTTGGCACAACAAAAACACGAAGAACTTATTGAGGCAGTTGCTGAATTTGATGATGAAATGATGATGACTTATCTTGATGGTGGAGAAGTTACTGTCGAGATGTTAAAACGGGCAATTCGTTCCGGAGTATTAAAAGCGGAATTCTTCCCAGTAATGTGCGGAACTGCTTTAGGTAATAAAGGAATTAAACCGTTGCTCGATGCAGTGATTGATTATTTACCAAGTCCACTTGATGTTGCTTCTATCGAAGGAACAGATTTGGATGGAAATCCTGCTGTTCGTCATCCAAATGATGATGAACCATTCAGTGCATTAGCGTTCAAAGTTATGACAGATCCATTCGTTGGGCGTTTAACTTTCTTCCGTGTCTATTCAGGACATTTATCAAGTGGAAGTTATGTATTGAACTCTACAAAAGATAGCAAAGAACGAATTGGTCGTATCTTATTGATGCATGCGAATAATCGGACAGAGATTTCGGATGTTTATACAGGAGATATTGCAGCAGCGGTCGGACTTAAAAATACGACAACCGGTGATACTCTCTGTGATGAGAAGAAACCAGTTATTCTAGAATCAATGGAATTCCCTGAACCAGTTATCGAGGTTGCAGTTGAACCAAAATCAAAAGCGGATCAAGATAAGATGGCAATTGCATTACAAAAACTTGCCGAAGAAGATCCTACTTTTAGAGTTCATACAGATCATGAAACAGGCCAGACGATTATCGCTGGAATGGGTGAACTTCATTTGGATGTTTTAGTAGATCGAATGAGACGTGAATTCTCAGTAGAAGCTAATATCGGTAAACCACAAGTTGCTTATCGTGAGACAATCAAACAAGCTGGCGACTGTGAAGGTAAATATATCAAACAGTCTGGTGGTCGTGGACAATATGGACACGTTTGGATTAAATTTGAACCAAATCCAGATAGCGATTATGAATTTGTCGATGAAGTTGTCGGTGGTGTCGTTCCTCGGGAATACATTCCGGTTGTCGATAAAGGATTACAAGAAGCAATGCAGACTGGTATTCTTGCTGGATATCCAATGATCAATATTAAAGCAACACTACATGATGGTAGTTACCATGAAGTAGACTCTAGCGAAATGGCATTTAAGATTGCTGCTAGTATGGCTTTAAAAGAAGCTAAGAATAAATGTAAACCAGTTCTTCTTGAACCAATTATGAAAGTGGACGTTACTGTTCCAGAAGAATATTTTGGTAACGTCATGGGTGATTTAACATCACGTCGTGGTCGTCCATTAGGTCAAGATTCGAGAGGTAACGCAATTATGCTTAGTGCAATGGTACCACTTGCTGAAATGTTTGGATATGCAACGAGCTTACGTTCAAATACGCAAGGTCGTGGTAACTTCGTAATGTTCTTTGATCATTATGAAGAAGTTCCAAAATCGATTTCAGATGAAATCATCAAAAAAAGTGGTAATTAATCATAGGTAATAACAGGAAGGGATTTTTCCCTTCACTGGTATTATAGATTTTTATGGAATTCATAAAAATCGTATCAAAACAGTTGAAAAAACTTCAATTGTTAGATAAAATAAAGTAGTAATGAAAAAGGAGGAAATTAAAATGGCAAAGAAAAAATTTGACCGTACTAAACCACATGTTAATATTGGTACGATCGGACACGTTGACCATGGTAAAACAACTTTAACAGCTGCTATTACAAAATATTTAGCTGCTAAAGGTGAAGCTGAATTCGTTGATTATGCTAACATCGATAAAGCTCCAGAAGAAAGAGAACGTGGAATTACAATCAATACTTCACACGTTGAGTATGAAACAGACAAACGTCACTATGCTCACGTTGACTGTCCAGGACACGCAGATTATGTTAAAAACATGATTACTGGTGCTGCTCAAATGGATGGTGCAATTCTTGTAATTGCTGCAACAGATGGACCTATGGCACAAACTCGTGAACATATCCTTTTAGCTCGCCAAGTTGGTGTACCTAGAATGGTTGTTTTCATGAATAAATGCGATATGGTTGACGATCCAGAATTACTAGACTTAGTAGAAATGGAAATTCGTGATCTTTTAGCTGAATATGGCTATGAAGAAGATACCCCAATTATTCGTGGATCTGCTTTAAAAGCTCTTGAGGGAGATGCTGCTTGGGAAGAAAAAATCGGTGAACTTATGGATGCTGTGGATACTTGGATTCCAACTCCAGAACGTGATACTGACAAACCTTTCTTAATGAGTATCGAAGATGTATTCACGATTACAGGACGTGGTACTGTTGTTACTGGTCGTGTAGAACGTGGAACATTAAAACTTAATGACGAAGTTGAAATCGTCGGTATTAAACCTACTCAAAAAACAGTTGTTACTGGTATTGAAATGTTCCGTAAACAATTGGATTTTGCACAAGCAGGAGATAATGCTGGTGTATTACTTCGTGGTATCTCACGTGAACAAGTTGAACGTGGTCAAGTACTTGCTAAACCAGGTACCGTTACTCCACATCATAAGTTCAAAGGTGAAGTATACGTATTAAGTAAAGAAGAAGGCGGACGTCATACTCCATTCTTCGCAAACTATCGTCCTCAATTCTATTTCAGAACGACAGACGTAACTGGTGTTATCGAGTTACCAAGTGGTGTTGAAATGGTTATGCCAGGTGATAACGTTACAATTACAGTTGACTTAATTCACCCAATTGCACTTGAACAAGGTACTAAATTCTCAATTCGTGAGGGTGGTCGTACAGTTGGTGCTGGTGTTGTCAGCGAAGTTGTTGAATAATTAAATTATGAAAATACGTTTCGAGTAGTCGGAACGTATTTTTTTGTGTGGAAATTGAAAATAATCTAGGTAAATAAAAAACTATTCTTTCGAATAGTTTTATTCTGTGTTTTTGTTGATTTTTTTGCGAATTGGCCTCCATTGGCATATTTTATAAATGAATGGATTGATGATATAGTCGAATTCACCTATGTATTCGATTGCTGAGGCACTCATTCCTAATTTGGATTCATTTAGTCCAGAGTATTTGTTTGGCTTCTTAAATTCGCCTGTAATAGCGTTTAAATTGAATGTTAAGTATTGTTCTTGGCAATATTTTTCTAAAATAGCCCATTTAATTAAATAATTGGGATTGTAAGATGAAAATTTGGGATTCCAACCTTCGATTAATAAGTTGATTTCTTTTTCGTATTTTACAATTGCGGTTGCTCCAATAGTAATGCCTTCTGGATAATCTTTTAATAGTTTTGTTGCGTAAATCATGTTGCTTTTGTAAATGTCGACTAGGCGATCGGATTGCATTTTGGTATTTAGCAATTTTCGAATGGTAACACCTTTGGTGGACTTGTCTTGAATTTCGGCATTGAGTCGGTCATTTCGTTCCAATTCTTTTTCATATTCTTCACGGCTATTGATGACGAACTTTTGGGGATCGATTTTTGCAAAATAGATTTCGAAATCATCTTGGAATAGTTCTTGAAATTTTTGATAGTAGCTTAATGGACGTTTATGTTTCTTTTCGATGAATTTATAGAAGGTTGGGATATCTTCTTTGGTTCCTTTGTAAATGCTGACACCACATTTTAGTGCTTTCCTGATTTTGTTTCGAATTTGTTTGCTAAATCCCATATATAGTCGTTCACTACTGGTCGTCATTTTTATGACGGCATTCCATCTTGGTTTGCAGGTTTCAAAATATTGATTGAAGCCACGATGCACGAAATCTGCTTTGGCAAGTATTTCTAGAATATTATTAATATCTTTATTGTATGAGATGAGATTACCATTTTTATCGCGTTCAGAGCAGTGGATTAATGGATCGATTTTGATATAGATGAAACGTTGTTTATAGAGTAGTTTTTTCAGATTGTCGGCTAACTCTATTAAAAAGTTAGGATCGCTATAATCGACCAAGAATCCGTGTGGGGCATAGGCATATTTGTAATTGAATAGAATTTTTTTATATAAAACGAGGGATGCTCCAACCAAGCGATTCGCGTTGTTGACGAATCCTAAAAAGTGTTCGTGAAAGCCGTAATTACTCATCAGTTCTCCATAATTAGATGTCTGATAAAAATTGCGATATTTATTGGTTCTTGCAAAAGCATCAAATTCTTCTTTGGTTAAGGTTACGATCTTCATTTTTCCACCTCCTTAAGATAATTATTATATCATAGAAGTGACCGTGTCACAAGCAAGGAATTTCTTCTTTCTATTGGAAAATGTGGAACTAGTTCTATTTTATTATTTTTACGGATTCTCTTATTCTATTCGTTTTATTTTTTCTTCTCATGGTATTTAAATTAGAGTATAATAGTACTGTATGAGGTGAAAGTAATGTACGAAAATAAGAAAATTTTTATTTTGGGTTTTGCTCGTAGTGGTTATGAAGCTGCTAAGGTATTAATTGCTCGTGGCAATCAAGTCCTTATTAATGATAAGAAGGAGGAAAGTGAGCAAGATTCGGATAAAGTAAAAGAATTACGGGAATTAGGAGTCAACTTTGTTTTCGGTTCGCATCCACCTGAATTGTTAGATGAGAGTTTTGATTATTTGGTGAAAAATCCGGGAGTTCCCCTTGATCATATTTATGTGAAGAAAGCACAAGAGTTACAGATTCCGATTGTAAATGAGGTGGAGATTGCTTTTTCGTTGTTTCCAAAAGGTGTAAAATTGATTGGAATTACGGGAACGAATGGTAAGACGACGACGACGACACTTACATATGAGTTTTTAAAAGAAGCGGGATTGCCGGTTTATTTGACTGGTAATATCGGGTTTCCACTTTGTGGGTTTGTCAATAATTTAAAGAGTGGTGATATCGTTGTAATGGAGGTTTCTTGTCAGCAATTGGTCAATTTGACAACCTTCCGTCCGGATATTGCTTTGATGACCAATTTAAGTCCGGCTCACTTAGATTTCTTGGGAGACTATGATAATTATAAAAGAGTGAAAAAGAAGATTTTTCAAAATCAAAAATCGTCTGATATTGCTATTTTAAATATGGAAGATGAGGATATTTTGAATTTGACGAAAGATATTAAAGCAACGGTAAAATATTTTTCTAGTAATCATGAGATAAATGGAGCCTATTTAAAAAATGATGTTATTTATTATTATGATGAACAAGTTGTTTCTTGTCGTGATATAATGTTGAAGGGCGTTCATAATTTAGAGAATATTATGGGGGCCATTATGATCGCCAAAGAGTTTGCCGTTTCGAACGATGTGATTTTAAAGGTTTTGCAACACTTTAATGGTGTGGCACATCGTCTTGAATTCGTACGTGATTATCAAGGAAAACGGTTTTATAATGATAGCAAGGCAACTAATTTAAAATCGACGCAGATTGCGTTGTCGGCATTTACGGAACCTACGATTTTATTATTAGGAGGACAAGAGCGTCATCAAGAGTTTAATGATTTGAAACCTTATTTGCAACATGTGAGGGCAGTTATTTGTTTTGGCGAAGTAAAAGATAGGGCTGCTCTTTTTGTGAAAGAGCAGGGCATTCCTGTTTATGTAGAAGATTTGATTCCAGATTGTGTGAAGCTTGCTGATGAACTTGCCGTGAGCGGTGATGTCGTCGTGTTGTCGCCGGGTAGTGGTAGTTGGGATCACTATAAAAAGTTTGAAGATCGCGGCGATGAATTCAAAAAATATGTTAATTTATTAGGAGATGAAATGAATGAAAATTAAGAATGTAATTGGTCGAGAGATCTTGGATTCGAGAGGTAATCCGACAGTTGAAGTGGATGTTATTTTAGAGAATGGTGTGATGGGACGGGCTATGGTTCCATCGGGTGCTTCGACCGGTGAAAGAGAAGCGTTAGAGCTTCGTGACGGTGGTAGCCGTTATATGGGAAAAGGTGTTTTGAAGGCTGTTGAAAATGTCAATACGCGTCTTCGGGATTGTGTCGTTGGCATGGAAGTAGAAGACCAACGTAAAATTGATGAAGCAATGATTGCGCTTGATGGAACCAAAACGAAGAGTAATTTAGGGGCTAATGCAATTTTAGGTGTTTCGATGGCTTGTTTAAGAGCGGCTAGTGCAAATGCACATCAACCACTTTATGCTTATGTTGGGGAAGGCCGTGAATTGCCTGTTCCAATGATGAATATTTTAAACGGTGGTGCTCATGCGGATAATAATTTGGATTTCCAAGAGTTTATGATTATTCCACAAGCTTCGACGATTCATGAACGAGTTCGCATTGGTTCTGAAGTATTTCATACATTGAAAAAAGTGTTAGGAGAAAAAGGTTATTTTACGGGTGTCGGTGATGAAGGTGGTTTTGCGCCGAATTTACAGAGTAACAAAGAAGCTCTTGATTTGATTATGGAAGCAATTGAAAAAGCAGGTTATGTTCCTTCTAAGGACGTTAAACTTGCATTGGATGTTGCGGCAAGTGAATTTTATGAAAATGGAATGTATCAGTTAAAAGGAGAGGGTAAAACCTTCACGAGTGATGAGTTGATTGATTTTTATAAACAACTCGTGGAAGAATATCCAATTATTTCGATCGAAGATCCAGTTGATGAAAATGATTGGAAAGCGTTCCATCGGATCACCGTTGAACTTGGCGATAAAGTACAACTTGTCGGGGATGATTTGTTTGTTACAAATAAAGAGTGTTTACAAAAGGGAATCGAGTATCATGCAGGAAATGCCATTTTATTGAAAGTGAACCAAATCGGTACGATTTCCGAAACACTTGATACTATCGAACTTGCTAAGGCAAACGGTTATAAGACGATTATCTCTCATCGTAGTGGAGAGACGGAAGATACGACGATTGCCGATCTTGCAGTGGGCTTGTCATTAGGTCAAATCAAAACTGGTTCGATGTCGCGGACAGATCGTATTTGTAAATACAATCAATTGATGCGAATCGAAGATGAAATTAATCAAAAGTAAAGAGCAAATGCTCTTTTTTTGTGGCTGAAAAATAGAATCTCTATTGAAAGCAGTACTGTAATCGGATGGTATATTTGTAGTTAGAACAGCGTAACTACTTTAG
This sequence comes from uncultured Bacilli bacterium, assembly GCA_944358775.1. Lineage (GTDB taxonomy): Bacteria > Bacillota_I > Bacilli_A > RF39 > UBA660 > Faecenecus. The sequence goes on along the minus strand of CALVRU010000001.1, from coordinate 7,055 downwards.
AATATTCAAATCTCGTATTTTATGGTATAATGACTTTAAGATAAAGGAGGGATAATATGAAGACACAAATTGAAAGTCTCGATGATATATTGTTACCTTCTTTTCAAGAAGCAAAAGAATCTATGAATATTGAATTGATCGATGATGTGAATGAGAAAGAGTATAGTCAAGATGAGATTTTAGAACAGTATGCTTCTTTTGGAATTCATTCGGAAGAAGAATTGCTCGCTTATTTACAAACGTTTGAATATGGATTTCGATATCGCAATCATTTTATTCCGTATGGGATTCATTCTTATCGCAAAAATGTGAATTGTAACTATCAAAATCCACAGATCGTTCGTTATCTCAAAGAAATGTATCAGATGATTCCAAAAGAGTTGCAGGATGATGCGAATCCTTTTGTAATGACTAGTAATTATTTGATTCAAAAATACTTTAAAAAAAGGAGTTTGTTTCAAGTATTAAAAGAAAAATTGGCACTACCTTTTGAAATCGTCGAGTTAGCTTCTTGTTTTTTGCGTGCAAAGGGCTATGAAGTTCGTAAGTATTATTTTGATTTTGCCAAAGATAGTAACTGTTTTCATTATTTTTTGGCGTTTCAAAAAAACCAGAAATGGTATTATTTTGAATCGATGTTAACTCCTTTTGTTGGAATCTACGAGTTTTCTTCTTTAGCAATGTTGGAAAAATCGGTTTATACGCGCTTGTTATTATTGTTTTCGAATGAGATGTCTTTTCCGAAGTTAACAAGTGAACTTTCTAAATCAGATCAAGATGTATTGAGTCAGGTTTTCGATTTGCGAAAACGAGCTTTTTACAATTTAAAAATTAGTCGTGATCTTACAGAAAAAGAGGACCAGACCATTGCTTTCGAAATGAAGAAACAAGCATTTTGTCAGCAAAAGGAGGCGCAAGGATTATTAAATTCTTTGCCAACGTGTTATGAATTTTATCGATTGATTTGCTATCGGGATATCGATTTTCAAGAGTATACTACTTTTTTGGAATGGCTCGATGGGGAAGAGAAAATTAGTAGTCATTTTCCAGTTCCTGAAATTCGAGCGATTTACGAGAAACAGATTTTGATCAATCGATTTGTGATGAAGTCTTTGTTTATTCCAGGCGATTTATTTTTGGAAAATGGTATTTATACTTTTCGACCAATCTGTTTGCCATCGACGAATTCTCTTTCTTCTTATGAATTATGGTGTGAACAAGTTAATCAAACATTGAATCAGCATATTTTTCAATTAGGCTTTTTTACACGGAGTGTCGATCGTAGTGCCTTTTATATGGATGAGGAAGGGAACTTTTTTCAGATTAAGGGAATCGATCGAACGGTCTCTTCGAAAGGTTCTATTTCTTTTATGGGAAATGATCGAAAATGTTATCCATTACAAGCATCGCATTTTTCTTTACGATTTCGAGGCGCTTGTTTTCTCGATGAATTAAGTAAAGAAGAGGCGGTATATCGTCGTTTATCTGATCCGGAACATTTGTTCCCTGAGATAATATCGGTAACTGAATTTCCATATTCCATATTAGAAAAGTTCCAGTTACCATATCGTCAAGAGTTGATGAAGGATTATTTAAATCGTATTTCTTTAAAGAATGTCGTTTCACAAGAGTTAATTCGTCATTTTGATGAGAAGTATCCGATGGGAATTCAGTTTGCACAACAGATTCGTAAAGTACAGTCTTGTCTTCGTATTTCGGATCTTGCCTATTTGCAAGCGGATGATTTTATTTCTCTTTCTTTCTTGGTACAAGAGAAATCTGTCTCGAAGGAAAATTATTGTATTTTTCTTGCGAAGACGCTAGCTAAAGTTGCTCTTACGTTATATCGATCTTCTTATGCTTTAGGATGTATGTTGTTTCCGTCATCGGTCACTTTGGCGGGTGAATTATGTGATTTGCCTATTTTTAATTTTCAAGAACGTTTAAAGCAAATTCAAGTTGAAGGTTTTTTTCATGGGACGAAAAAAGAACAGATAGAGAAAATGGAGCGGGCGAAAGAATATTGTTTGTGGAAAGCATATTTTCAGATTTTGATGTTTGTTCCTATTTCTAGTTTTGTCGAAACATTCTTTCCAAATCAAGATTTTTTGAAAGTTATGTTGAGTAGTTATTTATTTTCTTTAAAAGAAGAGGGTAAGGAATATTTACGAACTATTTTTGAAGAGATGAAATTATTTGATATTGAGAAACATTTTTATTACTTGTATCCAGAATTGGAAAAAATGACGGATAACGAAAAACGACAGATACATAGGGCAATTGAATTGATGGATCATTATGTGATGGATTCACAGTGTTTACAACAGGCTGTCGATCATGTTTCAATGGCAGAGTTTCAGTATCAAAGCATGTCTCATTTGGATGAAGAGAATAAGTTTAGTGCTTATCTTGTTTTCGGTATGCGCGAGTTAAATTTATCTTATCAGAATGTTCGTCTTTATGAAGAATTATGTCAGAGTAAAACGGTGGGTAGTTATTTTCAAAGTCACCCAGAAACGAAAAAAATGTTACAGCTTTTGCAAGGTTATCCGTGCCAGTCAAATCGAGAATATTTATCTTTGGTGAGTGCTTTTTCGAAAGGAAATCTTGGAGTTAAAACGGCGTTTACCAATCCTTCAATGGCGCTTAATTATAGTGGAAAAGCAAAGGTTTGGTTTTTAATATTGGGAGTGATTGGAACCTTCTTAATTTTAGTTGGAATTATTTTGACATTTCTTACTCGCTGAAAAAGCTTATATGTTATGTATATTGTGTTCTTTTCTCGTTTTTTGAAACGAAAGATTGTTCGCACCGCGGAGTTTGTCCAAATAGTATTTGCAATTTTTATCATTGTATGGTAATCTAATATCTAGTGAATTGGAGGCGAAGAAAATGCAAACAGTATTATTAATTATTTCTATTTTATTGATTGCGATTGTTTTACTCCAAAGTAATAAGGCAGAGAGTGCATCTCAAATTATTTCAGGTGGTAACTCTGATTTGTTTAGTCAGAGAAAAGAGCGAGGAAGCGAATTATTTATCAGTCGCTTGACGATGGTACTTGGTTTATTATTCTTTGGAATTAGTTTAGTAATGTCTTTTATGTAAAATAATGGTTTAGGGCTTTCAATGAAAGCTCTTTTTCTTTATAATAGTATTAGGATAAAGGTGAAGATATGAAAGAGAAAGTATTAGAGGTATTGAATCAGAATGACGCTTTATCAATGGAGGAGATTGCTGATTTCATTGGAGCAACGACGGTGACTTCGTTACAAGAATTGATCAAGGTTTTGAATGAATTGGAAAAAGAGTATATCGTTTACCATTCGAATAAGGATAAATATTTACTCATGGAAAAGAGTCATTTGAAAAAAGGAATTCTACGAGCAAATCGTAAAGGGTTTGGATTCGTCGAAGTAGAAGGTGAAGAAGACGATATCTATATTAGTAGAGATCATATGAATGGCGCGATTCACGGGGATGAGGTTTTAGTAGAGTTGATTACGAAAAAAGGAATCGATCGTAAAGAAGGACGAATTCTGCGAATTGTAAAACGAGAGTTATCCACATTAGTTGGGGAAATCTATTTTAAGAACAAGAAGGGTTATTTGATTCCGGATGATAAAAAGGTCAAAGTGAAGATTGAAATTGATCCCAAAGATGCAGTGGGTGTCGTCGATGGACATAAAGTGTTAGTTGAGATGGGAAGTCGGATTACGAATGATCGTTATCGTGGTCGAGTTCTTAAAATTTTAGGACACAAGAATGATCCGGGCGTCGATATTTTATCGATTGTATATAAATATAAGATTAATCCTAATTTTTCAGATGAGACGATCGAACAATTAAAGTCGATTCCGGATTCTGTTCAAGAAGAAGAAACAGTGGGGCGACATGATTTACGAGATCAGGTTATTTTTACGATTGATGGGGATGACACAAAAGATATCGATGATGCGATTTCGGCGCGGCGTCTTAATAATGGGAACTATGAATTAGGTGTCCATATTGCCGATGTCAGTTACTATATCAAAGAAAATACGCCTTTGGATAAAGATGCTATGGAGCGTGGAACTTCCGTTTATTTGGTTGATCGTGTGATTCCAATGATTCCACATCAGTTATCGAATGGTATTTGCTCTTTGAATCCAGAAGAAGATCGTTTGACGATTTCTTGTGTGATGGAAATCAATGCGAAAGGAAAAGTTGAAAAATATGATATTTTTCCTAGTGTCATTCGTTCGCGAATTCAGATGACATATAAGAAAGTTAATCAGATTCTAGAGAAAAATGAGATACCAGCAGGATATGAACCTTATGTCGATACACTTCGGCTGATGGCTGAGATTTCGAAAGTGCTACGAGATATGAAAATAAAGCGTGGATATTTGGATTTCGATGTCGATGAAGCGAAAATATTAGTCGATGAAAATTGTCACCCAACTGAGATTGTTTTGCGTGAACGAGGAACTGGCGAAAATATGATCGAAGACTTTATGATTGCGGCCAATGAAACGGTGGCTACTCATATTTATTACATGCAATTGCCATTTATTTATCGCGTACATGAATATCCAAAAGAAGAAAAAATTCGGTCGTTTTTAACTTTTTTAGGAACGCTTGGATATACGTATACGGGCAATTTGAAAGATGTAAAACCGACGACGATTCAGAAATTATTGGAGTTTTTAAAGGAAAAGAAAGAGTTTAAGATTTTATCTAGTTTGTTATTACGGAATATGCAAAAAGCTGTATATAAACCACAGAATTTAGGCCATTATGGTTTAGCAAGCTCGTGTTATACTCATTTTACAAGTCCAATTCGAAGATATCCCGATACGACGGTTCATCGTCTTTTGCATACTTATTTGTTTGATGGCGATATTTCGAATCGAACATTACAACATTGGGAAGATAAATTACCTTATATTGCGATGAACTCATCAGCGAAGGAGAAAGCTTCGGTGGATTGTGAACGCGAAGTGGAAGATATGAAAATGGCAGAGTATATGGAAGGACATATCGGAGAAGAATTTGAGGGCATGATCGATTCCGTTATGAATTTCGGTATGTTTGTACAACTTGATAATTTGGTAGAGGGATTGATACCGATTGCCAGTATGGATGATTTTTATCATTTTGATGAAGACACTCTTACTTTAACAGGAGAGAAGCATCATCTTCGTTATACGGTAGGAGATCGTGTGTTAATACAAGTGGTGGCAGCTTCCAAAGAAGAAAAGACGATTGATTTTAAATTAATTAAAAAGTTGTAGGAGATTTTTATGAAAGATAAAAGAAGGACCGTACGAATTAAAGGAAAAGCGGAAAAAAGAAAGAGACGAGTTCATTTACGGGTGGTTCCTTGTTTTCTATTCCTTCTTTTTTTGCTCGTTGGTGTTGGTTTCTTCTTTTATCAGGATCTTTTTTTTGATGCCCATAGTAAAGATGAAGTGATACCGACTCCTACCATGGATGTGAAACCAACGAAAACGCCAGAAGAGAAGGTTAGTAAACTTAGCTTAATCATGGTTGGAGATGCACTTATTCATAGTGCCCTTTACCAAGATGCAAAGATCGATGGTGGTTATGATTTTAAACCGATGTTAGCACAATTAAAACCGATTATTTCGAGTTATGATTTGGCATATTATAATCAGGAGACGATTTTAGGAGGAACCGAACTTGGTTTGTCTACGTATCCGCGCTTTAATTCTCCCTACGAGGTGGGAGATGCTTTTATCGATTGTGGATTTAATTTAGTGTCATTATCTACCAATCATACTTTAGATCGTGGTGAGCAGGCTATTTTAAATTCAAGAGCTTATTGGAATCGCCATGAGGATGTGTTAGCAACGGGCAGTTACGCTTCTTTTGAAGAACGAAATCAAGTGGTTGTAAAAGAGAAAAATGGAATTAAATATGCTATGCTTTCTTATACGGATTTGACAAATGGTTTGAAGGTACCGATGGGAAAAGAATATTTGGTTAATATCTATGAAGAAGAACAAGTAAAAAAAGATATCGAGGCGGTTCGTGATCAAGTTGATTTGCTTTTGGTTTCCATGCATTTTGGAACGGAATATTCTTTTGGCGTCAGTGAACGACAACGTGCGATTGCAACCTATTTAGCTGACTTAGGGGTAGATATTGTTATTGGAACACATCCTCATGTGGTGGAACCCATCGAGTTTATCGATGACACGATGGTTATTTATTCTTTGGGTAATTTTATTTCGGCGCAACGTGGCGTGGAAAAGTTAACTGGTTTGATGGCATCTGTTGAAGTTAAAAAAGTAGAAAAAGACGGTACCACGAAAGTAACATTAGAAAATCCAGCTGCTCGTTTGGTGTATACTTATTCCAAAGGGACGAGTGCTTCGGGACGTTATGATTTTGTATTGTATCCGTATTCTTCTTTAAATGATCAATTATTAAAGGGTTATCAAACTTATTATCGCAAGTATATGGATATTGTAAATCAGAATGGAGTTGTAACAGAATTAGACTTTATTTCGTAAGAGAAGAGGTGATTTGATGGAAATATTAAATCGAAATGCGAGACATGACTATTTTATCGAAGAGGAACTGGAATGTGGAATTGTTTTAACGGGCACTGAAATTAAATCAATTCGCGATGGTAAGTGTAATATTCGTGATAGTTATGCGATCGTAAAACGTGGGGAATTGTTTCTTTTGAATATGTTTATTGCACCATATAAAGAGGGAAATATTTTTAACCATGCGGAGACTAGAACGCGAAAATTATTGATGCATAAAAAAGAAATTTTAAAACTTCATGATAAAATTCGTTTAGAAGGATATACTTTAGTCCCATTAAAAGTTTATTTTAAAAAGAATAAAGCAAAGGTTTTAATTGGTGTATGTAAGGGAAAAAAGAACTATGATAAACGAGAAACTCTTAAAGAGCGAGATATTAAGAAGCAGTTGGCAAAAGAAAACAAAACACGATGGTAATTATTCGATAGGGAGGTCGATTTAAATTCGGAAATCCGAAATGAATATCCGGATTTCAAAAAATAGGCATATTTGTT